>NZ_JBKDTZ010000110.1:0-6038 GCF_046339755.1 Acidovorax sp. | reverse complement strand
AAAGATCGCCGCCGCCGCGAAGACCAAGTAAACCAACACCGAGGGATCCCATCATGATGAAAAGAAACCGCCTCACGGCGGTGGCTTTGGCCGCCGCATGCGCGATGACAAATGCACTGGCAATGGACGTTGCCGGCTTCGAGTTCAACGGTTACTCGCGGGGTGGCCCGGTGTTCAACCACTCCGACGGCGTCAAGGGCAACCTGTCGCTGGGCGGCGAGCTGCAGAAGTTCCGCCTGGGCAATGAAGGCGACAACGGCATCGAAGTCAACTTCGCCCGCAGCTTCGAGGCCGGTGGCGTCAAGTGGAAGGTCAACTACATGCCCGCCAAGTGGGGCAGCGGTGACATCAGCACCGAGCAGGCCTATGTCGAAATGAGCGGCCTGTCGTTCTCGCCCGAAGCCAAGTTCTGGGTCGGCCAGCGCCGCCTGCGTATCCAGGACGTGCACATCGTCGACTACTTCCTGCTGAACTATGGCGACAACGTCGGTGCCGGCGTGACCGACGTGCCGATCGGCGGCATGAAGCTCGGCTTGGGCGTGTTCAGCGGCGACAAGTTCGACGGCAACCTGCCTGACAACGTCAAGGCGCATCGCCTGAACGTCGACCTGTCCGAGATCAACACCAACCCCAACGGCAAGCTGCGCGTGCTGCTGACCGCGGTGGGCGGCAAGAACCAGGTCAACGGCGGCTCGGGATCGGGCATCTCGCTGATGCACACCCAGAAGGACTTCCTGCTGTCCGGCGTGAGCAACACCCTGTACCTGCAGGGCTCGCGCGGCCATGCGCGCATCGACGGCGAGTTCGAAGCCATCGACGGCACGCGCCCTGGCCGCCGTTCCACGCGGATCGCCGACGCCATCAACTGGCAAAGCGGTCCCTTCGGCGGCCAGGCCTTGATCGGCTACCAGACCAACAAGACCGACCTGACGAATGTGGAGACCAAGGACTTCTCGCTGGGCGGTCGCGGCTCCTACGCCTTTTCGAGGAACTTCAAGGCCCTGGCCGAAGTGTCGACCACCACGCGCAAGGGCACGGGCCCAGACCAGCGCCTGAGCAAGGTGACGCTGGCCGCCGCCCTGGCCATGAACGAGGACTTCTGGTCGCGCCCCGAGTTGCGTCTGTACGTGACCAAGGCCAATTGGAACCAGGCCGCCGCCGTGGCCAACGCCGCGACCTTCGGTGCCAATGGCAAGACTTCGCGCACGCTGGTGGGCGTGCAGTATGAAATCTGGTGGTAAAGAGGGAGTGAGTGTGAGTGAGAAAGCGAGTTAGTCAGAGGTGACTTTGTTCATTGGGGGGCACTCCCTGTGTGCCCCCCTTTTTTCCTTGTGTTTTTCTTGTTGACGTGAAGGATGGCCTGGCCGTCCCTGAGTGTCGCTGGCAGCGTATGCACCCGATATCCTTTTTGCAATGACGACGACCAAGAACTCCTTTGAATCCTGGCTGCCCAAGCTGGTCGTCGCGCCCGCCTTCGTGCTGGGCTTTGCCTTCATCTATGGCCTCATGGTGTGGAACGGGGTGCTCAGCCTCTCCGCATCGCGCATGCTGCCCAACTACGAATGGGCGGGCCTCGCGCAGTACGAGCGCCTGTGGGAGATGGACCGCTGGTGGGTGGCTCTGAAGAACCTGGGCATCTTCGGCGTGGGCTACGTGGGTGGCTCGCTGGCCATTGGCGTGGTGCTGGCCGTGCTGCTGGACCAGAAGATCCGCGCCGAGGGCGCGCTGCGCACGATCTACCTGTACCCGATGGCGCTGTCCTTCGTGGTCACGGGCACGGCCTGGAAGTGGCTGCTCAACCCGGGCCTGGGCATCGAGAAGATGGTTCGCGACTGGGGTTTCCCCAACTTTGAATTCGGCTGGCTCGTGGACACCGAGATGGCCATCTATTGCGTGGTGATCGCCGGCATCTGGCAGAGCGCGGGCTTTGCCATGGCCCTGTTCCTGGCCGGCCTGCGCGGCATCGACGACAGCATCATCAAGGCCGCCCAGGTCGATGGCGCCTCGCTGCCGCGCATCTACTGGCGCATCGTGCTGCCGGCGCTGCGGCCCGTGTTCTTCTCCACGCTGATGGTGCTGTCGCACCTGGCGATCAAGAGCTTCGACCTGGTGATGGCGCTCACGGCCGGCGGGCCCGGCTATGCCACCGACGTGCCCGCGACCTTCATGTACACCATGTCGTTCTCGCGCGGCCAGATCGGCCTGGGCGCGGCCAGCGCCACCATGATGCTGGCCACCGTGGCCGCCCTTGTGATCCCCTATCTGTACAGCGAACTGCGCAGCAAACCCCATGACCGCTAAGCCCTCCCTTTTCCCTTCCGTGGGCCGTCTGCTGGTCTATGCGGTTCTGGCCCTGGCCACCGCCTTCTTTCTGCTGCCGCTGTACGCGATGCTGGTCACCTCGTTCAAGGATGCCGAAGAGATCCGCAGCAGCGCACTGCTGGCGCTGCCCGCATCGCTCAACCTGTCTTCCTGGAGCACTGCCTGGTCCAGCGCATGTACCGGGGTGGATTGCAACGGCCTGCGCCCCTTCTTCTGGAACTCGGTGGCCATGGCGGTGCCGGCCGTGCTGATCTCCACTGTCTGGGGGGCTCTCAATGGCTATGTGCTCAGTCTGTGGAAGTTTCGCGGCAGTGACGCGCTGTTCGGCATGCTGCTGTTCGGCGTGTTCATGCCTTTCCAGGTGGTGCTGCTGCCCATGAGCCAGGTGCTGGGCTGGCTCGGGTTGTCGAGTTCCATCACGGGCCTGGTGATGGTGCACTGCCTGGCGGGCCTGGCCGGCACCACGCTGTTCTTTCGCAACTACTACGCTGCCATCCCGAAGGAGCTGGTGAATGCGGCGCGCATGGACGGCGCGAGTTTCTTCCAGATCTTCTGGCGCATCGTGCTGCCGCTGTCCACGCCCATCATCATGGTCACACTGATCTGGCAATTCACCAACATCTGGAACGACTTCCTGTTCGGCGTGGTGTTCTCGGGCACCGACTCCAAGCCGGTGACGGTGGGGCTCAACAATTTGGCCAACACGTCGAGCAGCGTGAAGGCCTACAACGTGGACATGGCGGCCGCCATCATCGCGGGCCTGCCGACCATGGTGATCTATGTGCTGGCGGGTAAATTTTTCGTGCGCGGGCTGACGGCCGGCGCGGTGAAGGGATAAGGAATCATGGCGTCTTCATTGGACATAGCGGGCATCAACAAGCGTTTCGGCAAGGGCGACAAGAGCGTGGAGGTGCTGCGCAAGATCGACATCCACGTGGCACCGGGCGAGTTCCTGATCCTCGTGGGCCCTTCGGGCTGCGGCAAGTCCACGCTGCTCAACATCATCGCGGGGCTCGACGAGCCGACCGAGGGCGAGATCCGCATCGCCGGCAAGAACGTGGTGGGCATGCCCCCGCGCGACCGCGACATCGCCATGGTGTTCCAGAGCTATGCGCTGTACCCCACGCTGAGCGTGGCCGACAAAATCGGCTTTGCGCTGGAAATGCGCAAGATGCCCAAGGCCGAGCGGCAAAAGCGCATCGACGAAGTGGCGGCCATGCTTCAGATCAGCCACCTGCTGGACCGCCGGCCCAGCCAGCTGTCGGGCGGCCAGCGCCAGCGCGTGGCCATGGGCCGAGCGCTGGCGCGCCAGCCGCAACTGTTCCTGTTCGACGAGCCGCTGTCCAACCTCGATGCCAAGCTGCGCGTGGAGATGCGCGCCGAGATCAAACGCCTGCACCAGGCCAGCGGCATCACCAGCGTGTATGTGACGCACGACCAGGTGGAGGCCATGACGCTGGGCTCGCGCATTGCCGTCATGAAGGGCGGCGTGGTGCAGCAACTGGGCACGCCTGACGAGATCTACAACCGCCCGGCCAACACCTATGTGGCGACCTTCATCGGCTCGCCCACCATGAACCTGCTGCGCGGCACCCAGGCGGCCGGGCAGTTCTCGGTGCAGGGCGTGTCGCTGGACCTGGCAGCCCCGCTGGCGGCGCCCGAGGTGATGCTGGGCGTGCGCCCGGAGCACCTGGTGCTGCAGGACAGCTCGCCCTGGCGCGGCGAGGTCAGCGTAGTGGAGCCCACGGGGCCCGACACCTACGTGATGGTGGACACCGCCGCCGGCCACATGACGCTGCGCACCGACGCGCAGACCCGTGTGAAGCCGGGCGACCGCGTGGGCCTGGCCGTGGCACCCGCGCACGCCCACTGGTTCGATACCGGTACGGAACAGCGCATTGCATGAGACCCGTGCGAGGGCTGCTGCCGCAGCCCCGCGCTTTGGCCTTGGCGCATGGGGACTTTGACCCGGCCCCCCGGGGCGTTCTGGGTTAAAAAGCGGACTTCGCTGCGGCCCCGCCGTTTTTGTTCAGCCACCATTTTCGGGTGATGTTGCCACTGGTTTTCAGTGGACACATTGCCCTTGCAGCCCATGCCCGCAACACGCCTTCTCGCCGACATCGGCGGCACCAATATCCGCCTGGCCTGGCAGAACCCGGGGGATAACACCCTGCACGACACGCGCGTGCTGCAGTGCGCCCAGTACCCCACGGTGGACGATGCCATCCGCACCTACCTGAACGAGGTCGGCATCCAGACGCCGAACGAGGCAGCCTTTGGTATTGCCAACCCGGTCACGGGCGATGCCATCCGCATGACCAACCACAGCTGGAGCTTTTCGCAGAAGGCAGTGCGCGAGGCCTTCGGCTTTGCTCGGCTGGTGGTGATCAACGACTTCACGGCGCTGGCCCTCGCGCTACCCCTGCTCACGCCCGACCTGCTGCGCCAGGTGGGCGGCGGCCAGGCCGTGCCGGGCGAGGCCATCGGCCTCGTGGGCGCAGGTACCGGCCTGGGGGTCTCGGGCCTGGTGTTCCCGCCGCACTCGCCGGCGGGCGTGCCGTTGTCGGGCGAGGGTGGCCACGTCACGCTGGCCGCGCAGACCCAGCACGAGTTCGATGTGCTGCAGGTGCTGCAGCAGCGCTACGGCCACGTCTCGGCCGAGCGCGCCGTCTCGGGCTCGGGCCTGGTGGACCTCTACCACGCGGTGCGCACCGTGGCCAAAGCCGGCGGGACCGAGGTGAACTCGGCCGCCCAGGTGACCGAGGCGGCCCTGCGGGCCAAGGACCCGCTGGCCCTGCAGGCGCTGGACCTGTTCTGCGGCTTTCTGGGCAATGTGGCGGGCAACCTCGCGCTCACGCTCGGTGCACGCGGCGGTGTCTACATCGGCGGCGGCATGGTGCCGCGCCTGGGCGAGTGGTTCGACCAGTCGTCCTTCCGCCAGCGCTTCGAGGGCAAGGGGCGTTTCCAACCCTACCTGGCATCCATCCCTTGCTGGATTATCGATCCGAGTGCCACCCCGGCACTCTACGGCGCATCGCGCGCGCTCGACATCGCGGGCGGTTGAGCATGGTGGCTGGTGCGCCACCACTGGCGCTTGCGGGTGTGCACCACGTGGCACTCATCGGCTCGGACTATGCGCGCTCCAAGCGCTTCTATACCGAGGTGCTGGGCCTGGCCGTGGTGCACGAGACCTGGCGCGCCGAGCGCCAGTCGTACAAGCTTGACCTGGCCCTGCCCGACGGCACGCAGATCGAGCTGTTTTCCTTTCCCGAGGCGCCACCCCGCCCCTCTTACCCCGAGGCCTGTGGCCTGCGCCACCTGGCGCTGCGGGTGAGCGACCTGCAGACCTGCCTGCAGGCCCTGGCCGCCCATGGCGTGGCGGCCGAGCCGGTGCGCATGGACCCCTTCACGGGCTGTCCGTTCACCTTCATCGCCGACCCGGACGGCCTGCCCATCGAACTGGTGGGACCCGCACCGGGATAGCCGGTTCCCATGTCCAGTGCCATGCCGCCCAGGGTTTCCTGCGCGGCATTTTTCTTGCCCGGATTGTTTTCAAAACTGGAACAGACAGTTTGCGACTGGCTGGTTTTTCCCTGAACACGTGCGGCGTACAGTTCAACCCATCTATGAGCCGAACCCGCAAGGCGACTCACCGAACCCGGTTCAGGAATGGTTTCTGTCCCGGCTTTATTGAGACGCTTCTTTTTCTTCAAAGG
>NZ_JBKDTZ010000109.1:0-4260 GCF_046339755.1 Acidovorax sp. | reverse complement strand
AGACCGCGCGGCCGATGGCCGCCAGGTCCAGCGGCGCCTTGGCCTCGTGCAGCTCGGCCCGGCTGGTGCGCGCCAGGGCCAGCAGTTGGTTGAGCACATGGCCGGCGCGCAGCGCGTCCTGGCCGATGCGGGCCACCGCCTGGGCCTGGGCCTCGATGTCCAGCCCCTTGTCGAGCGCGCTGGCCTGCAATGCAATCGACGACAGGGGCGTGCGCAGTTCGTGCGCCACCTCGTTGGCGAGGCGGCGCTCGCGTGCCATGGCGGCCTGCTGGCGCTCCAGCAGCGTGTTGATGGACGCCACCACCGACTCGAACTCGCTCCAGGCGCGCCGGGCGGTCAGCCGCTCGGCGCTGGCCGGGTCTAGCGAGGCCACTTCGCGCGACAGCTCGTACACGTGGCGCAGCCCACGCCACAGCGCCAGTCCCAGCGCCAGGGCCACGACGGGCAGCAGCCACAGGCCGGGCTCCACCATCTGCTCGGCGATGTCCTCGGCCAGGTCGTCGCGCTCACCCAGTTCCAGCAGCACCACCACCTTGCGGCTGCGGTCGGCCGACCACTGGGAAAAGCTGCGCCACACCGTCGCCTTGGGGCCCAGCGTGAGGTTGGAAAAGCCTTCGGCCGCACTGAAGGCGGGCAGGGGAGCACTGCCAGTGTGTGCCAGCAGGCGGCCCTGGGCGTCCCACTGCACCACGCTCAGCGACTGCTGGTAGTCGTGCGCCTTGAGCCAGGGCATAGCGGCCCGCTGGGTGGTGTTCTCCACATCCACCGACTCGGACGCGCGCAGGTTGAGCAGCAGCGCCGCGACGCTGGCCAGGTGGCCGTCGGTCAGTTCGTCGGCCTCGTGGATGCCGGTCTGGTAGCCCAGGTAGACAAAGCTGGCCCACACCAGGGCCAGGGCTCCCAGCGACCACAGCAGCAGCTGTCGGGTGAGCGAGGCGCTGCCGGCCACGCGCAGCAGGCGCCGGCCCCAGGCCTTCATCATCCGGTTTTCTCCTGCGGCATGAAATAGCCCACGCCGCGCATGGTCTGGATGCAGGCGCTGCCCAGCTTGCGGCGCAGGTGGTGGATGTAGACCTCGATGGCATTGCTCTCGATGGCCACGTCCCAGCTGTACAGGCGCTCTTCGATTTGCTGGCGCGAGAGCACGCGGCCACGTGCATCCATCAGCACCCAGAGCACCGAGAACTCTCGCGGCGACATCTCCACCGCTTGCCCGGCCTGGAGCACCGTGCGCGCCCCGGGGTCCAGCTCGATGTCGCCATGGCGCAGCGTGGGGGTGGCGCGGCCGGTGGCACGGCGCAGCAGGGCGCGCAGCCGGGCTTCGAGCTCATCGACGTTGAAGGGCTTGACCAGGTAGTCGTCGGCCCCCAGGTCCAGCCCGGCGATGCGCTCGGTCACGTGGTCGCGCGCCGTGAGGATCAGCACCGGCGTGGCCGGGTCGGGCAGTGCCACCGCAGCCTGGGCCCCGGCGGTCGCGGCAGGGCTGGCACGCAGGCGGCGCAGCACTTCGCTGCCGTCGCCGTCCTTCAGGCCCAGGTCCAGCAGCACGGCATCGAAGCGCTCGGCGCGCAGGGCCGCCCAGGCGCCCGCCACGCCATCGCACACATCGACGGCGTAGCCACGCTGCTGCAGGTTGGTCCGCAGGCCGCTGGCAATGCCGGCATCGTCTTCCACGACAAGGATTCGCATGCGCGCATTGTGGCAGTCCCGCGCAGCCTGCGCCCAGGCCGCCGCAGGGGTTTAAGACGGCCTTAAGAGCGGATTCCTATCGTCGCCCCATGCGCCTGCCTTCCTCGCCCCTTGACCCCGCCCTCCCCCCGTTCTCCGCACAGCGGCGCATCGCGGCCTGGACACTGGCCTGCCTGGCCCTCGTGGTGCTGTGGGACTTCCTGGGCCAGGACCGGTCGCTGGCCCGTCCCTTTGGCGATGCCTCGGGATTTCCGATGCGCGACCAGTGGTTCTTCGTGCACGTGGCGCACGAAGGGGCGCGACGGGTGGGCTGGTTGCTCGTCTTGCTGCTGGCACTCGGCGTGTGGTGGCCCCTGGGCCCGCTGCGCCGCCTGGACATGGGTGAGCGCCTGCAGTGGGTGGCGAGTGCGCTGCTCGCACTGGCCGCGGTGGGCATCGCCAAGAACCTGAGCAGCACCAGTTGCCCCTGGGACCTGGCCGAATTCGGCGGCGTGGCGCGCTATGCCTCGCACTGGGCCTGGGGCCTGGTGGATGGCGGCGGCGGCAGGTGCTTCCCCGCCGGCCATGCCTCGGCCGGTTTCGCCTTCGTCGGGGGCTGGTTCGCCCTGCGGCGCTCGCAGCCGCAGGCGGCGTGGGCCTGCCTGGCGGCTTCGCTGGCGGGGGGTTTGCTGCTGGGCCTGGCCCAGCAGGCGCGGGGCGCGCATTTCATGAGCCACACTCTGTGGTCAGGCTGGCTGTGCTGGACCGTCGCCTGGATGTGCGACCTTTCCGCACGTGTGCTGCGGGACCGCATGGCCCGGACGCCGGGCACTGCGGCCCCCGCGGCCTGAGCCCCCCCGGGATCAGCCCGCGCGGCAGATCTTGAGCTTGTTGGTGCCGCCGGGCGCGCCCATGGGTTCGCCGCAGGTGATGGCGTAGACGTCGCCCTTTTGCACGATGTTGCGCGTCTTGAGGTGGCCTTCGGCCTGCTCCAGCGCTGTGTCGCGGTCGGCGCTGGTGTCCATGAGCAGCGGGCGCACATTGCGGTACATAGCCATCTTGCGCTGCGTGGCCACCTTGGGGGTGAGCGCATAGATCGGGATGTGGATGCGGTGGCGGCTCATCCACAGCGCCGTGGCGCCGCTGTCGGTCATGGCCACGATGGCCTTGGCGCCCAGGTGGTGCGCCGTGAACAGCGCGCCCATGGCGATGGACTGGTCGATGCGGCCAAAGGTCTGGCCCGTGAAATCGGCATCGAGGGGGTGGTCCTCGGCGGCCTCGGCGGCGGCGCAGATGGTGGCCATTTCCATCACGGTTTCGAGCGGGTACTTGCCCGCCGCCGTCTCGGCGCTGAGCATCACGGCATCGGTGCCGTCGAGCACGGCATTGGCCACGTCGCTCACCTCGGCGCGCGTAGGCACGGGGTTGGTGATCATGCTCTCCATCATCTGCGTGGCGGTGATGACGACCTTGTCCAGGTCGCGCGCCATGCGGATCATCTTCTTTTGCAGCGCTGGCACGGCGGCATTGCCCACTTCCACGGCCAGGTCGCCACGCGCGACCATGATGCCGTCGCTCACGCGCAGGATGGCTTCGAGGTGCGGAATTGCCTCGGCGCGCTCGATCTTGGCGATCAGGCCCGGCTTGTGGCGGAACTCGGACGCCGCCACGTTGCACAGCTGGCGCGCCATCTCCATGTCGGTCGCGTTCTTCGGAAAGCTCACCGCCACGTAGTCGGCCTGGAAGCTCATCGCGGTGCGGATGTCCTCCATGTCCTTGGCCGTGAGCGCGGGTGCCGTGAGGCCGCCGCCCTGCTTGTTGATGCCCTTGTTGTTGGACAGCTCGCCACCCAGCTTGACGGTGGTGTGCACCTCTTCACCCCGCACGGCGTCCACGGTGAGCACGATGAGGCCATCGTTGAGCAGCAGCACGTCGCCGGCCTTCACGTCGCGCGGCAGTTCCTTGTAGTCGAGCCCCACGCCGTTGATGTCACCCGGTTCGGTGCGCGAGGCATCGAGCACGAATTTCTCACCCGGCACCAGTTGCACCTTGCTCTCGGCGAACTTGCCGACGCGGATCTTGGGGCCCTGCAGGTCGGCCATGATGGCCACTTCGCGGCCGGCGCGCTGCGCGGCGGCGCGCACCGTGGTGGCGCGGTCGATGTGGTCCTGCGCCTTGCCGTGGCTGAAGTTCAGGCGCACCACATTGACGCCTGCACGGATCATGGCCTCCAGCAGTTGCGGGTCGCTCGATGCGGGACCCAGGGTGGCAACGATCTTGGTGGCGCGGCGGATTTGCATGGGCTTGTCTCTGCGGGTTATGTAATTGAATTTCAATTTTCACACGAAACCAGTTACATGCGGATTACCACCTGATCGGCAGGCCCATCCACCCACCAGCCATTATTTCCAAAACTGGAACAGACAGTTCGCGACTGGCTGGTTTTTCTCTGAACACGTGCGGCGTACAGTTCAACCCATCGATGAGCCGAACCCGCAAGGCGACTCACCGAACCCGGTTCAGGAATGGTTTCTGTCCCGGCTTTATTGAGACGCTTCTTTTTCTTCAAAGGATTTCATCATGAACACGACC
>NZ_JBKDTZ010000108.1:0-22369 GCF_046339755.1 Acidovorax sp. | reverse complement strand
GCTCAAGGGCCGCCCCGTGCTGGTCAGCAAGACGCTGACCGAGCGCAAGGAAGAAAAGAAGGAAAACTGAGCTCTTCGCTGAGCGCAGCAGCCCCGAATCGCAGAAGGCCGGTCTCCTCAGGGAGACCGGCCTTTTTCATGCCTGCCACCACCGGCACGCAATCTCCCGCACAATCGCAGCCCGAACTGCACACCCGCCCCCAGAGCACGCCGCCCATGACCGATGACCAGCTCCTGCGCTATTCGCGCCACATCCTGCTCGACGAGATCGGCATCGAGGGCCAGGAACGTGTGCTGGCCGCGCATGCCGTCGTCATCGGCGCCGGCGGCCTGGGCTCGCCTGCGGCGCTGTACCTGGGTTCGTCCGGCGTGGGGCGCATCACGCTGGTGGACGACGACGCAGTAGACCTGACCAACCTGCAGCGCCAGATCGCACACACCACGGCGCGCGTCGGCCAGCCCAAGGTGCAGTCGGCCGCGCAGGCGGTGGCGGCCATCAACCCTGGGGTCGAGGTCCAGGCCGTCGAGGCCCGGGCCGACGCCGCCCTGCTCGACCAGCTGCTGCCCGGCGCCAGCGTGGTGCTGGACTGCAGCGACAACTACGCCACCCGCCAGGCAGTCAACGCCGCCTGCGTGCGCCACGGCGTGCCGCTGGTGGCCGGGGCGGCGATCCGTTTCGACGGGCAGATCACGGTGGTCGACCCGCGCCGGGCCGAGGCGCCCTGCTACGCCTGCATCTTCCCGCCGGAGGCCGAGTTCGAGGAGGTCAGCTGCGCGCTCATGGGGGTGTTCGCGCCCCTGGTGGGCATCATCGGCACCATGCAGGCGGCCGAGGCCCTGAAACTGATCACCGGCGTGGGCACGACACTGGCCGGGCGGCTGATGATGCTGGACGGCCGTTCGATGGAATGGAACACCATGCATGTGCAGCGCGCACCGGAATGTGGCGTGTGCGCGTCACCGTAGGAGCACTCCTACGCTGTCCGCGCGTGGCTGCTGTCAGAATGGCAGCGACGCTTCGGTTAAATTCAGAACCAGGCCCGGGTTTGCTTGTACCGGCCGTCTCATGGATCAGGTAGTGAAACTCCGCACGTACATCGTTGAAGACAATGCCACCATCCGGGAGAACCTGATCGGTACCCTGGAAGAACTGGCGTCCGTTGAAGCGGTGGGCGTGGCCGAAACCGAGGACGAGGGCAAAGGCTGGCTCACAGGCCACCAGGAGCAATGGGATCTGGCCATCGTCGACCTGTTCCTGCGCCAGGGCAGCGGCCTGGGCGTGCTCGCGGCCTGCCGCGACCGCCGCCCCCACCAAAAGATGGTTGTGCTGAGCAACTATGCCACTCCCGACATTCGCATGCGCTGCGCCCAGTTGGGTGTGGATGCCGTGTTCGACAAATCCAACGAAATCGATGCCCTGGTGGACTACTGCATAGAGCATGGCAGCGTACACCCCGCCCACGTTGCCCACGTTGTTGCGCGCGGCAGCCATTGAGTGCGCTGGCGCTGCGCCAGCCTGCCCATCCCTCCCAGTGAAGACCCGCGCCCGCCTGGGCAAAGCAGCCATTGCCAGCACACTTCGGCGCGCCTTTCACCGCCAGGCGGCAGAGGCCCGTTCAGTCGATGAGGCGGTTTTTCAGGGCGTAGTAGGTCAGGTCGCTGTTGGACGACAGGCTCATCTTCTCCATCAGCCGCGTGCGGTAGGTGCTCACCGTCTTCACGCTCAGGGACAACGACTTGGCGATGTCGCCGGCCGTCTCGCCCTTGGCCAGCTTGAGGAACACCTGGAACTCGCGCTCCGACAGCTGCTCGTGCGGCGGAGCGTCGTCCTTGCGGTTGAGCTGCTGGGCCAGCAGGTCGGCCACGGCCGGGGTCAGGTAGCGCTTGCCCAGGGCAATGATGCGGATGGCCTCGACGATCTCGGCGGGGTCGCACTCCTTGTTCAGGTAGCCGCTGGCGCCCTGACGGATCAGGTTGATGGCGTAATGCTCCTCCGGATAGCCGCTGAGGATCAGAATACCCATGTCGGGCGCCTTGGCGCGCAGCATGGCCAGTGCATCCAGGCCGCTCTGGCCGGGCATGGACAGGTCCATCAGAAGCACGTCGATTTCATGGGTGCGAACCAGGTCGATGGCTTCGCGGCCATTGGCGGCCTCACCCTCCACGCGCAGGTCCACGTGCTCGGACAGGAACTGGCGCAGTCCGGAGCGAACGATTGCATGGTCATCCACAATGCCGATCTTGATCATTGAGCGTTCTTTCGGGGAGGGGGCTTCCCGCTCCCAATTATTGTTGAATGCACCTGCGTTGCAATCACCCGCCCAAGGGCGCGGTGAGCCGGTCAGTGGCCATTATCCAGAATAACGCATATGAATTTGCATGAGATCGCCAAGGACTTGCTTCCCAAAGTCCGCAAGATGGCCCTGAGCCTGCCGATGGCGCTGCTCGCGGCCATGGTGCTGGTGGGGATCAACGAGGTCGGCCACATGCGCTCCCAGGAAGCCGTCACGCAGATGGCGCACGGCCAGGTGACGCACGGCGCCTTGAACCGCCTGCTGCAAAGCATGCTGGACGCCGAAACCGGCCAGCGCGGCTACCTGCTCACCGGCAACGACCGCTACCTGGAGCCCTACGACAAGGCCCTGGCCAGCGTGCAGCAGGACCTGGACAACCTGCGCAACCAGTTCCTCGATTCGCCCGACGACATGCAGGAGCTGTCGCTGCTGTCGCGCCAGATCTCGCGCAAGCTCGCCGAAATGGAGCTCAGCCTCAAGCTGCGCCGCCATGGCAACGAGGACGCCTGGAAATTCATTTTGCACACCGATGTGGGCATGGAGAACATGGAGGCCATCCGCAAGCATGCCCAGGCCCTCATCGACCGCAGCTCCGTGGTCGTCAAGCAGGGCCAGGCGCAGGTGCTGCGCTCGCTCATGCTCTCGCGCATCGGCATCGCCACGGTCACCGCCATCGGGCTGCTGGCCTTCTTCATGTACCTGCGCCAGGCCACGGCGTTGCAGGAGTTCAGCCTGCGCGAGCAGTTGCTGCTGGAACGCGAACGCGACCGGCTCGAAGGCCTGGTGCGCGAGCGCACGGCCACGCTGTCGGAACTGGCCAGCCACCTGCAGCTGGTGCGCGAGGACGAGCGCGGCCATCTGGCGCGCGAACTGCATGACGAACTCGGCGCCCTGCTCACCGCCGCCAAGCTCGACGTGGCGCGCCTCAAATCCAAGATCGATATCCAGGTGCCGGAGATCGCCGAGCGCCTGCGCCACCTGACCGAAACCCTCAACAGCGGCATCGCGCTCAAGCGCCGCATCATCGAAGACCTGCGCCCCTCCTCCCTGTCCAACCTGGGCCTCACGGCCGCCATCGAGATCCTGGCGCGCGAGTACGGCGAGCGCGCCGGCATCGAGGTGGAAACCAGCCTGGAGCCGGTGCAGCTACCCGAGCCCACGCAGCTCACGGTCTACCGGCTGGTACAGGAGTCGCTCACCAACATCGGCAAGTACGCCAAGGCGCAGAAGGTGCTGGTCTCCGTGCACAGCCATCCCCGGCATGTGGCAGTGCAGGTACGCGATGACGGCCAGGGCTTCGATCCGGCCAGCGTGAGCCCCTCGTCCCACGGCCTGGCCGGCATGCGCCACCGGGTGGAAGCCGCCGGCGGGCGCCTGACCATCACTTCGCGGCCGGGCAATGGCGCCCTGGTCTCCGCGATCCTGCCCCTGCAGCACTGATCTGGCCGCTGCGCGCCAAGGCAGCGCTTTCCTCCCCCGTTTTTCTGGCTAAGCGACCAAGCGCGCCTGGGTGGCGGCAGGCCTGTGCCTTCCATGCGCCATCCCGCAAGCCCTTGTCCTACAAGGCCGACGTCTGGGCACCGACAAATGGCTGCGCCCGCCACCGGCATTGGATGCGGGCCCTGCAGCCTACATTGGACCCAGGCGCCGACAACAGAGGCGCTACATCACTCGCCGGACCCTCCGGCCCCAATGGAGAAAGCATATGTTGCACTACGCCGTCGTATTCCTGGTCATCGCTCTGATCGCAGCCATTTTCGGCTTCGGCGGCATTGCCGCAGGTGCCGTGGGTATCGCCAAGATCCTGTTCTTCGTGTTCGTGATCATGGCCGTCGTCACCTTCGTCGTGGGCTTGCTGCGCAGGGGCTGATAAAGCCCTCTGAAGCTTCGGCATCCCGAATTTCCATCGTCTACACCAAGGAGTGACCCAATGACCATCCAATCCGCCACCAACAAGGTAGCCGCAGGGGCCCGCACCCTCGCCGACGACGTGCTGCAAAGCGCCCAGGATGCGGTGCAGAGCACCCGCAGCGTCGCCAACGGTTCGCTGGACAAGGCAGAAAGCACCGTCCGCGCACTGCGCCGCGAAGCCGATCCCGCTATCGACGACCTGGCCGCCCGCGCCCAGGAACTGGCCACCCGCAGCATCGACTATGCCGCCGATGCCAGCGCCCGTGCCCGCCGCCAGGTGCAGGACATGGCCGATGCCACCACCAAGTACGTGGCCGAGCAGCCCGGCAAGTCCATCCTCATCACCGCCGGCGTGGGCGCGCTCACCGCGAGCCTGATCCTGATGGGATCGCGCCGCCGCGGCAGCTACTGATCCCGCCTCGGCCTCCCCGGCATTCTTCCCCACGAACAACAGGCAAAGCCATGAACGACAAAAGAGCCCCCGCGCACGACGAGCACCACCGCACCCTGGTGCTGGATGACCATGCCCTGCAGGCCGCCGCCACCAGCAACCTCGATGACGGAGCCGTGACCCCGGCCTTTGCGGAACACCGCGACGACATCATCGCCCTGCTCAACGACGCGCTGGCCACCGAGCTGGTGTGCGTGCTGCGCTACAAGCGCCACCATTTCACCGCCCATGGCCTGTCGTCGCCGGCGATCGCCAGCGAGTTCATGGTCCATGCCAACGAGGAAGCAGGCCACGCCGACCAGATCGCCCGGCGCATCGTGCAACTGGGTGGCGAGCCCGATTTCGCACCAGACAGCCTGAGCGCGCGCAGCCATGCTGACTACGACACCTCGTCCGACCTCAAGGCCATGGTGCGTGCCAACCTGGTGGCCGAGCGCATTGCCGTGGAAGCCTACCGCCAGATGATCACGCTGATCGGCGACAAGGACCCCACGACGCGCCGCATGCTCGAAGGCATCCTGGCCGACGAGGAAGAGCATGCCGATGAACTGAAAGACCTGCTGGAGCAATAGGCCTACCCGCCCGCTGCCCCAGCATCCCACAGCCTGCCGGTCATGGAGGGTGCAAAAGACCGACAGGCTGAATTTGAAAAAAGCACCCGCGTTTGCCAACAACCAACCCGAAAGACAAATCATGAAATACGCACGTGCCCTCGCTTTTGCCGCCATCGCCGGCATCACCATCGTCACCGCCACCGGCTGCTCGGTCGCACGCGAACAACAGACCGTCGGCTCCTACGTCGATGACGCCGGCATCACCACGGCCGTGAAGGCCAAGATGGCCGAGGACAAGACCGTGTCCGCCACTTCGATCAGCGTGGAAACGCTCAACGGCACGGTGCAGCTGTCGGGCTTCGCCAAGTCGGCCTCCGAAAAGAACCAGGCCGAGAACATCGCGCGCAATACCAAGCATGTGCGCGAAGTGCGCAACAGCATCGTAGTCCGTCCCTAAGCGGAAACCCCCTGAGCCGCTTCGCATCATCCTCCTGAAGGGGGAAGCCCCCCGCGCGGCGGGTCGGACCTTGCGCGGGGGCACTGGTTTCGGTAGCGCAAGTTGCTGAGATCCGGCCGAACAGCAGGCCCCTGCCTTCTCGCAGGGCCTGCTGTTTTGCCATTGCGGCATGTGTGCAAGCCCGATTTGCATGCCCTTCTCTCTCCTGCACGCACTTTTGAGCGGCATCCGGTTTAAGCTCAGCACATGCGGGTTTTCAATTGCGACCATTGCGGTCATCTGGTGTTTTTCGACAGCGTGCAGTGCCTGCACTGCGGCAGCGCACTGGCGTTTCTGCCGGACCAGCCCACGATGGCAGCATTGACGCCTGCGCCGCAGGATGGCCCGGATCTGTGGCGTCGCATGGGCGAACGTGGCACGTCGCAGTATGGCGGCAAGCTGTACCGCATGTGCCACAACCACACGGCCTACGACGCGTGCAACTTTGCAGTGCCTTCGAGTGACTATGCGGAGTTGTGCGTCTCGTGCCGTCAGACGCGCATCCTGCCCGACCTGTCCGACCCGGCCAACCTGCGCCGCTGGAAGCAGATCGAAGCGGCCAAGCGCCAGCTGTTCTACACCCTGGCGCGCCTCGGCCTGGAACCGGTACCGGGCCGGGCCGGGCCGGTGTTCGAGTTCCTGGCCGACCTGCCGGGCGGCCCCGCCATCCTCACCGGCCACCAGGGCGGCACCATCACGCTCAACGTGGCCGAAGCCGATGACGATGAGCGGGCACGCCGTCGCATCGCGCTCGGGGAGCCCTACCGCACCCTCATCGGCCACTTGCGCCACGAGTCCGGCCATTTCTACTGGGACCAGTTGGTGCGAGATGGCGACCGGCTGCTGGCGTTCCGCGAACTGTTCGGCGACGAACGCCAGGACTATGCGGCGGCGCTCGACACGCACTATGCCAAGGGCGGCAGCGGCAACGACTGGTTTTTGAACCACGTCAGCGCCTATGCCGCCGCCCACCCGTGGGAAGACTGGGCCGAGACCTGGGCCCACTACCTGCACATGGTGGACCTGCTGGAGACAGCCGCCAGCTACCAGACGGCTGTGACCGTGCCCGACCCCCACATGGCCATGCGCCACCACGTGAGCGACCCGTTCGCAGCCAGGCACCCGGATTTCCAGGACATGGTGCGCCAATGGGTTCCATTGACGCTGATGCTCAACAGTCTGAACCGCAGCCTGGGGCAGGACGACGCCTATCCGTTCGCCCTGTCCTCGGGCGCCATGGTCAAGCTGCGCTTCGTGCACGATCTCGTGCAGAGCGCGCAGGCAGCCACCGACAGCGGTGCACCCCACCTCGCCGCCACCACGGTGGAATGAACCGCCCGCCTGCGCCCCTGCCGACGATGATAATGACCGCCGCCCAAGACGCCATGACCCGCAACCCACCGCCCAGCCCTGCACCGCAACTGCTGCTCATCCCCGGCCTGGCAGGCGATGCGACGATGTGGCGCTTCCAGAGCGCTGTGCTGCCTGCGGTCCTGCGCCCGGAGATCGCCGGGGTGCACACCCGGCCCGAGGCCACGACGGTGCAGGCCATGGCGGCCCTGCTGCTGGAACAGTATCCCGGCCCTCTGTTGCTGTGCGGCGCCTCCATGGGCGGCATGATCGCCATGGAAGCGGCGCGGCAGGCGCCGGGCCGCGTCGTCGGGCTGGCGCTGCTGGGCACCACGGCCCGCCCTGAAACGCCCGAGATGCAGGCGCTGCGCGAAGCGGCCATCGCACTGTTCGAGCAGGGGCGTGTGCGCGAGGTGATCGAGCCCAACGTGGCCTTCGCCTTCCACCCCACGAGTGCGGCACGCGCCGACCTGGTACAGGACTACCTCGACTTCGTGCTGCGCGCGGGCGCCGAGCAACTGGTGCGGCAGAACCGCGCCGTCATCGCCCGGCCCGATGCCCGCCTGCACCTTCCCGAGGTGAAATGCCCGGTGCTGGTGGTCTGCGGCGAAGCGGACCAGCTCACGCCGCTGGCCTGTTCCGAGGAGATCGCGGGCCTGATCCCGGGCGCTGAATTCGAAGTCGTGGCCGATTGCGGACACATGCTCACCATGGAGCGGCCCGAGGTGGTCAACACGCTGCTCACCCAATGGCTGCAGCGCGGGGGCTGGATGGGTTGACCGTCAGGGTTGTGGCGCCAGGCTGCGCACCTTGACGGCCAGCCGCTCCTCCACCGAGGGCGAGACGAACTTGGTCACCTCGCCGCCCAGCACCGCGATCTCGCGCACGAAGGTACTGCTGATGAACTGGTACCTGTCGCTCGGGGTCAGGAACACGGTTTCCACCTGGGGCATGAGGCTGCGGTTCATGCCGGCGAGCTGGAACTCGTAGTCGAAGTCGGTCACGGCACGCAGGCCGCGCACCATGGCCTTGCCGCCGCGCGAGACGACGAAGTCGCGCAGCAGGCCCGAGAAGCTCTCCACCTGCACCTGGGGGTAGGCCTTGACCGCCTCGCGCACCATGTCGATGCGCTCCTCCAGGCTGAACAGGGTCTTCTTGTGGTGGCCCGCGGCCACGGCGACGATCACGCGTTCGAACAACTGGGTGGCCCTGCGCACCACGTCTTCGTGGCCCAGGGTGATGGGGTCGAAGGTTCCGGGATAGACGGCGAGCACGTTCTGGGCCATGGCGGGTTGTCTCCTGTACGGCGAAATGGGCACTGGCCCCGGCCTCTTGTGGGCCTGCCGGGCCGCTTGGGCGCATTATGCAGTGCACTGCAACATGGAGCGTCGGTGCCGCGCTTTGCCCGACCTTGGCGCTCGCGCGCACCGGCGCGAACGAAGCTCAGGCCGCCGGGTGCGCCACGGGCCGCAGCAGGTGCGCATGCACCGCGCCCGCCTTGAGGTGGCGGTAGACCGTGAGCCCGCTGGCGGCCAGGCTTTCGTCGGTCCAGGCGACGGGCGCTTCGAGGTAGACATAGCCGCTGGCGGCGACGGCCTTGGCCGCGGCCTGCAGGGCGGATTCGAACAGGTTGCCGTCGAACGGCGGGTCGATCAGCACCAGGTCCAGGCTGGCCGGCGCGGCCTGGCGCAGCGCCGCGATGCCGTCGCCGCGCTGCACGCGCACGGCCTTGGCCTCCAGGCGCTGCTGCAGGGTACTGAGCTGCGCCACCAGCGCCGCATCGCTTTCCACCAGTTGCACGGCCGCAGCACCGCGCGAGGCCGCCTCCAGGCCCAGGGCGCCGGTGCCGGCAAAGGCATCCAGGCAGCGCCAGCCTGCCAGGTCCTGGCCGAGCCAGTTGAACAGGGTCTCGCGCACGCGGTCGGGCGTGGGCCGCAGGCCCGGGCGCTGGGCCACGGGCAGGCGCGTGCGCTTCCACTGCCCGCCAATGATGCGGATTTCGCCGGCGCCCTTGGGCGCCGCTGCGGCCGCCTTGTCCTTGGGCGCCGCGCCCTTGGCACCGGGCTTGGGCGCAGGTGCAGCGGTCGCGGCCTGGGCCTTGCGGATCTCGGCGTTGATGGCTCCACCGCGCAGGGTGGAGCGGCTCATGGCTTGCCCCCCACCACCACGGTCACCATGCGCTCGGGCTGCAGCTTGCGCTGCATGGCGGCGCGGATGTCGGCCACCGTGAGCGCATCAACGCGCTCGGTCCAGCGGTCCAGGTAGTCCAGGGGCAGATCGTTCCAGGCGATGTTGGCCACATTGCCCAGCAGCTTCTTGTTGCTGTCGATGCGCAGCGCGAAGCCGCCGATCAGGTTGTCCTTGGCGGCGCGCAGTTCGGCCTCGGTCGGGCCCTCGGCCACGAAGCGGGCCAGCACGTCGCGCGAGACCTTCACGGCCTGGGCCGCCTGGTCGGGCCGCGTCTGCAGGCCGATGGTGAAAGCACCCGCATGCAGGCCGCCCGCAAAGTAGCTGTAGACGCTGTAGCTCAGGCCGCGCTTTTCCCGCACCTCCTCGGTCAGGCGCGAGACGAAACCGCCGCCGCCCAGGATGTGGTTGCCCACCAGCAGCGCGATGAAGTCGGGGTCGCGGCGCGCAAAGCCGGGCTGGCCGATCAGCACATGCGCCTGCGCCGAGGCGAAGGGGATGTTCTTTTCCTCGGGCGCGGTCAGCGCGGCGATCTCGCCCACGGCAGGCAGGGGCGCGCAGGCCGCATCGGCGGGCAGGCGTGCCAGCAGCGTGGCCACCAGGGTCTGCGCCTGGGCCCGCGTGACCGCGCCGACGATACTGACCTTGGCGCGGCAGGCCGCAATGGCGCGGGTGTGGAAGGCCTGCATGTCGGCCACGCTGATGCGAGCCAGCGTCTCCTGCGTGGTGCGCACGCCATAGGGGTGGCTGCCGTAGACCGCGGCGCCAAAGGCTTTTTCCGCCACGGTGGCGGGGCGCGTGTCCGATTCCTTGATGCTCGCGCTCCAGCGCGCGCGGTCGCGTGCCCAGATATCGGCCGGCCAGCTCGGCTCGGCGATCTGGCGCGCCGCCAGGCGTGCCGCCTTGTCCAGCAGCGGCGGGTCGGTCAGCGAGCGCAGCGAGAAGTGCATGGCGTCGTTGTCGGCACCGGCCTCGAAGCTGGCGCCCAGGTCAGCCCAGGCCTCGCCCAGGGCGTTCTCGTCGAGCGCAGGCTCGGCGCCCTGGGCCTTCACGCCCTTGGAGGCCATGGAGGCCGTGGCGCTGGCCAGGCCGGCCTGCGCCGCCGGGTCGCGGCGGCTGCCGGCGTCGAAGTCGATCTGCACGTCCACCATGGGGATGACCGGGCTTTCGACCAGCCACACTCGGGCGCCATTGGGCTCCGTCCAGTGCTGGATGGGCAGCAGGGCCCAGGCCGAGGCACTGTAGAACAGGGTGCCAGAGGCAGCCAGCAGGGTGGAGAAGGCAAGTTTCTTGAAATGGATCATGGGATGGGGCACCTGGCTGGCTCAGTGGAGGACGGCACCGGCGGCGGGCGATGCGGGGCGGCGGCGTGCACTGTCCAGCGGCTGCGGCAGCAGCGTGGCCACGGTGAGCTGGTCGTCGCCAAAATACTTGGCGGCCACGGCCTGCACCTGGGCCGGAGTGACGGTGCGCATCAGGTCCAGCAGGCGCTGCTCCGCGTCGAGCGGAAAGCCCTGCACCCAATTGCTGCCCAGCTCCTGCGCCTGGCTGTGGACCGAGTCGCGCTCGTAGACGTTGGAGGCGATCCACTGCGTCTTCACGCGCTCCAGCTCCGCCTGGCTCACGCCCTCGCGCGCCACTCGCGCCACCTCGGCACGCAGGCCCTCTTCCACCTGCTGGGCGGTCTTGCCTTCCGCCGGGATGCCCGTGAACATGAACAGCGCCGGTCCGCGCCCGGTGAGCATGGCCGAGGCGCCCACGCTGTCGGCCACGCGGTTCTCGCCCTGGCTCAGGGCGCGCTCCAGGCGCGCGCCGTCATAGCCGCTGAACACGGCCGAGAGCATGAGCAGGCCCAGGGCATCGCGATCGGACTCCTGCAGGTCCTGCAGCCGCTCCAGGGCCGGTACGCGGAAAGCCAGCGCCACATAGCCCTGCTCGGCCGGGGCCTTCACCGCAATGCGGCGCAGGCCTTGCTGCGGCGGCTCCACACGCGGCTTGCGCGCGGGCAGGGCATGCGTGGGCAGCTTGCCGTAGTATTTTTCGGCCAGAGCGCGCACCTTGGCCACGTCCACGTCACCAGCCACCACCACGGCGGCGTTGGTGGGCGTGTACCACTGGCGGTAGAAGGCGCGCGCGTCGTCCGGCGTCATGGCATCGAGGTCGCTCATCCAGCCCACGATGGGGCGGCGGTAGGGCGAGGCGGTGAAGATGGCCGCGAACAGCTGCTCGGCCAGCACGGCGCGCGGCTGGTCCTCGGTGC
Source organism: Acidovorax sp. (assembly GCF_046339755.1). Taxonomy (GTDB): domain Bacteria; phylum Pseudomonadota; class Gammaproteobacteria; order Burkholderiales; family Burkholderiaceae_C; genus Acidovorax. The sequence goes on along the minus strand of NZ_JBKDTZ010000108.1, from coordinate 10,866 downwards.
GCATGCGCCGCTCTTCCTTGACGACCTCGAGCTCCTTCTTGAACTCTGCGTCGGGCCACTGGTTGTTGGCAAAGCGGTCGGATTCGAGGCGCATCACGTCCTCGAGCCGGTTGGCCGGGATCTGCTGGTAGTAACCCGTGTAGTCGCGGCTGGTGAAGGCGTTCTCGCGCCCGCCCAGGGCCGCCACGCGGCGCGAGAAGTCGCCCGGTGGCACGGTCTTGGAGCCCTTGAACATCATGTGCTCGAGCACGTGGGCCACGCCCGAGGTGCCGTCCACCTCGTCCATGGAGCCCACGCGCACCCAGACCATGTGCACCGCCGTGGGGGCGCGATGGTCGGGCTGCACGATGAGCTGCATGCCGTTGGCCAGCGTGAACTGCTGCGCGCCGGAGGCAGCGGCCCCCGACTTGGCGGCGGCCGGCGGCGCTGCCGTCTTGCCCGCCACAGAGGGTGAATCGGACACCGGAGGCACCACCGCGGTGGTGGCCCCGGCACTGAGGCAGGCCATCAGGCCCAGTAGGGTGAAAGCACGTTTCATAGAATGGGTGATTCTAAGAACCCTGCAATGTTCAGTTTTTTCAAGAAAAAACCCCCAAATTCGCCCACCTCGGCCGATGAACCCTCTGCCGGCACTGCGCCCGCCGTGCCCGCAGAGCCTGCGGCAGCCCCCCCGGTGGCTGTGCCCGAGCCCCCGGCTGCAGCGCCCGCCCCGGCCGTCCCCGGCTTCGGCTGGCTGCGCAACCCGTATGGCGCCAAGGCAGCCGAGCCTGCGCCGGCGCCACCGCCGGCCATCGCACCGCCCCCTCCGGCGGTGCCCACCCCCGCACCCGCCTCCACGCCAGCTCCGGCACCCGTGCCTGCGCCCACCCCGGCAGCGCCTTCTGCCTGGGTGCCCCCGGCACCATTTCCCACCCTCGCGCCTGCGCCGGTGGTGTCAGCGCCAGCGCCCGTGGTGGTGCCAGCCCCCATCCCGGTCCCCGCACCACCTTCACCCGCCGCCCCTGCGGCGGTGGAACGCAAAGGCTGGCTCGACCGGCTCAAGCTCGGCCTGCGCAAGACCGGTACCAGCATCGCCACGGTGTTCACCGGCACCCAGATCGACGATGCGCTCTACGATGAGCTGGAGGAGGCCCTGCTCATGGCCGACACGGGGGTGAAGGCCACAGAGCACCTGCTCACCGACCTGCGCCGCCGCGTGAAGGAAGCCAAGGCCACCGACCCCGCCCAGGTCAAGGGCCTGCTGGCTGAGGCCCTGGCGGACCTGCTGCGCCCGCTGGAGAAATCCCTGGTCATCGGCCAGTACACGCCCACCGTGATCATGGTGGCGGGGGTCAATGGCGCGGGCAAGACCACCTCCATCGGCAAGCTCACCAAACACCTCTCAGGCGAAGGCGCGGCCGTGCTGCTCGCGGCGGCCGACACCTTCCGCGCGGCGGCGCGCGAGCAGCTCGGCGTCTGGGCCGACCGCAACACCGTGGAAATCGTCAGCCAGGAGGGGGGTGACCCTGCGGCCGTGAGCTTCGACGCCGTGACCGCCGGCAAGGCCCGCGGCAAGGACGTGGTGCTGGTCGATACGGCCGGCCGCCTGCCCACCCAGCTGCACCTGATGGAGGAGCTCAAGAAGATCCGCCGCGTGGTGACCAAGGCCGACGCCACGGCCCCGCACGAGGTGCTGCTGGTGATCGACGGCAACACCGGCCAGAACGCCCTGGCCCAGGTGCGCGCCTTCGACGACGCTCTGCAGCTCACCGGCCTGATCGTCACCAAGCTCGACGGCACGGCCAAGGGCGGGGTGTTGGCCGCCATCGCGCAGGAGCGCCCGATTCCTGTCTATTTTATCGGCGTGGGCGAAAAGCTCGAAGACCTGGAAACCTTCAACGCCCGTGAATTCGCCCAGGCGCTGCTGACCTGAGAGGCTGCCCCCCGGCCGGGTGGCGGAAAACCCGCCAAAATAGCATTTACCACCGGCAGCAATTGCCACATGATGGAACTTCGCTCACGGACTGCGGGGAGGTTCCTTGTTCGTCGAACTGGTCAAAGGCGCGGCCTTGCTGCTGGCCCTGTGCTTTCTGCATGGCGCCAACCTGCGGCTGTGGCGCAGGCAGCCGCGCGTGGGCCAGGCGTTCTCGGGGCTGCTGTTCGGCGGCATCTGCATCGTCGGCATGCTCTCGCCCCTGGGCATTGCCCCGGGCGTCATCATCGACGCGCGCTCGGTGGTGCTGGGCATGGCGGGCCTGTTCGGCGGCACCACGGTGGCGCTGCTGGCCGGGGTCATGGCGGCCGGCTGGCGGCTGTGGCTCGGTGGCGCAGGGGCCTTCATCGGCGTGCTGAGCATCATCACCTGCGTGGCTGCCGGCCTCGCCTACCGGCAGGCGCGCCAGCGCTGGCGCCTGAGCGTAGGCATCTGGCCGCTGCTGGCCTTCGGCCTGCTGCTGCACCTGGCCGTGGTGGGGCTGTTCCAGGGGCTGCCCGCCGAGGTGGCGGCGCGCTTCAACGAGAGCGTGGCGGTTCCCTACCTGATGATCTTTCCGGTGGCCACGGCACTGTTGGGCGTGCTCCTGCGCGACGTGGAGCAGCGCCAGGCTACCGACTTCGCCCTGGCGGGCAGCGCCGCCCGCCTGCAGGCCATCACCCAGGCCATCCCCGATGCCCTGGTGGTGCTCGACGCGAATGGCCGCTGCGTGGAAATGTTCTCGCACCATGAAGGCGTGCATGCCGCTGGGGCGCCGCAGCGCGTGGGACGGCGCATGCACGATGTGCTGCCCTGCAGCGAGGCGCAGCGGGTGGTGCAGCTGCTGCAGGACACGCTGGCGCTGGGCACGCCACGCAAGCTCGAGTATGCGGTGTACACCGCATCGGGCATCCGCTACTTCGAAGGGCGGGCGCAGCCCCTGGGGGCCGAAGTGCACGGCCAGGCTGCCGTGCTTTTCCTGGCACGCGACATCACCGAGCGCTGGCAGGCGCAGCAGGCGCTGCACGAATCGGAGCTGCGCTTTCGCTCGCTGCTGCTGGGCATCCCGTCGGTGTCGGTGCAGGGCTACCGGGCCGATGGCACCACCACTTACTGGAACAAGGCCTCGGAGGAGCTGTACGGCTACACCGAGCAGGAGGCCCTGGGCAGAAACCTGCTCGAGCTGATCATCCCCGAGCCCATGCACGAGGCCGTGACGACCCAGGTCACGCACATGTTCAGCTCAGGCGAACCCATTCCCGCCGGCGAACTGCGCCTCAAACGCAAGGATGGTTCACCGGTGGACGTGTTTTCAAGCCACGCCTACGTGCACGTGCCGGGCCAGGAGCCCGAGATGTTCTGCATCGACATCGACATCTCCCGGCGCAAGGCCGCCGAAGAAGAAGCGCGCCGCCTGGCCCTGTACGACACCCTGACGCAGTTGCCCAACCGGCGCCTGCTGACCGACCGGCTCGAGCAGGTCATGGCCGCCAGCAGCCGCAATGGCCAGATCGCCGCCACCCTGTTCATCGACCTCGACCATTTCAAGGCCTTGAACGACAGCCGCGGCCATGCCGTGGGCGACCTGCTGCTGCGCGAGGTGGCCACCCGGCTGCGCGCCTGCGTGCGCGAGCAGGACACCGTGGCCCGCCTGGGCGGGGACGAATTCGTGGTGCTGCTGCAAAGCCTGGGCAAGGACGCCCCCGAGGCCACGGCCAAGGCCCGGGCCGTGGGCGAGGCCATGCTGGCCGCCCTGCGCGCACCCTATGACCTCGGCGGCCAGCCCTACCGCAGCGAGGCCAGCATCGGCGTGAGCCTGGTGTCCGGCCACACCCTCGCGGTGGACGAGGTGCTGCGCCAGGCCGACAACGCGATGTACCAGGCCAAGACCATGGGGCGCAACCGGCTGTATGTGTACCTTGCCGATGCGGGATGATGGGACACCCATGGGCGGGGCAGAACACCAGGGCCGGTTAGCACCAATTTCGGGGTCGCGAAGGCCCTAGCGGATGCGGTGCACCTCGCCGTTGTGCGGCATGGCGCTTTCGTGGAACAGGTCGGCCAGGTACTGGGCCAGCTCGTCCGCCTCGATGAAATCGGGCACCACCCAGCCGGCCGGCGCCCGCTTGCCGTCCGCACCGATCAGGAACGACTGCCACTGCGCGCCGTGGCGCTGCACTTCGACGATGCGGCCAAAGACGTTGAAGCGGGGGTGCTGGGACATCGGGCTCCTCCAGAAAGACGCTGCGGCCAGGGCGCAGCTGTCCACCGGTTGTAGCAGGTTCCTGGTGGGCGGACCTCAACGCCCCAGCAGCGCCTCCAAGTCGATGGCCTCGGCCATCGCCCGGTAGCCCGCATCCCCCGGGTGCAGGTGGTCGCCGGAGTCCATCTCGGCGCGCAGGTGCGAGGGGCGGTGCGGGTCGCGCAGCAGCGCATCGAAGTCGGCCACCGCATCGAAGGCCCCGGCCTCGCGGATCCAGCGGTTCACGGCCTGGCGCACGGCGTCCTTCTCGGGCGAATAGTGGCCCGCCAGCGGCGTGCCGGCCAGCGCGTCGCCGAACGGCGGGATGGTGCCGCCCACGATGCGCACATTGTGGGTGCGGGCCATGGCGATGAGCTGGCGGTAGCCGTGCACCAGTTCCTCGGCGCGCAGCGCGCGCTCTTGGGGTGCAAAGGGGCCGCCGGGCCAGCCGATGTCGTTGGTACCCAGCAGCACGACGAGGGCGCGCACGCCAGGCTGGGCGAACACGTCCTGCGCGGCCCGCGTGAGGCCTGCGCGGCCCATGCCGTCGCGCAGCAGGCGGCCGCCGGAGATGCCAGCATTGAGCACGGCCACGCCCCGCCCGGCCAGGCGCTCGGCCAGTACATCGGGCCAGCGCGCGTGGGCGCCGGGTGTGGCGCCATTGCCATCGGTGATGGAATCGCCCAGCGTGACCACGGTCGCGGCCGGCGCGGGGGTCTCTGCACCACCAGGCCGCTCACATAGACGCGGGTGCTCCACGCGGTGGCATTTGCCGGCAGCTGGTGGGCGGCCGTGAGGTCGCCATCGGCCACATAGGACGTCTGCCGCGCATCGAAGTGAAAGCCGGCTGGCGCGCTGGGATGCGGCAGGTACTGCGTCACGGCGACCTCGGCCAGCGCCGGCAACTGCAGGTCCACCGGGTCGCTGACCCACCGCGCACCAGGCGGCAAGGTGGTGGCAGCTTGGCCGCCAAAAAGCAGCGGGCGGTCGGTGCCCGGCACGGTGGCAGAGCCCTGCGCATGCCGCGCCACGCGGGCCGCGCCGATGTGCAGCGGCACCGCACTGCCCTCGTTGCTGAGCACCACGCGCAATTTCGCGCCGCCGATACTCAGGCGCGCCACTTGGCGGATGGTCTGCTGGTGGTACTGGAACGGCAGGCCCAGCGGCAGCACGAAGTCGCCGCCCCACAGCGGCTGGGGGGCGGCCATCCAGCTCGGGCTCCAGTGTTCTGCAGCGGCGGGAAGCGCGGCGGCAGCCACGGCCAATGCCAGCGCGGCGCGGCGCATGCGCGCGGTGAAATTCCAGGGGGTTTTCATGGTGGCAGATCCTTGCGAATTAGAGAGAGAAGAGGCCAATGTCTTTCATTCCAAATTCCATGAACAGCCGGTAAAATGGCATGGTCTTCATTCGTAAATGGAATACCCATGGACACCCTGCGCGCGTTGGCGGCCCTGGTTCACAGCGTGGAGCTGGGCAGCCTGTCGGGCGCGGCGCGCGCCATGCACACCACCCAGCCCACCGTGAGCAAGCTGGTGGACGCTCTGGAGCAGTCGCTGGGCGTGCGCCTGTTGCGCCGTTCCCCCACCGGGCTGAGCCTGACCGAGGAAGGCCGGCGCTTTCACGAGCACGCGCGGCGCATGCTCGAAGCCCATGGCGAAGCGGTGGCCGATGTGCGCCAGCGCAGCACCCAGCCACGCGGCCTGCTGCGCGTGAGCGCACCGGTGGCCCTGGGCCAGTGCCGGCTCAATGCCTGGGCCGGCGAGTTCCTGGCCACCTACCCCGACATCGCGTTGGAGCTGGTGCTGGACGACCGCTTCATCCATCCGCTGGAAGAACGCATCGACGTCTCGCTGCGCCTGGGTGGCCCGCTGCCGCCGGACCTGGTCGCGCGCCACCTGGGCACCTGGCCGCGCGTGCTGGTGGCCGCGCCGGCCTACCTGGCGGCACGCGGCAAACCGCGCCAGCCGGAGGACCTGCTGGCACACGACTACCTGCGCTATGCCGCCGGTGACGACGGCGTGCTGCTGCAGGGCCCGGCCGGCCACGTCAACGTACCGGAGCACAGCCGCTACCGCGTGAACAAAGCAGAGGCCCTGCTCGACAGCGTACTGGCCGGGGCCGGCATCTCGCTGCAGCCCACCTGGATGGTGGCCCAGTTGCTGGCCGAGGGCCGGCTGGCGCGCGTGCTGCCCCGGTACAGCGGGCCGGCGCAGCAGGCGCACCTTCTGTATGCTGCCCGCCCTTACCTGCCCCAACGGGTGCGCGTGCTGGTGGATTTTCTGAGCGAGCGCGTGGCCCTGCTGCCGGGCAAGGCCAAATCTGCGCCTTAACGCAGGCCGAGCCGTGCCAGTTTCTTGATGAGCCCCACGCGCGAGATGCCCAGGCGCCGCGCAGCCTCCGACTGGTTGCCGCCGGCCGACTGCATGGCATCGCGCACCAGCCGGCGCTCCAGTTCGGCCAGCGCGGCGTCGAGCGGCCCCAGGCCTTCCCAGGGGGCGGCGGGCTCGGCAGGCAGATCCCCGTCCGCCTCCCCCGCGGCCAGCCGCAGCAGTGGCGCATCGACCTCGGGCTGGTCTGGCAGCAAGAGCGCCCCTGCCGCCTCGATCAAGGCTTTGAGCTCGCGCACATTGCCAGGCCATTCGCGCGCCGCCAGCCAGGCCAGGGCATCGACCGACAGGCCGGCGCGCGGCGCCACGCGGTGCAGGAAGCGCGTGGCGAGCAGCGGCACGTCGGCCGGCCGCTCGCTGATCGCCGGGGTGCGCAGCACCACGCCCTTGAGGCGGTAGTACAGGTCTTCGCGGAAACTGCCCTCGCGCACCATGGCCTCCAGGTCGCGGTGCGTGGCGGCCACCACGCGCACCTCGGCCCTTTTAGTGCTGCGCCCGCCCACGGGCACGAAGGTGCCCTCCTGCAAAAAGCGCAGCAGCTTGACCTGCATGGGCGGCGGCATTTCGCCCACCTCGTCGAGGAACAGGGTGCCGCCGTGGGCCACCTCGACCAGGCCCGGCTGGTCGCGGTAGGCGCCGGTGAAGCTGCCCTTGAGGTGGCCGAAGAGCTCGCTCTCCAGCAGCTCGGCCGACAGCGCGCCGCAGTGGATGGCGACAAAGGCGTTGGCCGACTGCGGGCTGCAGGCATGCAGGGCGCGCGCCACCAGCTCCTTGCCGCTGCCGGTGGGGCCCAGCACCAGCACGCTGACCCGCGTGGGCCCCACGCGCCGCACCATGGCGCGCAGTTGCACCGTGGCCTGGGCCTGGCCGACCAGACCCATGTCATCGCCCGCCTGCACCGCGCGCAGGCTGCGCAGCTCGGCATCGAGCCGGGCCTTGCGCAGCGCCCGCCCGATGACGAAGCGCAGCATGTCCGGGTCGATGGGCTTGGTGAGGAAGTCCCAGGCGCCGAGTTCGGCGGCGCGCAAGGCCAGCTCGTGGTCGCCATGGCCGGACCAGACGATGACCGGCACCCGTGCAAAGCGCGGCACCAGCTCCAGCCCGGCCTCGGGGTCCATGGTGGGCGGCATGGCCAGGTCCAGCAGCACCAGGTCGGGCGCCGGCTGCGTGGCAAACGCGGCCAGGGCCTGTTCGGCATCGCCCGCGACGAGCACCTCATGGCCCAGCCCACGCAGGAAGTTGGCGCCCAGGCGCTGGAAGGCCGGCTCGTCATCGACCAGCAGGATGCGGCCGTGGTCCGCAGCGTCAGGTGGGGTTGGCATGGTTCAGGGGAAAGCTCAGGGTGAAACAGGTGGTCCAGGGCGGCCGTTCGGTGAGCGCCACCGAGCCCCCGTGGGCAGCCAGGGTGCGCGCCACGATGGCCAGGCCCAGGCCAGTGCCACCCGGGCTGCGCGAGGCAAAGGGCTCGAACAGCCGGTGGCGGATTTCCTCGGGCACGCCCTGGCCGTCGTCGCAGACATGCAGCAGCACGGCATCGGCACGCTGCTCGGCGTCGATGTGCACGTGGACCGGGGCCTCGGCGCCGGATGCAGCGCGCGCGTTCTCCAGCAGGTTGGTCAGTGCCTGCTCCACACGCCGCGCGTCGCCGTTGATCATGAGGGGCTGCTGCAGCGCGGGCCCCAGCGTGCAGTGCGGCAGCCGGCCAGCGCTGACGCGCACCTGGGCCGCCAGGTCGTAGCGCTGGGGCACCAGTTTCCAGGGCTTGGCATAGTCGAGCAGGTCGTTGCTCAGGTGGGCGATGCGCCCCACCTGGCTGGCCACCTCGCGGCGCACCTCGGGCGGGGCGGTGGCCACGGCCATGGCGATGATGTTCAGCGGGTTGCGGATGTCGTGCGCCACGGTGGCGGCCAGCGAGCCCAGCTCGGCCAGGCGCGCCTGCAACTGGCGCTCGCGCTCGCGCGCCGCGATCTGCTCGCCCTGGGCCACGCGCTCGGCCGCATCGGCGACTACCGTGCCGAACAGCTCGGCCACGCGCCGCGGCCCGGGGGGCGCGGCCTCCCAGCCGTGCAGGGTGATGGCCCAGCCGGGGCCAGAGCGTGTGCCCCGCAGGCAGGGCATGCCGCCGGGGGACTGTGCAGCGCCCTCGCCCAGCAGCACCCGCACCTCGGTGCCCGTGCGGCGGCTGAGCAGGCGGCTGGCCTCGTTTTCCAGCGCGTGCATGCTGTCGGCCGCCTGCAGCGCGTGGCGCCAGGACTGCAGGTCGGCCGCCGACACGGCGCCGCCCGGGTAAACCAGGCGCTCGGCGAACTGGCGCACCGGGCCGTTGAGCGCAATGCAACTGGCCGCCACCACCAGGCCACCGGCCCAGCGCGATTCGATGGGCAGCAGCGGGATCAGCGCCACCATGGCCGCGCCAGCGGCCAGCAGCAGGGCCCAGGCGAGCGCCCGGCGCGCCCAGGCGTTGGCGACGAAGACGCCATAGCGCAGGATGCCGTAGACCAGGATCACCGGGTAGAACGGCAGCCCCAGCAGCGGGTAGGGGTAGACCGGCAGGTCCAGGATCACGATGCCGTAGCCGGCCAGACACAGCAGGCCCCACAGGCAGGACGCGGTCACCGCCGCGATCTGGTTGAAGGCCGGGCGCCGCGCGCGCGCCAGCGCCGTGAGCAGCACGGCGACCCCGCCGGTGCCCAGGAGGATCCAGGCCAGGCTGGCCGTCCAGCCCACCGTGTTGGCGACGGCGATGTAGCCCACATGCGGCTTGTGCACCAGCTCGGCCGGCAGCAGCACCTGCGCCGCCAGCGTCGCCGAGCCGCCCAGCACATAGGCGGCCACCACGCCCCAGCGAGGCAGCGGCACGCGGCAGAACACCACGCAGAAGTGGAAGAAGAACGCCGACGTGAGGGGCGCAAAGGCCAGCAGCGCGAAGGTCAGCGGCTGGTGCGCCGGCCCGATCCAGTTGGGAAGCTCGTTGCCCGTGATCCAGATGGCAATGCCGGTCAGAAAGGCCGCCAGCAGCCGGGCGCCGGCCACCCGGTCGGCCCACCACAGCAGCATGCCGGCCAGGGCCAGGGTTTCGACGATCGAGAAGCCGAGGACGGCGCGGATGAGCATGGAAGGGGATGGGTCGCGAGAGGGTGGGCCTGTCGCCAGCGTTGACAACCAGGCCTGCGCGCACTGTAAACGAAGTATGCAGGCCGCTGATGAAAATCCAAATGAATCAAGGACTTGCGACCGCACAGCAGGCTGGCCTGGTTTTCGCAGAAGAAGCGTGCAAGCAGCCCCACAGGAAACCCGCCATGCCCTCCACCTCCCTGACCTCCTTCGCCCCTGCAGCCCACGCCGCACGGCACCTCGACCTGGCCGACTATGTGGGCGCCGCAGGCTGGGCCCGTTTGCCGGCCGCCGTGCGGCGGCGCTTCGGTGCCGGCCACCCGGACGTGGACTACACCGGACGCATGGAGCTGCGCTGCTCCGCCATTGGCCGCCTGTACGCCGGCCTGTCGCGCGCCTTCGGCAGCCCGCTCACCGGGCTGCGGGCCAGCGGTCTTGCGGCCACCGTGCGCGTCCGGAGCAACGGCCAGGGCGGCGTGGTGTGGGAGCGCCTGTTCGGTGACGCGGCGGGTGCAGCCACCGTGCGCTCGACCAAGGAGCCCGGCGCGGGCGGTCAGCTCACGGAACGCACCGACGGCGGCCTGTCCATGGCCCTTGACGTGTTCGAAGAGGACGGCAGCCTGGTCTTCCACAGCCGCCGCTTCTTCCTGGCGCTGGGCCGGCTGCGCATTCCGGTGCCGCAATGGCTGTCGCCCGGCCAGTGCTGCGTGACCCACACCGACCTGGGCGGCGGCGATTTCCGCTTCACCCTGTCCATGGCGCACCCGCTGTGGGGAGAAACCTTTTACCAGTCGGGTGTCTTCACCGACCCTCTGCACGTCGAATAAATAAGTGAATGAGTGAGTCCACCATGCATACCGTTTTTCTGCTCCTGTCCTTCCAGTCCGTGCTCGGCGCCTTCGACAACCTCTGGCACCACGAATGGGAGGCGCTCCTGCCGCAGCGCGTCTCGGAGCGCCGCGAGCTGGCGCTGCATGGGGCGCGCGAGGCGCTGTACGGCCTGGTCTTTCTGGGCCTGGCCTGGTTCGAGTGGCGCGGCGCGATGGCCGGTGTGCTGGCGCTGGTCCTGGCCGCCGAGGTGCTGGTCACCCTGGCCGACTTCCTGGAAGAAGACCGCACACGCCGGCTGCCGCCATTCGAGCGCCTGCTGCACACCGTGCTCACCATCAGCT
>NZ_JBKDTZ010000107.1:0-10043 GCF_046339755.1 Acidovorax sp. | reverse complement strand
GTCCCAGGCGATGCGCTGGTTCTGCAGCAGCACTTCGTCGTAGCGCTGCGACCAGCGCTGGTCGCTGAGCCAGCCCATCGCGGCAAAGGCCGCGACCAGCAAGGCCATGGCGGCCAGCAGGATGGCGATCAGCCGGTGCCTAAGGTGCATGGTGCCCCCCGGCGGGAGCCGCATCCGCACCCTTGTCTGCACCGGGGACGGGGCGTGGGACAGCGCGTGGGCTGTGTCCGCTGCTCGCCACCAGCAGCAGCACGGCCGCAAGCAGCGGCCAGCCGCCGTGCAGGTGGGCGCCCACCGCACCGCTGGCGCACACGGCACCGGCGCCCATCGCGGCCCACTGCAGGGGCGACAGGGCGGGCAGCCGGCGCTCACCCCCGGTCGCGCGCGCCAGCCGGCCCAGTGCGCCGCCTGCCAGCAGGGCGGCCAGCATCAGCGCTGCGTCCGGCAGGTACCGGCCCGTGGCCGGCCAGTGCGAGGCCGCGCCAAGGACCAGAAGGGCGGCCACGGCTGCGGCCGCCAGCGCGCCCGGGGAGGGCATGCGCGCACGCAGGAACAGCCCCGCGGCCATGCCCAGCCCCAGCATCGGTGTCCAGAAGCTGGGCTGCCCCAGCGCATGCGTGGCCAGCGCCAGCCCCAGCAGCAAGCCGGCGGCAGCGGACTGACCCAGTGCCCGGGCGCGCTCGGCCGCGGGCCTGGCATGCGCGGGAAGGGCCGTGCCGTGCACGCCTGTGCGGTTACGCCAGGGGCTGCGTGGCTCGTTCCAGCGCACCACGAAAAAGCCGGCGCAGGCGGCGGGCAGCAGCAGCGCATAGGCACCCTGCAGCATGCCCAGGGCATCCAACGCCAGACCTCCCAGCGCCGGGCCCAGCCAGATGGCGGTCACGGTCCAGCCGCTCCAGGTTGCGGCGCGCCAGCGCGGCCGCGCATGGGCGTATTCGGGCCGGGTGCCCGGCACGCGCTCGACGGCCTGGCAGGCGGCCAGCACCGCACCCACCACCAGGCCGTGCCAGGCGCCTGCCGCGATGGCGAAAGTCCAGGGCAGGCTTGCCGGCAGGCCGCCGGCGCAGGCCATGGCCGTGGCCAGCAGGGCGGCGCAGGCGGGCAGCACCACGGTGGGCGCGGGCCATTGGCGCCAGCGGGTCACGGACCAGGCGGCCATGCTCGCCAGGAAGAACGCGGCCAGGCTGGCGGCCGTGGCGGGAGCCAGGCTCTGCCATTGCCAGGGGGTGTCGCCTTGCAGGTGCAGGCTGCGCAGCCACAGGGTCTGCAGCGCCAGCGCGCTCAAGGACACGAGCAGGGTGATCCAGAACGCCTGCGCCTCTGCCGCCACGACCCGCACCTGGGCGATACCGTGTTCGGCGAAGCGGTCGTCGGCCTCGGCCTCGGCCAGCAACTGGTCCAGGCGCTCGCGCCGCGCGTGCTGCGGCTCCGTCTGGCGCAGCGAGGCGATCAGCCGGCGCACGCGCACCAGCCCTTCGTGCGCTCCGCGCACCGCGTGGCCGAGTTGCTGCACCCGCAGATCGAAGCCGCGGCGTTGTGGCAGCACAACGGTGTTGTCGTAGCGGCCCTGGGCGATGGCGCGGCGCGCACGCCAGGCAGCATGGTTGCGCAGCTCGATGCCCTGGGCCTGGGAGAAACGCGCCGCCAGGTAGGCCAGCAGCACCAGCAGGCCGATGGCCGGCAGCAGCAGGGCGGCCGTTGCGCGGGCAAAGGTGGCCGCACCGCTGTCGCGCAAGGCCAGGCGCAGGGTCGCGACGGAGGCACCGCGGAACTGCACGGGCGCTTCGGCCGTGGCGCCGGCTTCGCCCGCGTCGCGCGTGGTCTTCCACAGCTCCGTGCCGTCGGGCAGCAGCAGTGCCACGGCATGGATGTCGGGCTGCGAAGCCATGCGCTGCTGGAACAGCGCCTCGACGCCGACCAGCGCGCGCAGCGGGATGCCGGATTCGACGGCATGGGTGATGCGCAGGCTCAGCGACTGCGCCATCAGCTGCGAGCGCGTGCGGTCGCTTGCGGCCCGCATGTCACGCAGCTGCTCATAGGTGTAGACGGACAGGATGCAGGCCGCCAGCAGCAGCAGCACCAGGGCCGCGATGCCCAGGCGGGTCGCAGGTGCGCAATGTCGGCGCGTGCTCATTCCGGACGCTCGCTTTCATCCAGGCGCACCAGGCACTCGTCCATGCGCTGGCGTACCTGGGCGCTGCGCACCAGTGCCCGCGTCTGGGCGCTCTCGCATTCGGCGCGCAGCCGGGCCGACTGCGGGTGCAGGGCCCACAGCGTGGCCAGCCAGCCCAGCAGGCCGGCGATGGCCAGCACCAGCACCGCCATGGCGCCCAGGGTCAGCGTCTTCCCGTCGGGGTGCCAGATCGCGAGCCGAAAGCGCACGGGCTGGGTCGCATACGTGGCGCTGATGTGGCCCACGACCTCGCCGAAGGCGTTGTGCAGGGGCAGGCCCATGATGGCCTCTCCCGTGAGCGCTGCGCTCCAGACCCGGTCCTGGCGCGCGCCGGCCTCGGCCGCGCGGGCCGCACGGGGTTGCAGCGCCTCGCCGATGGCGCCCCGGTCCGTGCTGAAGAGGGCGAAGCCCGCACGGTCCACCACATCGACGGCGTACAGCTGGGTGTCACTGGCCAAGGCCCGCTCCAGCCGGGGCTGGATGCCGCGGTGGTCCGGCAGGTCGAAGCCCAGCGCCAGATCGCCCTCGATGGCCTCCTGCAGCTCCACCAGCGTGAGCGACAGGCGCGAGCGCTGGATCTGCGCCTCTTCCTGCGCGCGCACGTCCAGCAGCAGGCTGGCGATCAGTGCGATGCCGGCCAGCACGATGAGCAGCCACAGCCCGCCCAGTTCCCACAGTGCGGCGAGCGTGGGCTTGGCAGTCACGGCCGTGCCGGCGGCCTGGGCAGAAGAGGGGGATGAAAGCGTTTGCATGGTCCGGCTCATGCCACAATGCTTTCGCGACCCACCGGACTGCGGCGCAGACAACAGCGCCCGCAGGTGCAGCCCAAGGTTTCAGTGCGCAGACATCTATGAATCCACCGCTCGAATGGCAGCAGACCCTGCACGGCACCGTAGCCGAACTTCCCGCTTTCTTCGAGCGGCTGGAAGCCTGGGCGGACGAGAGCGGCGTGCCCATGCCCCTGGCCTCGTCCTTCGGGCTGATGCTGGACGAATTGCTGACCAACGTGGCCATGCATGGCTACGCGGGGAAGGGCGGACTGGTGGAGGTGCACCTGCGTTTTGATGCGCCGGCCAGGCTGCAGGCCGTGTTGCGTGACCATGCGCGGGCATTCGATCCCACCACCGTGGCGGAGCCCGACGTGGGGGCGTCGCTCGATGATCGGGACATAGGGGGCCTGGGCGTGCATTTCGTGCAGAGGTTGGCAGATCGTTTCGAGTATCGGCGCGACGGTGAAGTCAACGAAGTCACGGTATCGCGTTGCCTGCCGGCAGCCGGGGCGGCGCAGTCGCGCTAGGGCCTGTCAGCACTGTCTTGGGCCCGGAATGGCCCGTGCCTCGGGTGCATCCAGCCCCGGGCCGGGCAACGCGGCTGCCGAAAACAGTGTTAACAGGCGCCAGATTGTTAACAAGTGTACAAGCGTATCATTGCGCCCGTCGCGCGGCTGTCGTTTGTGCGCCTCGCTTTACGCTTTTTGTCATGTCCGAAGATGCCGTTGCTGCTGTGATTTCCGCGCTGGGGGAGGCCATTGGCATCCCGGCGCTGCGGCCCGACGCGCGCGGCTGCTGCCGGCTGCTGTTCGACGGAGACCAGGTGGTGGAAGTCCATCCCGCGCCGGCCCAGGGGCGCTGGCTGCTCTCATGTGTGCTGCGCGGCAGGCGCGCCGACGGCCTGGCCACGCTGCAGGTGCTGATGCAGGGCAACCACATGGGCGCGGGCTTTGGCGGCGGCTGGGCCGCGCTCGACGCCCAGGGCCAGGCCGTGGTGCACCTGCCGCTGCCCTGGGCCGAGGCCAGCGCGCCCGCCCTGCTGCAGGCGATCGAGCTGCTGCTGCAGCATGCCGAGCGCTGGACGCAACGCCTGTCCGAAAGCGCGGCCAACCCGGCGCCGCACCTGCACCCGCACCATATGGCCAGCGCGCACCTGCGCGTCTGATGCGTGCCCGCCTTCATGGCGGGTGTGGGGCCCGGGGCTGTGCGCGCTCGCTGCTGAAGGCCCTGCTGATCGCCGAGGCGGCCGCAGGGCAGGGCACGGCTCCGCCGGTGTTCGTCGATGGCCATGTGCTGCCGCTGGAGCCGCATGTCGCCATCCTGGCCAGGCGCTACCACCGCGTGCCCATGCTGGCCGGCAACACGCGTGAGGGCAAGCTGTTCGGCGGCGTGATCGGCGTGATCGGCGTGATCGGCGCCTTCAAGCCCGATGAGTACGAGCGTTTCGGCATGCAGTACCAGTTCAACCCCGGTGCGCCGCCAACCCTGGCCGAGCCAGACCTGCGCAACCCCATTGGTCCTGCCGGTGGACCGGCCCGTGCGTGGGCGTGGCCCTGGCCCAACCGGCCTTCGACCCTGGTCTTCGACGCATCGAAGGAGCAGACGCGCATCCGGTCCAGTGAGGCCGGCCGCCGGCCTGCAACCCCTCGCCGACGGCGGGGGCGCTAGCGGCCGCTCGGCAACAGCTTTTCCACCAGCGGATGCAGCACTTTCCTGTGCGCTGCGATCGCAAAGAAGTGCTCGTCCACGCCCTCGCAGGCACCGACCCTCCTGACTCCGTAGTGGGCTGTCAGTTCGTCGTGCACCAGGCCCGCCATCGGAAAGACGCCCATGCCCGCGGCGCCAAAGGTCTTGAGCAAGGCGCTGTCCTCGAACTCCCCGGTCAGGTTCGGCCGGACCGCCATGCGCTCGAACCACTGGTCGAGCCGGGCGCGCACGGCGGCATGGGTGGTGGGCAGCAGCACGGGCACCTTGGCCAGCGATTGCGGAAAGCCGCGCCGGGCCGCCGAATACAGCGCGGGCGGTGCGTACCAGGCCAGGGGTGAGGAGGTGAGCGGGTGGCTGTGAACCTTGAGGCTGGGGTTGGGCGGAGCGGGCCGGTCGGCCAGCACCACGTCGAGCCGGTGCAGCGCCAGGTCGCCCAGCAGGTCCTCGAACTCGTCCACCAGGCACAGCAGCTTGAGCTGCGGTGCCTGCATCACCGGCTGCATCAGGCTCCTGACCGCGAGCTTGGGCAACTGGTCGGAAATGCCCACCACCAGGCGCACCGTGGGGGCGCCGGCCGCATCGCGCACGGCGGCCGGCAGCTGTTCGCCGAGCTGGAAGATCTGCTCGGCCTGGCGCATGGCGGCCAAACCTGCGTCGGTGAGGGCCACCCCGCGCCCCGAGGGCTTGAGCAGGGCATAGCCAAGCGAGCGCTCAAGTTCGCGCACCTGCGTGCTCACGGTCTGCACGGCCATGCCCAGGCGCTCGGCGGCGCGCGCGACCCCGCCCTCCTTGGCGACGACCCAGAAGTAGTAGAGGTGCCGGTAGCTGAAGTCGGGGCCCATGCACTGTCCGGTTTTTCAGAACTGTCGCTTCCCAATTCTCTGCTTTCACAAAGCGGCCGCCTGGCTATCGTGGGGCCAGGCATGCAGACCGCAGGGCTGCTCCCCAACACCGCACGGTGGCCGCGGAGCGGGCCACCACACCGACCACTCGGAAGGAGACAGCCATGTTGAGAGTCCTTGTTCCATCGGATGGTTCCGCCAATTCGCTGCATGGCCTGCGCCATGTGATCGGCGAGTTCACCAAGAACCGGGATCTGGCGATCCATGTGCTCAACGTGCAGCCGCCGTTTTCCCAGCATGTCTGCGATTTCAGCAGCAAGAGCGACCGGATGGACCTCCACCGGGAGCAGTCCGAGCAGGCCCTTGTCCCGGTGCGCCAGGCGCTGGACGATGCCGGCGTGCCCTACACCGTGCACCTGGAGGTGGGCGACAAGGCCGACTGCATCGTGGAGACCGCGCGCCGGCTCGGTTGCGATTGCATCGTCATGAGCACGGCGCGCAAGAGCTCGCTGGTGCGCATGGTCGAGAACTCCATCACCAACCAGGTGATCGAGCGCGCCACCGTGCCCGTGGAGGTGATCCCTGGCGAGCCGGCCTCCAGGCTGGAGCGCTTCGGCATCCCCGCGGGCGTGGGTGCGGGCATCCTGGTGCTGTGGATGGCGGCCAGTTGAATGGGCGCGGTGCCAGGCGATGACCGGCAGCATCGACACCCTGGCCACCGGCCCGATGTGGGCCGGCTTCATCGCCTTTGTGTTGGCCATGCTGGCGCTGGACCTGTTCGTGCTCGGCGGCAACAAGGCGCACCGTGTCGGCCCCCGGGAAGCCGCAGGCTGGGCGCTGGCCTGGGTGGTCCTGGCCTGCGGCTTCGGCGCGTTGCTGTGGTGGTACCTGGACGGCGTGGCCGGCCGCGAGGTCGCCAACCGCAAGGCGCTGGAGTTCTTCACCGGCTACCTCATCGAGCAGGCCCTGTCGGTGGACAACATGTTCGTGTTCGTGATGATCTTCGGCTACTTCGCCGTGCCGCCTCAGCTGCAGCGCCGCGTGCTGCTGTACGGCGTGCTCGGCGCCATTGCCATGCGTGCCGCCATGGTGCTGGCGGGCGTGTGGCTGGTGTCGGAGTTCGCCTGGGTGCTCTACGTATTCGGCCTGTTCCTTGTGGTCACCGGCATCAAGATGCTGGTGCTGGCCGAGCACCAGCCCGACCTGGACAGCAACCCCCTGCTGCGCTGGCTGCGCAGCCACCTGCGCATCACGCCGGGTTTCCATGGCCAGGCCTTCTTCGTGCGCATCGGCGGGGTGCGCCATGCGACGCCGATGTTCCTGGTGCTGGTGATGATCGAGGCCAGCGACCTGGTGTTCGCGGTGGACAGCATCCCGGCCATCTTTGCCGTGACCACCGACCCGTTCATCGTCTTCACCTCCAACATCTTCGCCGTGATGGGGCTCAGGGCGTTGTACTTCCTTCTGGCCGACATGGCCCAGCGCTTTCATCTGCTCAAGTACGGCCTGGCGCTGGTGCTGGTGTGCATCGGCGGCAAGATGCTGGTCTCGCCCTGGTTCCACCTGCCCACGCACTGGTCGCTGGCGGTCGTGGGCGCCATCATCCTGGTGTCGGTGCTCCTCAGCCTGAAGCTCCAAGGCCCCAAGGGTTCCCGCAACGCGTGGTGAGCACTGCGGCCCAGGTGGCCCTCAAGTCGTGCGAAACTGCCTGCGGTAGGCCAGCGGCGAGACCTTGAGCGCCGCCGCGAAGTGCTGGCGCAGCGAGGCCGGGGTGCCGAAGCCGGCCTGGTCGGCCACCGCTTCGATGGATGCCTCGGTGTTTTCCAGCAGGCGCTGGGCCAGGGCCAGGCGCTGGTGCAGCAGCCACTGGCCCACGGTGGTGCCCATGGCCTCGCGGAAGTTGCGCGTGAAGCTCCTGCGGCTCATCAGCGCCTTGCCGGCCAGTGCATCGAGGTCGTGCGGATGCTGCAGGTTCTGCAGCATCCAGTCGATCACGGGGCTCAGGCGGTCGCGTTCGGGCGCGGCGCGCACGGGGGTCTCGATGTATTGGGCCTGCCCGCCCTGGCGGTGCGGCGCCACCACCATGCGGCGCGCCGCGCGGTTGGCCGCATCGGCGCCGTGGCGCACGCGCAGCAGGTGCAGGCAGCAGTCGATGCCGGCAGCCGTGCCGGCCGAGGTGAGCACGTCGCCATGGTCCACGTACAGCACCTCTGGCTGCAGCTGCACGCGGGGGTAGCGCTCGGAAAAGCGCTCGGCCAGGTACCAGTGGGTGGTGGCCGTGCGGCCTTCGAGCAAACCCGTTTCGGCCAGCACGAAGGCCCCCAGGCACAGGCCCACGATGGTCGCGCCGCGGCGGTGCGCTTTGCGCAGCGCGTCCAGCAGTTCGGGCGGCGCCGCGCGGGTGTCGTCGAACCACGAGGGCACGACGATGATCTGGGCCTTGCGCAAAATTTCCAGCCCATGCGCGACTTGGATCGCAAAGCCGGCATTGGTGCGCAGCGCGCCGGGCGCCGCGGCGCAGACCGAGAGCGCGAAGCGATGGCCGCGGTCCTCATCGCGGTCCTCGCCAAAGACCAGGCAGGGCACCGAAAGGTGGAACGGGCTGATGCCGTCGAACGCGACCACGGCAACGGTCTCTGGCTTGTGGAGCAACATGGCCCGATTCTATCGATGATTGGCATTCGGGCCGCTATCGGAAGAACGGACCGGACCCTAAGATCGAGCCCATCAACCACCAGAACGGAGCCTTGCCATGTCCACTGCACCCCGCCGCGCCCTGATCGTCATCGATGTCCAGAACGAGTACTTCGACGGCGGCCTGCTGCCCATCGAATACCCGCCTGTGCAGCAAAGCCTGCCCCGCATCCTGCAGGCCATGGATGGTGCCCACGCCGCCGGCGTGAAGGTGGTGGTGGTGCAGCACCATGCGCCCAAGGGCGCGCCGGTGTTCCAGGCCGATGCCCACAATGGCCAGCTGCACCCCGAAGTGGCGCGCCGCCACCGCGACCACCTGGTCACCAAGGCCACGCCCAGCGCCTTCACGGGCACCGACCTGGCGCAGTGGATCGCCGACAACGGCATCGACACGCTCAGCGTCATTGGCTACATGACGCACAACTGCGATGCCTCCACCGTCTTCGAGGCCATGCACCGCGGACTGGCGGTGGAGTTCCTCTCCGACGCGACGGGCGCGCTGCCCTACGAAAACGCGGCGGGCTATGCCAGCGCCGAAGAGATCCACCGCGTCTTCAGCGTCGTCTTCCAGAGCAACTTCGCGGCGGTGGCCAGCACCGAAGGCTGGCTGGCCGCGGTGCGCGATGGCCAGCCCCTGGCCAAGGACAACGTGGTGGTGTCCAACCAGCGCGGCCGCGCACGCGCAGCCCGCGCCTGAAGAATCCACAGCCTCTCACCCGGCCAGGTCGCGCAGCGCTCCGGCCAGGGTGGGATGCTCGAAGCGGTAGCCGGCCTGCAGTGCGGCCCGGGGCTCCAGGTGCTGCCCGTCGAGCAGCAGGGTGGCCATCTCGCCCAGCAGCCAGCGCAGCGGCGCCCCGGGCATGCGCAGGAAAACCCTGCGGCCGAAGGACTGCGCCAGCGCCCGGCTGAAACCTGCCTGCGATGGCGTCTCTGGCGCCACGGCGTTGACCGCACCCTCCAGCGCCGGGTGCGCCAGGCCAAAGCGGATCAGCCCCAGCGCATCGGCCAGGTGGATCCACGGCGCCGGCTGCCGGCCCGAGCCGAGCACCGCGCCCAGCCCGAATCGGGCGCCCAGGGCCAGCATGGGGTAGGCGCCATCGCCCCGGCCCAGCACCACGCCCAGGCGCAGCCTTACCACGCGCACGCCCAGGGCCTCGGCGCGCCGCGCCTCATGCTCTATGGCCACGCACAGGTCGGACTGGAATTCGCCGGGCTGGGGCGGACCGTCCTCGGCCAGGGCCGCGCCATCGAGGTTGTTGGCCGCGCCGTAGTAGCCCACGGCCGATGCGCTCACCAGCACCTGCGGCACCTGCTGCAGCCGCCGCATCAGCTGCACCAGGGCCATCGCCACCTGCGTGCGGCTTTCGACCAGCGCGCGCCGGCGCGCGGCAGTCCAGGGCCGGCCCAGCACCCGGGCGCCCGCCAGATGCACCACGGCGCCGATGTGGGTTTCGCTGGGTATCTGGTCCAGGCTTTCCACCACCCACACCCCGGGGCCAAGCAGGCCCTGTGCCTGCCGTGCATCGCGCGACAGGGCGATGACGCGCCCGCCCTCGGCCTGCAACTGCCGCACCAGGGCGCTGCCCACAAAGCCGGTGGCGCCCGTGACCAGCACCGCCGGCCCCGAGGGCGGCGTGTGCGCCCCGGGGGCAGGCGCCGATGCCTGCTGCGCGGCCGCGCGCCCCAGCCGGCGTACGGCACGCACATTGCGCGCGCTCCACGCGAGCACGCCCGTGCCGTACAGCGTGAAGAGCCAGGAGACCCAGCCGTGGGGGTGGAAGTGCAGTGCGGTGGTCATTGAAGCCCAATCATGCAACACCGGCACCATCAGCGCCACGAAGGCCCCATAGCTGATGG
>NZ_JBKDTZ010000106.1:0-11322 GCF_046339755.1 Acidovorax sp. | reverse complement strand
TTCGCACCGGCTTGGGGCGTAAAAAAAGCCGCCCAAGGACTGCGTCCCTGCGGCGGCTGTTCGATCTGGCTCGCTCTTACTTGGTGCCAAAGATCCGGTCGCCGGCATCACCCAGGCCCGGCAGGATGTAGCCATGGTCGTTGAGCTCGCGGTCGATGGCGGCGGTGAAGATCGGCACGTCCGGGTGCGCCTTCTGCAGCGTGGCCACGCCCTCGGGCGCGGCCAGCAGGCAGACGAACTTGATGGAACGCGGGTTGAGCTTCTTGAGCCGGTCCACGCAGGCGGCGGCCGAGTTGCCGGTGGCCAGCATGGGGTCGACCACGATGATGTCGCGCTCGTCCATCTCGGACGGCATCTTGAAGTAGTACTCCACCGGCTGCAGCGTGGCCGGGTCGCGGTACAGGCCGATGTGGCCCACGCGCGCGCCGGGCACCACGTTGAGCATGCCGTCGAGAAAACCGTTGCCCGCGCGCAGGATGGAGACCAGCACCAGCTTCTTGCCGTCGATCACCTGGCTGGTCATGGTCTCCAGCGGGGTCTCGATCTCGATGTCCTGCAGCGGCATGTCGCGCGTGACCTCATAGGCCATGAGCGTGCTCAGCTCGCCCAGCAGGCGGCGAAAGCTGTTGGTGCTGGCGTCCTTGCGGCGCATCAGCGTGAGCTTGTGCTGGACGAGGGGGTGCTTGATGACGGTGACGTTGTTGGTAGCGGTGCTCATGGCGCGGCCTTTGTTATGCAGAGGTGAATGAATAGCGGTGGCCGTATTTTGACGTCCCTTTGGCTCTTAGGCGTGGAAACTGGCGTGACCCAACACCAGTGGCCCCGCGGAGCCGGCTTTGCCGGGCCGCCGGGGCCGCCCCCTGAGGGGGAGGCGACGCAGTCGCTTCGGGGGGAGTCAATCCCCCAGAAAGCGCGCATAGCGCGCCAAGTCCACATTCCCCCCGCTGATGAGGATGCCCACCTTCGCGCCACGCACGTCCACGCCGCCATGCCGTGCGCCGGCAAAGGCCAGTGCGCCTGTGGGCTCCACCACCAGCTTCATGCGCTCGGCAAAGAAGCGCAGGGCCTCGACGAGCTGCTCGTCGGTGGCGGTCACGATGTCCTCGGCCAGGCGCTGGATGATGGGAAAGGTGATCTGCCCGAGCGAGCGGGCCTGCGCGCCATCGGCAATGGTGTGCGGCGTGGGGATCTGCACCAGCTGCCCCGTGCGAAACGACTGCTGGCCGTCGTTGCCGGCCTCGGGCTCCACGCCCACCACGCGGCAGCCCGGCGCCAGGGCCTCGGCCGCCAGCAGGCTGCCGGCCAGCAGGCCGCCGCCGCCCACGCACACGAAGAGGTAGTCGAGGTCGGGCACTTCCTCCAGAAACTCCTTGGCGGCGGTGCCTTCGCCGGCAATTACATGCGGGTGGTCGAAGGGCGGCACCAGGGTCATGCCGCGCTCTTCTGCCAGCTTTTGGCTGATGGCCTCGCGGTCCTCGGTGTAGCGGTCGTAGGTGACAACCTGGGCGCCGTACTCGCGTGTGGCTGCCATCTTGGTGGCGGGGGCATCCTCGGGCATCACGATCAGGGCGGGCATGTCCAGCAGCCGGGCCGACAGGGCGATGGCCTGCGCATGGTTGCCGGCCGAGAAGGCCAGCACGCCGCGCTCGCGCTGTTCGTCGCTGAACTGCGCCAGGGTGTTGTAGGCACCGCGGAACTTGAACGAGCCCGTGCGCTGCTGGTTCTCGCACTTGAAGAACACCTGCGTGCCCAGCAGCGCGTCGGCCATGTTGGAGCGCAGCACATGCGTGTGGTGGGCCACGCCAGCGAGCCGCTGTGCGGCAGAAACAACATCCGCGTAGGTGGGCGGAGGGAGGCTGGCATTGCTCATAGTGGAATCTTTCAGGGCCGAAGGGGCTCAACTATTCCATCCATCATAAGACTGCCTGACTTTTGACCACAGGGGGAGCGCAAGGCCCAGAAACAGGGCGTGTGCCGCTATGAATATTGATGCCAGTCCCCCTGGGGCATGGATATACTGCCCCCTTTTTCCGACTTTCCCCAAGGGCCCACCATGTCCATCTCCCGCCGCATTGCCACCCTGGGCCTCGGCCTGGCCGCCTCGTTCGGTGTTTCGCTGGTTGCCCACGCGCAGGCCCGTGAACTCACCGTGGCCTCCAGCGCGACCTATGCACCCTTCGCGTTCGAGAACAAGGACAAGCAGATCGTCGGCTTCGACATCGACATCATCAACGCCATCGCCAAGCACCAGAATCTCAAGATCAAGGTCGTGAACACGCCCTGGAGCGGTATCTTCGCGGCGCTGAACAATGGCGACGTGGACCTGGTGATCTCCGGCGTGACCATCAACGACAAGCGCCGCCAGAGCTACGACTTCTCGGCCCCGTACTTTGCGGCCCACCAGCTCATCGCCGTGCCCAAGGGAAGCACCGTGGCCTCGCTCAAGGACCTGGCGGGCAAGAAGATCGCCGTGGTGAACGCTTCCACGGCCGACGACGTGGCCTCGCGCGAATTCGGCAAGACCAGCGCCAACATCCGCCGCTTCGAGAGCACGCCGCTCATCATCTCCGAGCTGGCCGGCGGCGGCGTGGACGCCGCCATCGGCGACAACGGCGTGATCGCCTACCGCGTGAGCCAGAATGCAGCGCTCAAGACGGTGGAAGACCCGTCCTTCCCCGAAGAAGGCTTCGGCATCGTCGTGAAGAAGGGCGACAAGGCCCTGCAGGACAAGCTCAACGCCGGCCTGGCCGCCGTGCGCGCCGATGGCAGCTACGGCGAGATCTACAAGAAGTGGTTCGCAAAAGAATACAAAGGCCGCTGAGCCGGGTTCCGATCAAGTCACTTGCAGCGGCCGCCATGCGGCCGCTTTTTTGTTTTCTGACGAAGGGTTGTCGCGCTGCGCGCCCTGGGTAGAAGGAGAGAAGCATGGAGCAACCCGAATTGTGGTTTGGCTGGTTCCGGCCGGACATCCTGGTGGAGTACCGCGAGCTGTTCTTCAAAGGCGCCTGGATGACGCTGTGCATGACGGTCATCTGCGTCACGCTGGGCGGATCGTGGGGCCTGGTGCTGGCCCTGGCGCGGCTGGCGCAGGCGCGCCATGCGCCGTGGAACTGGGTGTGCCGCTTTCTGCTGCGCTGGCCGTCCACCGTGTATGTGAGCTTCTTCCGCGGCACGCCTCTGTTCGTGCAGATTTTGCTCATGCACTTTGCGGTGATGCCGCTGTTCATCCACCCGGTGTCGGGCCTGCTGGTCGATGGCGACCTGGCGCGCACGCTCAAGCAGGAGCATGGAGCGCTGATCTCGGGCATCGCGGCGCTCACGCTGAACTCGGCGGCCTACATCTCCGAGGTGTTCCGTGCCGGCATCCAGTCGATTGCGCGCGGGCAGTCGGATGCCGGACGTTCGCTGGGCTTCACGCCGCTGCAGGTGCTGCGCTACGTGGTGCTGCCCCAGGCCTTCCGGCGCATGCTGCCGCCGCTGGGCAACAACATGATCGCGCTGCTCAAGGACACGTCCCTGGTCTCGGCCATCGGCCTGGCCGAGATGGCCTATGCGGCGCGCACGGTGGCAGGCGCCTATGCGCGCTACTGGGAGCCGTACCTGGCGATCTCGCTGGCCTACTGGTGCATGACGCTTGCGCTGACCACGGTGCTGCGCCGCCTGGAATACCGCTTGGCGCGCAGCGACCGGAGTTAGCCGAGTTCAGAAAAGCGCTGCAGGGGTGTCAGCGCAGGGAAGTCCCCCGCGCGCTTTTGCTTCATCGCCGTGACCGATTCCTGCACGTGCCGGTTGCTCCAGATGGTGCCCTGCAGCCATCCCATCTGGCGCAGGCTGTCCTCCACCGAGTGGTCGCGCGCATAGTTCACGGCCTGCTTGGTGCCCCAGATGGCCACGGGCGGCTTGCTGGCGATCTCCGCTGCGCACTGCAGCGCGGCGGCGACCATGGCCTCCTGCGTATCGAAGACTTCGTTGACCAGGCCATGGGAGAGGGCCTTCTGTGCGGGCATGCGCCGGCCGGTGTAGGCCAGCTCCTTGACCACGCCCATGGGAATGAGCTTGGGCAGGCGCTGCAGCGTGCCCACGTCGGCCACCATGCCGATGTTGATCTCCTGGATGCAGAAGAAGGCGTCGGCCGTGGCATAGCGGATGCAGCCGGCCGTCACCATGTCCACCGCACCGCCGATGCAGCCGCCGTGGATGGCCATGATCACCGGGATGCGCAGCTCCTCCAGCCGCGTGAAGGTGTGCTGCATGTCGGTCAGCAGGTCGAAGATGGCGGCACGGCCCTCGGGGCTCTGGTCGTCCATGGTGATGGCGCCGCCAAAGGTCTCCAGCGCCATGCCGGCGCTGAAATGCTTGCCGGTGCTGCTGATGACCAAGGCGCGCGCCTCGCCGCTGCGGTGCAGGTGCACCAGCACCGCATCCAGCTCGCGCCAGAAGGTGGGGTGCATGGTGTTCATGGCCTCGGGCCGGTTCAGCACCAGGTGGGCCACATGGCCGGTGGTGGTCAGGGAGAAGCAGGTGAGTGTGGGAGCAGCAGTGTTCATGGGCGAACACTGTAGGCCCCGTGCCCGCGCCGTCAAGGTCGCGTGTGCGACTGAAGAGGGGCGGCCTCGGGTTTGCCAGCATCCGCCGCGTGGCGGATGGGGCAGGGCGGCGGTCAGCCGTCGGTGGTTTCCGTGGCGTCTGCCAGCTCGGGCACGGGCATCCGGCTGGCCAGGATCTTGTCGATGGTCTTGCCGTCCATGTCCACCACCTCGAGCTTCCAGCCCTCCCACTCCACGGTGTCGGTCACCTTGGGCAGGCGGCCGGTCAGCAGCATGATCATGCCGCTCAGGGTGTGGTAGCGGCCGCGCTCTTCCTCGGGCACGGAATCCAGGTTCAGCCGGTCCTTGAGTTCGGGCACGGGGATGTGGCCGTCCAGCAGCCAGCTGCCATCCTCGCGCTGCAGCGCCCACGAGGTCTCGGGGTCGCGCGGCTGGAACTCGCCGGTGATGGCCTCGATCAGGTCCTGCAGCGTGACGATGCCCTGCACCTCGCCGTACTCGTCGATCACGAAGGCCATGTGCACGTCCGACAGGCGGAAGTTGTCGAGCAACTCCATGCCGGTGATGGTCTCGGGCACGTACAGCGCCGTCTGCAGCGGCTGCTCGGCCAGGCTGTGAGCCTTGTCGCGGATGGTGCGCGACAGCCACTGGCGCGCATTGAGCACACCGCGGATGTTGTCCATGCCGCCGCGCACCACCGGGAAGCGGGCGTGGTCCGACTCCTCGATGATCTTCAGGTTCTCCTCGAAGGAGAGGTCCAGGTCTAGGCAGACCACGTCGCCGCGCGGCACCATGAGCGAGCCGATCTGGCGGTCGTCCAGGCGGAACACGTTGCGCACCATGGTGTGTTCGTGCGATTCGATCACACCGGCCGTCGTGCCTTCGACCAGCATGGCGTGGATCTCTTCCTCGGTCACCGGGCTGCCGCTGGTCTCCTTCACGCCCAACAGGCGCAGCAGCGTGCGCGTGGAAGTGGACAGCAGGATGACGAAGGGCTTGGTGGCCACCGCCAGGAAGTTGATGGGGCGCGAGACCAGGCGTGCAAAGGTCTCGGGGTGCGACTGGCCGATGCGCTTGGGCACGAGTTCGCCCACGACGATGGAGAAGTAGGTGATCAGCACCACCACCAGGCCCGTGGCGGCATAGCCACCATAGGGGGCGGGTACGCCCAGCGAGGCCAGCCAGGCGGCCAGGGGGGCTGCCAGGGCGGCTTCGCCGACGATACCGTTGAGCACGCCGATCGACGTGATGCCGATCTGGATGGTGGAGAGGAAACGCGTGGGGTCTTCGCCCAGCTTCACGGCAGCGGCAGCGCCGCTATCGCCCTCATCAATCAGCTTTTGCAGCCGGGCCTTCCGTGCCGTGACCAGTGCGATCTCCGACATGGCGAACACGCCGTTCAAGAGGATGAGGGCGAAAAGTATTGCGATTTCCATAGACAGGGAACAGACAGTTCCCTTGAAGTTGAGAAGCTGTCCATTGTACGGGTGTGGTTATTGCCGGGGGGCTGAACGGATATTGGGGTCCCGATCAGGGTACTTGCAAGGACCGTGCTCAGTCCCCCCCACCACCGCCGCATCCCCCGCCGCCACAGCCATCGCCCCCGCTGCCGCCATCGCTGCTGTCGCTGGAGCTGCTCGACGAAGAGGAGTTGTCCGCGCCGCCGAAGTCATTCGAGCTGCCGCTGTGGCTGCCGTCCGAAAAGCTGGTGCCGCAGTAGGTGCCGCTGCCATCGCCGCCGGCGGCGCTCCGGGCCAAAATGTTGCTGCAGTCTGGCACGTAGACGAAGCCGCCGGCAATCGCCATCTTGGCGTCCAGCGCAAACAACAGGGGCAGCCGGCTCGGGGCCTTGGGGTTGATGGCCTCGTCCTTGCAGGCCCAGAACCAGGCGCGGCGCAGGCCATCGTTGTTCTTTGCCTTGGCGCCCAGGGCTTCGGCCGGCGTGTGGTGCAGAAAAAAGCCCAGCGCGTTGTGGCACCAGGTCTTGTAGGCCTGGGTGTGCAGGATGAAGTCATGCCACAGCGCATCCACCGCCTTGGATGGCATGGCCACGAACTGCTTGCGGCTGCGCATGCAGGCCATGAAGAACTGACGCAGCCCGCGCTCCACCAATTCGCAGTCCTTCTGGCTGAGGTGCGGGTAGGTCTCGCGCAGCTTGCGCTTCAGGTAGGCGGGCAGTTTCGCTTCGCGGATGTAGCGCTCGCGCACCGTGCGTGTCCATTGCACCACGATGGCGGTGACCACCACCGTGCACACCAGGTAGATGGCCCAGCGCCAGTTGGGCCGCAGCAGCCCCGCAAAGGCCGCCACCGCGGCCAGGGCCCACACTGCAATCGCCAGTTGCACCACGTTGCCGCCGTAGCGCACCAGCAGGTTGTCGATCTTGCCCATCGGCTTCCCCCTTTGACCTTGTTGTGTGTCTGTTTTCCGGGGTTGTACCTCTTTTTCAGGGGGCGGATGTGACTATTTTTTGACGGGCTCACCGCCGCTTGCCACCACCGCCAAACACGCTGCCGAGCACGCCGCGCAAAATCTCCTTGCCCAGCGTGGTGCCCATGGTGCGCACGGCCGACTTGGCCATGGTCTGGGCCAGGCCGTCGCGCTTGCCGCCGCGCGGGCCGGTGGAGCCGAACAGCACGTCGTTCAGACCGCCCAGCAGGCCGCCGCCTTCCTCTGCGGGCGCGGCCACCGCGCCGCCCTTGCCGGCCGCGGCCTGCTGCGCGCCGCCCGCATCGGCCGTGCGGCCCTTGAGCTTTTCGTAGGCCGACTCGCGGTCCACCACCTTCTCGTACACGCCCGCCACCAGCGAGCTGGCCATCAGCGCCTGGCGCTGCTGCGGGGTGATGGGGCCGAGCTGGCTGCCCGGCGGCAAAACAAAGACGCGCTCGGTCACGCTGGGGCGGCCCTTGGCGTCGAGAAAGCTCACCAGTGCCTCGCCCACGGCCAGTTCGGTGATGGCGGTCTCGATATCGAGGCCCGGCTTTTGCCGCATGGTGGTGGCCGTGGCCTTCACGGCCTTCTGGTCGCGCGGGGTGAAGGCGCGCAGCGCATGCTGCACGCGGTTGCCCAACTGGGCCAGCACGCTGTCAGGAATGTCGAGGGGGTTCTGCGTGACGAAATACACGCCCACGCCCTTGGAGCGCACCAGGCGCACCACCAGCTCGATGCGCTCGACCAGCACCTTGGGCGCCTCGTTGAACAAGAGGTGGGCCTCGTCGAAGAAGAACACCAGCTTGGGCTGCTCGGGGTCGCCGATCTCGGGCAATTGCTCGAATAGTTCGGACAGCATCCACAACAGGAAGGTTGCATACAGGCGCGGCGCGTTCATGAGCTTGTCCGCCGCCAGGATGTTCACCACACCGTGGCCATCGACGGTCTGCATGAAGTCCTGGATGTTGAGCATGGGCTCGCCGAAGAACTGCGTGCCGCCCTGCTGCTCGATCTGCAGCAGCCCGCGCTGGATGGCGCCCACGCTGGCCGCGCTCACGTTGCCGTACTCGGTCGTGAATTCCTTGCTGTTGTCGCCCACATACTGCAGCATGGCGCGCAGGTCCTTGAGGTCCAGCAGCAAGAGGCCGTTGTCGTCGGCGATCTTGAACACCAGGTTGAGCACCCCGAGCTGCGTCTCGTTGAGGTTGAGCATGCGCCCCAGCAGCAGCGGGCCCATGTCCGACACCGTGGCGCGCACCGGGTGGCCCTGCTCGCCGAACACGTCCCACAGCGTGGTCGGGCAGGCCAGCGGGGCGGGCAGCTCCAGGCCGCGCTCCTTGAGCGTGGCGGCCAGCTTCTCGCCGATCCTGCCGGGCTGGCTGGCACCCGTGAGATCGCCCTTGACGTCGGCCATGAACACCGGCACGCCAATGCGCGAGAAGTTTTCGGCCAGGGTCTGCAGCGTCACCGTCTTGCCGGTGCCCGTCGCCCCGGTGATGAGCCCGTGCCGGTTGGCCAGCCCCGGAAGCAGGTGGCATTCGGTGGTGTCGTGCTTGGCTATCAGGAGTGGTTCGGCCATGGTCGGATTCCGCATCGTTGTGGGTACTGATTCGATAGCATAGGGGACAAAAGGAGAGGGTTGGGATGAATGCAAAGAAGCTTTTTTTGGAAGGGGCTCGCTCCTGGATGCTTTTCCGGGCGGGAATCTGCAGTTTTGTCCTGATCGCAGTATTGGCTGCGTCAAATGCGGTAGCGAGCTTTCCCGTCAGCGTCGGTGTGAGCTTGACGGGCCTTGCCTATGTCGACTCGAGTCCGGACACCGTGTTCGGCATTAATCTCAGCAACGGCATATTTATCTCGACTGACCGTGGTTCTTCCTGGCGTGCGTTGAATGCAGGCCGTGGGTTCAGCAAGATCCTTATGGATCCCCACGATCCGAACCGAATATTGGCCCTGCGCGAGTTTGGGTCAAGCCAAAACACCCAGTACCTCGAATCTGTGGACGGTGGCCGCACCTGGAATGAGAGGCGCGTGAAGTATGGCCTCCAGCCGGGGCGCTTCGAGGGTTTTGCGGTGCACCCTTCCCGACCGGGCCTTTGGATCGCTTTGCTCGGTGGCGAGACATGGGCAAGCCGGAACAATGGTGCGTCCTGGGAGGTGGCACCAAATCCGGCGGGGTCGATAATGCAGAGTGCTCTGTCTGCCAACGGGGAGGCGTTCTACATAGCTACAGACAAGAACGAGGTCTGGAGATCTGAAGACGGTTTTGAGTGGCATCCCACCAACTTTCCAGCGGGTCACAGACCATTGCGTATTGCCTCCCTTGCAGGCGACCGTGTGCTGGTGAAGTCTGAAAGATACTGGTGGCTTCGCGAGAAATCAGGCCCCTGGGAGCAGGTTTCCATGTTGTCTCCTTACGAGACGCGTGGAAAATTTCTGGACCATTGCCATCCACCCCTTCAATCGCCCGCCGATCCGGCATACCTGTTTGCCACCTGCACAAATAGGAACAAGTATCCCGGTGGAGTATCGACTTCGCAAGACTTCAGCACGCAGCTTCACAGCATGGATGGAGGTTTGACGTGGTCGGCTGCGGGAGGGAGCGGAATGGCCGATTCCTGGCATCCTTCTGCCATTGCCTTGCATCCGCGGGATTCATCGGTCGCATTGGTGGCTTGGGTTGAAGGGCAGGTTTACCGCACGATGGATCGGGGTGCGAGTTGGCAGTATTCCGACAGGGGGTTGCGTTTGCTTCAGCCGGGCAATGATCTTCCTGCAGAGTACCGCCTTTTTGACTTCCCGAGGGAGCGGCGCTTGAACCAAGCGGTCATGGCGCACGACATAGAGATCGTCAAGCAGATAGCTGTTGAGGGAGCCCGCATGGATGAGCGCGGAGGGGATAAGGGTTTGACCGCGATAGATTGGGCTCTTCAATTGGGTGGCAAGGTGGAGGCTCGCGGCGAGCGTATGTACTGGGAGTTGCGGGCGCTGGGAGCTCCTGTGCCGCCGCAAACGCACCCTGCCTCAGTGTCGACGATGGAATCGATGGCCCGGGGCAACTTTGGCAGTGTATTGGAGGACATGGTGCGGTCCGGTTGGCGCCTGACAATGGGTGTTGGCGAGGCGGCATCGCCTTCGGTGCTCAAGCGCTGGTCCTCGCGCCATTGCACTTCTGGCAAGGTAAGGGAGGCCACTTTGCCGTGTCCCCCATCTCTTCTGGGGCGACCCTTGGCTTTTTGGGTGGATTTGCATCTTTCCATCGTTTCACCGGGGGAGAGCGCTCAGATGATTGTCGATCTGGCGCAGTTGGGCGAACTATCGCTGGCTTCGCGTGTCGCACTCTTCGATTCTGGCAGTTACGGCGATCCCAAGGTGATTCGGCACTTGTTGCTTTCGCTGCCTGCCGATGCATCTGCGCTGCGGCGCAAGATTGCGGCAGATTACAAAGGACGCTTTGGTGACATAAGCGCCAGGGGAGATATTTATGGCGCATTGATCGGTGATCCGGGGCCCGGAAATTGGGTCTTGGACGTTCTGCCTGTTGATCGCAGTGCCTTGGAGCCAGGTAATGCGGCAATATTGGTCAAGGCTCTTTTGGGCTCTGTCGGTAGGCCCGATTGGGTCAGGGCGCTTGTGCTCGGGCATGCGGGTCCCAGAATTGATGCCAAAGGCTGGCAAGAAGTATCTGACTTCCTTGTTCTCAGTTGTGATCCGCAGTTGGTGGCATCGGCTTTGAAGGCGGGCGTACGTTTTGCTGCATCAGTGGCCAGTGTGGATCAAAGTTCCGTGAGAGTTGCGCTCAGGAAATGTGCGGATGACAGGCCCGCACGGTTTGATGCCTACCTGGGACAATTGCACCATGCAGGCCTGAGGCTGCGCTCATACGAGTGGTGGGATCTCGGCGCGGCGGAGGTGGCGGCGCTTCTCAGGTTTCCTGGTCACTCGGCCTATCGGGGCGTCACCTCGCCTGCGGCCGACGTGGGCATGATGATCGTTCAGGAGCAACAGGGCGAGGGATTTCCCAGGGTGGAATATGTGATCGAAGGCTCTCCTGCTCAGATGGCCGCTATCCGCCCTGGTGCCAGGCTCGTGTCTATTGATGGAGTGCTAACGCGTGGAATGGCGTTGAACCAAGCTCTCCTGCGTCTGCGGGGGGCGGTGGGCTCGCCGGTTGCTCTGACGGTCATAGGGGAAGACGGCCGACGGGAGACTGTCAGAAATTTTGTGTTCAGGGCATAGCATGACGACAGGAGCATGTATGCCAAGCAAGTTGAACAAGCCCAAGAGGGTAGCGCCAGCGCTACCGTCCATCCCCAAAGAGATCCTTGATCAGTTCGGCCAGGGG
>NZ_JBKDTZ010000105.1:0-5149 GCF_046339755.1 Acidovorax sp. | reverse complement strand
AGGAAACCACCGAGTATGAACTATGATCTGTAGTCCGTGGAGTTGCAGGCTGCTGACTCCGAGAATTGAGACCAGCTGGTCGTGTTTCTCCCAGTGGGCTTAAAGCCCGGGCGCGATGCCCTGTCCACGCTGGCGGCCCTGGCGCTCAAGCAAGGCGATTTGTCCGCCACGCCGGGCAAGAGCCTGCCGCTGTACCAGGGGCCTGCCGTGGCCGCGCGCCGCGTGCTGCTGCTGGGCGTGGGCGACGGCACGGCCCGGTCCGTGCGCCAGGCGCTGGGCGCGGCCGCCTCGGCCCTCAAGGCGCCCCAGACCAAGCGCGTGGTGCTGTGCTTTGCCGCCAGCGCCCAGGCCGACGCGGTGTGCGCGGCGGTGCAGGCCGTGGCCGATGCGAGCTATGTCTACACCACCACCAAGCCCAAGGCCGAGGCGCGCAGCCTCTCGCGCGTGGTGGTGGGCGTGCCCGACCCCTCCGAGGTGCGCGTGGCCTTCTACCAGGGCGTGGCCCTGGTCGAGGGGGTGGAATTCGCGCGCGAATGGGGCAACCGGCCCGCCAACCACGCCACGCCCACCTTGCTGGCCAATGCCGCCAAGACCCTGGCCAAGCAGCCGCGCATCCAGTGCAAGGTGATGGGTCCGGCCGAGGTCGAACGCCTGGGCATGGGCTCCTTCATGGCAGTGGCCAAGGGCTCGGAGGAGCCGCTGCGCTTCATCGAGCTGCGCTACAGCGGCGGCGCCAAGGACCAGGCCCCGGTGGTGCTGGTGGGCAAGGGCATCACCTTCGATACCGGCGGCATCTCCATCAAGCCGGCGGCCGAGATGGACGAGATGAAGTTCGACATGTGCGGTGCCGCCAGCGTGCTGGGCGTGTTCCGTGCCCTGGGCGAACTGCAGCCCGCGATCAACGTGGTCGGCCTGATTCCCGCCTGCGAGAACATGCCCGATGGCCGGGCCGTGAAGCCCGGCGACGTGGTGACCAGCATGAGCGGCCAGACCATCGAGGTGCTCAACACCGACGCCGAAGGCCGCCTGGTGCTGTGCGACGCACTGACCTACGCCACGCGCTTCAAGCCGGCGGCGGTGGTGGACATCGCCACCCTCACCGGCGCCTGCGTGATCGCGCTGGGCGGTGTGCGCAGCGGCCTGTTCAGCAACAACGAAGACCTGGCCCAGGCCCTGCAGGTGGCCGGCGATGCCGCGCAGGACCCTTGCTGGCGCATGCCGCTGGACGACGACTACGCCGATGGCCTCAAGAGCAACTTTGCCGACATGGGCAACGTGGCCGGCCGCGCGGGCGGCGCCATCACGGCGGCCAAGTTTTTGCAGAAGTTCGTGGGCGACATGCCCTGGGCGCACCTGGACATCGCCGGCACGGCCTGGAAGGGCGGTGCGGCCAAGGGCTCCACGGGCCGCCCGGTCGGCCTGCTGGTGCAGTACCTGCTGGACCGCGAGGCGGACGCTGCCGCGGCGCCCAAGCCCGCCGCCAAGCGCGTACGCGCCAAGGCCACCTGAGCCGCGATGACCGAGGTTGCCTTCCATTTCAATGCGCCGGACAAGGTGGCCTATGGCTGCCGGTTCGCGCGCAAGGTGCTGCGTGCCGACGCGCGCCTGGTGATCGCCGGACCGGCCCATGTGCTGGCG
The DNA here is from genome assembly GCF_046339755.1 of Acidovorax sp. Lineage (GTDB taxonomy): Bacteria > Pseudomonadota > Gammaproteobacteria > Burkholderiales > Burkholderiaceae_C > Acidovorax. The sequence goes on along the minus strand of NZ_JBKDTZ010000105.1, from coordinate 3,511 downwards.
GCGCTGGACCGGCAGATGTGGAGCATGGCGCCGCAGGATTTCGTCGCGCACTGCACCGATGCGGCCGATGAAGACCTGCGCCTGGCCTCCCCGGTGCTGCTGACCTCCGACGTGCAGGGCGCGCCGCACCACGAGGTGCTGCTGAACCTGGGCGCCGAGGTGCCCGAGGGCTTTGGCCGCTTCGAGAAGCTGATCGAAGTGGTCAGCGCCCATGACGAGGAAGACCGCGGGCAGGCGCGCAACCGCTGGCGCCACTATGCCTCGCGCGGCTATGCCATCGTGCGCCACGACCTGGTGCTGAAAGGCGGCTGATGGCCACCACGCCACCCCGTACGCCGCCCCGTTTCGTACCCACGCTCACTGAAGTGGTGCAAGTGCCGGGCGCGGTACCGTTGCCTGTGGCCGCCAGGCCGCCGGTGGCAACGCCTGTGCCTGCTGCCGCTCGCCCGGCCCCGGCGGTGTCCGCTCCCGTGGCTCCCGCGACGACTCCATCCGCCAGCCGCAGTGCTGTGCCGCAGCCCGCCCCGGTGCGGCAACCTGCTGCCGCCACGCCCGCAGCCTCTTCGCCGGTGACGCAGGCGGCCGGCCGCGCCCTGGAGGCCCTGGCGCTGCGCCGCGCGCAGATCACTGCAGCAACCGCTCCTTCCGTGCCTGTTGCCTCCACAGCAGCGCGGCCGGAGCAGGCTGCACCGGCCATGCCTGTGGCTGCAGCGGCGGCGGGCCCCAATGCAGGGCAGCCCGCCGCGGCGCGCGCACTGCCGGAGGGCATGGAGGAGTACATGGTGCACCGGGTCATGCAGCGCGTGGACGTGGTGCTGGACCAGCGCCTGCGCGATGCCATCGCCATCGTGGTGCAGGAACAGACGCGTTCAGTGCTTCCGCGGCTGCGCGAGGAGATCGAATCCGTGGTCCGCCACGCCGTGTACGAGGCCGTCGCCGATGAGCTCGCAGGCAGCCACACCGCGCCGACAAAGGGATGACAGGGTATTCCCCTGTGGTTTCTCCCACATTTAATCGTGTTCCCTAATGATCTGGCCCGTAAATTGCGATATGTTCGCCTGCGTTGAGACACAAGAACATTTCTCAGCGTTTATCTTTACTGGAGATTGATATGCAATTGAAGTTGAAACTGACCGTGGTTGCTGCTATCGCGGCTGCTGCTGGTGTGGCCTCTGCACAAGAGCAGGTGGTCAAGATCGGCCACGTGGCTCCGGTTTCCGGCGCCCAAGCCCACTACGGCAAGGACAACGAAAATGGCGCCCGCATGGCCATTGAAGAGCTGAACGCACAAGGCGTGACGATCGGCGGCAAGAAGATCAAGTTCGAGCTGCAGGCAGAAGACGACGCTGCGGATCCGAAGCAAGGCACTGCCGCTGCACAGAAGCTGTGCGACGCCAAGGTCGCTGGCGTGGTCGGTCACCTCAACTCCGGTACCACCATCCCCGCATCCAAGGTCTACAACGACTGCGGCATCCCCCACGTGACCGGCGCGGCCACGAACCCCAACCTGACCAAGCCAGGCTACAAGACCACGTTCCGTATCATCGCCAACGACAACGCCCTGGGCGCTGGCCTGGCTGCCTACGCCGTGGACACGCTGAAGCTCAAGTCGGTCGCCATCATCGATGACCGCACCGCTTACGGCCAGGGCGTTGCCGACGTGTTCAAGAAGACCGCTGCCGCCAAGGGCATGAAGGTGGTGGACGAGCAGTTCACGACCGACAAGGCCACGGACTTCATGGCCATCCTGACCGCCATCAAGGCCAAGAACCCCGATGCCATCTTCTACGGCGGCATGGACCCCCAAGGCGGCCCGATGCTGCGCCAGATGGAGCAGCTGGGCATGGGCAATGTGAAGTACTTCGGCGGCGACGGCATCTGCACGGCCGAAATCGCCAAGCTGGCCGCTGGCGCCAAGACCCTGGCCAACGTGATCTGCGCCGAAGGCGGCGCATCGCTGGCCAAGATGCCTGGCGGCACGGCCTGGAAGGCCAAGTACGACGCCAAGTACCCCAACCAGTTCCAGGTGTACAGCCCCTACACCTATGACGCCACGTTCCTGATCGTGGATGCCATGAAGCGCGCCAACTCGGTCGACCCCAAGGTCTACACCCCCGAGCTGCTCAAGTCCAGCTTCAAGGGCGTGACCTCGACGATCGCCTTCGAACCCAACGGCGAAATGAAGAACCCTGCCATCACCCTGTACAACTACAAGGATGGCAAGAAGACCCCTCTGAACTGAGGCACGGACTTGCCTTCAACCGGCTAACGTCGCTCCGGAGCCTTGCCGTGCTACAGCACTGTCTGCGGCTCCCCGCCTAGTTATCCGGTCGAATGCAATCCGTGTGGGAGCGTTGCCTTCGGGCGGCGCACCACAGAGCAAAAAAGGCTTCCCTCGGGAAGCCTTTTTCGTTGGTGCCGGATCGGTCGATCCGGTGCATGCAAGCGGTTGGTTGGGCTAGCGGCGCACTTGCAGCGAGCCCGGGTTCACGATATTGGTCGGCGTGCCCTTGATGAAGTTGACCACGTTGTCGAAGGCCGCACCAAAGTAGAGCTCGTAGCTGTCCTGCTCCACGTAGCCGATGTGCGGGGTGCAGATGCAGTTCTCCAGCCGCAAGAGGGCATGGCCCTGCAGGATGGGCTCGCTCTCGAACACGTCCACGGCGGCCATGCCGGGGCGGCCGCGGTTGAGCGCTGCGATCAGGGCGTCGGACTCCACCAGTTCGGCGCGCGAGGTGTTCACGAACAGCGAGGTGGGCTTCATGCACGACAGATCTTCGAGCGAGATGATGCCGCGCGTCTCGTCGTTCAGGCGCAGGTGCACCGAGATCACGTCGCACTGCGAGAAGAACTCCTCGCGCGTGGTGGCGGCCTGGTAGCCATCGGTCAGGGCCTGGGCACGCGAGGCCTCGCGGCCCCAGACCCGCACGTTCATGCCGAAGGCCTTGCCGTAGCCGGCCACGAGCTGGCCGATGCGGACATAGCCCCAGATGACCAGCGTCTTGCCGCGCAGCACCGAGCCCAGCCCGAAGTTGGCGGGCATGGAGGCCGCCTTGAGCCCGGACTGCTGCCAGGCCCCGTGCTTGAGGTTGGAGATGTACTGCGGCAGCCGGCGCGTGGCCGCCATCACCAGGGCCCAGGTGAGTTCGGCCGGTGCCACCGGTGAGCCGACGCCCTCGGCCACGGCAATGCCGCGCTCGGTGCAGGCAGCCACGTCGACGTGGTTGCCGACCTTGCCGGTCTGGGCGATGAGCTTGAGGCGGGGGAGCTTCTCGACGAGCTGGCGCGTGATCTGTGTGCGCTCGCGCACCAGCACGATGATGTCGGCATCCTTGAGCCGCACCGACAGCTGGCCCAGGCCCTTGACGGTGTTGGTATAGACCTTGGCGGTGTAGGCGTCGAGCCGGCTGGCGCAATGGAGCTTGCGCACTGCGTCCTGGTAGTCGTCGAGGATCACGATGTTCATCCCGACATTGTGCCTTGGCGCGCCGCCGTCTTTGCGCCCCAAGCC
>NZ_JBKDTZ010000104.1:0-3065 GCF_046339755.1 Acidovorax sp. | reverse complement strand
GTCCACTACTTGAGAAATAAAAGGATTCGCTGCCATGGACAAAAAAGAAAAACAGATGACCTGAAAACAGGCCGTCGCGGGGCGAGCTACGTTGGGGTTTGGCGCGGCCAGCATTTTGGCGACTGGCCAAAAGCCGACCTGAACTCTGCGGTAGATGATGCGGCTGGAAGCGAGTCGCGCTTTCTTGCCACCACGGTTATACAACTACTTACATTTTGTGTCTACGCGCGACGACCCACAGAGGGTTATTGCTTGACCGGAGCGCCAGGCGCCTTGGAACCTAGCGACAGGAAAACTCGCGACCGTTCTAGGGCTATAGAGGGCTGCTGCGGCCCTGCAGGATTTCAGCTGCCGCAGCGTGCTCACGCCCGAGCCGCTTTCCGCAAGAGCGAGAACCTTACCGGGTCCGATTTGTCTTCGACAGCTGCAAGCTTCACGAGCAATGCACGCTTGACGCGGGCGAGGCGCTTGGCGCGCGCTGCGCAAGGCTCGTCCTCCGCGCTGGACAGAACACGCACCAGGCCGAGCGGCTCCGGCGGAACGCCCTCCTCACCTTCAAATCTCGATCAGGTTGACATCGACCGCGATGCCGTAGTGTCGCTCGATCAACTCGCAGAAGAGCAACCAATCGCCGCGGTTCGGCTTCACATGAGTGCAGTGCAAACACTCTCCCGCGCCAGCGCGCTGCGCCTCGAAAGTTGTGTGTACATCCATGCCGAAGACTTTTGAGAACCGCCCTACCGTGGAACCACCGGGGCTGTGAACCCAAACCGTCTTTCCATCTGGGCTGGCCTCCACAAGGTGGGCTTGGAGAGCTTCTCGTTCCTCGCCTGTTGGCGCCCACGTAGAGATGGTGGGCATGGCGTCGTCCTGCGGGTTCGATGGAGACGATGGAATGGATGGAGTGCCAGTTGTCATGCTCAGTAGTTCGATTGCTTTGGTACTCATCAGATTCGGCGAAGAGGCGCCCACGCGCTACTAGGGGTGATCTCACTTTCCGTGCAGAAAACCCGGTTAAGAGCTACGGGTTAACCCGCACTTTTTTATTTCACGATGACTCCAGCCTGGCACTTCGCTGGACTGCGCTGAAGCTGGATACAGCAGGTTTATCAATAACTTAGGCGCGTCCATCATATGCCGGTGCTTTCCGAAACCTGACCCGGCTTCCGCTCTCATGGCTCCCATGTGGCTCTTGGAAACGGGTCTTTCCGAGGAGTCATCGTGGCCAAGATCAAGCTCACCAAGACCGCCGTAGAGGCGGCGCAACCCCAGGCGCAGGCGGTCGAACTGCGGGATACCGTGGTGCCCGGCTTCCTGTGCAAGATCACTCCGGCGGGTCGCCGGGTGTTCATGCTCCAGTACCGCACAAACGCAGGCGAGCGTCGCAAGCCCGCCCTGGGCCTGTTCGGGGAGCTGACCGTCGAACAGGCCCGCGTCATGGCGCAGGACTGGCTGGCCGAGGTTCGCCGGGGCGGCGATCCCGGCGGCGCCAAGGCCGAGGCGCGCAAGGCGCCCACCGTCGCGGAGCTGTGCAAGAAGTTCATGGAGGACTACTCCAAGAAGCGTAACAAGCCCAGCACGCAGGAAGGCTATCAGGGCGTCATCGACCGCTGCATCATTCCATTGCTGGGTCGCAAGAAGGTGCTTGAAGTGAAGCGCCCCGACATTGCCGGTCTGATGGAAAAGCTCTCGTACAAGCCGACCGAGGCAAACAAGGCATTCGGCGTACTACGCAAGATGTTCAATCTGGCCGAAGTGTGGGGCTACCGCCCGGACGGCACGAACCCGTGCCGGCATGTCCCGATGTTCCCGCCGGGCAAGGAAACCCGGCTCATCGTGGATGGCGAATTGGCGCTGATCTACCGCCACCTGGATAAGCTGGAGGCCGAAGGGCTGGAGAACTACGTCATCCCGCTGGCGATCCGGCTGCAATTCGAGTTTGCCGCCCGGCGCTCCGAAATCTGCCCACTTGAATGGGCTTGGCTGGACTTCGAGAACCGCCGTGTGGTCTGGCCCGACAGCAAGACTGGCGGCATGTCCAAGCCCATGAGCGCGGAAGCCTATCGGCTGCTTTCGACGGCGCCGCGCCGGGAAGGCTGCCCGTATGTCCTGCCGTCGCCCAACGACCCGGACAAGCACCTGACCTTTGGCGAGCACTACGGCGGCTGGTGCCGGGCGCTCAAGGCCGCCGGCGTGCCGCACGTCGGCACGCATGGCATTCGCCACCGCTCGACCACCGACATTGCCAATTCGGGCGTGCCGACCAAGGTAGGGATGAGGCTGACAGGACACAAGACCGTAGCGATGTTCATGCACTACGTCCACACCGAAGACAAGCCAGTACGCGAGGCGGCCGAACTGGTGGCCAGCCGGCGTCAGGCCATCACCGGCGCAGGGCAGCGCCAGTCGCAGGAGGCCGCAGCATGAACAGCGAAATGCTTCTGTATATGGACGACAAGCCAATCCGCCAGACATTGTCTGGCGAATCCTCTCCAACGCCGAGAAAGCCGAAAGTTGAACTGGCAAACCATGCCCGTTTCGGGTATAGTTTTCGGGAGTGCCAAATATGACCGTCTTCAAACGCAGGGACTTTGCACGGTGGCAGGCTGGCGAAAGGCTACCTGACGCCGCTTTGTGCAAAGCAGTCCAGGAGATGGAGGCCGGTCTGGTTGATGCTGACCTAGGCGGCTTTCTCTACAAGAAGCGGGTAGCGCGCCCTGGTGGCGGCAAAAGCGGCGGCTATCGGACGCTGCTGTCGGCACGGATCGGCAGCAGCTATGTGTTCCTGCATGGGTTCCCCAAGAGCAACAAGGCGAATATCACTCAGGACGAAAGGAAGGCGTTGCAGTTCGCTGGCAAGGTGTTTCTGGAACTGTCGGCAGAGAACTTGGCGAAAGCGCTGGAGTCCGGCGTTCTACTGGAGGTGTGTTGTGACGAGCAAGCTCATTGAATCCCTGCGCGGCGACTTGGCTGCGCTGCATGACTCTGTCGAAATCGGCCATGTAACGATGAGCGAGTTCGATGCCATCTTCCCGCCTCAAGTGCGGGAGATCAGTGCTGACGAC
>NZ_JBKDTZ010000103.1:0-4102 GCF_046339755.1 Acidovorax sp. | reverse complement strand
AGCGACCAGTCCGCAAGAGCGGCCCATCGGGGAAGGCCAAGGCTGCCTCCTCCGCCAAGGTGCGCGCCAGCCGGACGAGCACCCGCAAGGCTGTCCGGAAGCCTGCCCCGGCGAAGAAGCCGGCAGCCAGCTCGCCAAAGCCGAGGAGCTGGGCGTGCCCGTGATCGACGAGGCCGGCATGCTGGCCTTGCTGGCCGGCGGCGTGGCCGCCTGAGAACTTGCGCCGGCTTGCTGAGTCAGAGCGTGTTTCCCATCGGGCCGCCGCCGTGTTCCCCCTGTCCCTGATTTCCCGACCGGATGCCCCCGAGGGGCTTGCCTGATGCCTCCCTTCCTCTCCTCCCTGGCCACCCGCCTGGGCGCCAGCTTCGGCCGCGCGCTGGCCTACGTGCGGGGCTCACGGCGCCGCACCTGGCTGTTTGCCGTCCTGGTCTTGCCGGCCGCCCTGGTGCTCTATACCCTGGCGCTGATCCCGTTCACCCCCTCCATCAGCGACATCACCAAGGCCAAGACCGAGCGGCCTGCGCAACTGATCTCGGCCGACGGCAAGGTGCTGTCCGAGTACCGCTGGGCCAACCGCGAATGGGTGGCCCTGGACCGCGTGGCGCCGCACGTGGTCAATGCCCTCATCGCCACCGAGGACCACCGCTTCTACGAGCACTGGGGCATGGACTGGCGGCGCACCTTTTCGTCCGTGCTGCATACCTTGCGCGGCGACCCGCAGGGTGGTTCCACCATCACGCAGCAGCTGGCGCGCAACCTGTTCCCGGAAGAGATCGGGCGCTCGCGCACCATCACGCGCAAGCTCAAGGAGGCGATCACCGCGATCAAGATCGAGATGGCCTACTCCAAGGACGAGATCCTGGAGACGTATCTCAACACCGTGCCCTTCCTGTACAACGCCTTCGGCATCGAGATGGCGGCGCGCACCTACTTCGACAAGTCGGCCGACAAGCTCAACCTGCTCGAGAGCGCCACGCTGATCGGCATGCTCAAGGGCACGGCCTACTACAACCCGGTGATGAACCCCGAGCGCGCACAGGCCCGGCGCAACACCGTGCTGGCGCAGATGGTCAAGCGCGACAAGCTCGACAAGGCCCAGTTCGACACCCTGCAAAAGCGCCCGCTGCGCCTGGACTTCGAGCGCCAGACCGAGGCCACGGGCCTGGCCCCGCACTTTGCCCAGCAGCTGCGCAAAACCCTGATCGCCTGGGCCGACGCCAACGGCTACGACCTGCATGCGGACGGCCTGCAGGTGCACACCACCATCGACTCGCGCCTGCAGGCCATGGCCAACCAGGCCGTGGCCAAGCAGGGTCGGCAGTTGCAGGGCATTGCCGACACGGCCTGGGCCCAGCGCAGCGCCTGGAACCCGCAGTCCGACCTGGTGCAGGACTTCGTGCGCGACACCTCCGAGTACCGCACGGCGGTGGAGCAGGGCGCCGCGCCCGACGAGGCGATGAAGAGCCTGCTGGGCGACACCGCCTTCATGCGCACCCTGCGCCAGAACAAGACGCGCGTGCAGGCCGGCTTCATGGCCATGGACCCGGTCACCGGCAAGGTGCTGGCCTGGGTGGGCAGCCGCGACTTCGGCCAGGACCCGTTCGACCACGTGCAGCAGGCGCGGCGCCAGCCGGGCTCCACCTTCAAGCCCTTCGTCTATGGCGCGGCCTTCGAGCAGGGCGCGCTGCCCAGCGACACGTTGATGGACGAGGCCGTGGAGATCCCCCTGGGCGGCGGCCAGGTCTGGCGCCCCACCGATGGCGGCCCGCCCAGCGACGAGCCCATGACCCTGGCCGACGGCCTGGCCCTGTCCAAGAACACCATCACCGCCCAGCTCATGCACAAGGTGGGCCCGGCCCACGTGGCCGAGCTGGCCCGTGCCATGGGCGTGCGCGAAAGCAAGCTGGAGCTGGTGCCTTCGCTGGCCCTGGGCACCAGCCCGGTCACGCTGCGCGAGATGGTCACGGCCTACGGCACCATCGCCAATGCCGGGCGCTATGTGTCGCCAGTGCTCATCACCCGCATCGAGGACCGCAATGGCAAGCTGCTGCAGACCTTCACCCCGCCCGCAGCCGAGAGGGTGCTGCCCACCGGCCCGGCCCAGACGCTGCGCGCGGCCATGCGCGGCGTGATCGACAAGGGCACGGGCCGCGCCATCCGCTCGCGCTACGGCATCACCGGCGATGTGGCGGGCAAGACCGGCACCACGCAGGACAACACCGACGGCTGGTTCATCCTCATGCACCCGCGCGTGGTGGCCGGTGCCTGGGTGGGCTTCAACGACGGCCGCGTGACCCTGCGCAGCGACTACTGGGGCCAGGGCGCCCACAGCGCGCTGCCCATGGTGGGAGACTTCGTGCAGCAGGCCTTCCGCTCGCAGGTGCTCGATGGCAAGGACCGCTTCATCGACGAGGAAGACACCAGTGCCGCAGGCAATGCCATGGCCGGCATGCGCAACTGGGTGATGGAGCTGTTCGGCCGCGACGCGCCGGGCCAGCCTGGGCAGCCGCCCGCCGGGGGCTCCTACCCGCCGCCGCTGCCTCCGGGAACGCTGCCCCCCGTCATCCGAGAGCCGGACCCGTCCGATGCACCACCGCAGCGCGGTCCCACGCCGCCGGCCGAACAGATGGTGCTGCCGCCGATGCCGCCCGCCATGCCCCCGCCGGGGAGCGTGCCGGCGCCCGGCAGCGCGCAGATCCCCGGGGCGGAAGTGCCGCCCTGACGGGGCCGGGCTAGTGCCGGTGGGCCCCGGGCCAGACGATGGCCTGCGCCACGATCACGCGCTCGCCGTTGAAGGTCGCGGCCGGCGAGCCGTACAGCTCATAGCCTGGGGCCTCGCTCACACGCTTGCAGAAGGCCGCGTCGTCGGGGCCGGTCAGCAGGCGGTAGGTGGGCAGGTTGTCGGGTGGGGTGGTGCAGGTGGTCATGGCATGGCTGCCGACGTTGGGCCGGCTACTCGATGTCGATGCAGTGCAGTCCGAAGCTGCCGGCCTTGCGGTCCGCGAAATAGCACTCCAGCGTTTCCTTCACGGTGCGGAAGGCGATCTCGTCCCAGGGGATCTCGGCCTCGGTGAACAGGCGCGCCTCGATGGTTTCGTGGCCGGGGTTGAACTCTTCGCTCTGCAGGGTTGCGCGGTAGAAGAAGTGCACCTGGCCGACGCGGCGCACATTGAGCAGGCTGAACAGCGGGCCCATCTCGATCTGCGCGCCGGCCTCCTCGTCGGTCTCGCGCGCGGCGCCCTGCGACGTGGTCTCTTCCAGCTCCATGAAGCCCGCGGGCAGGGTCCACTTGCCCCAGCGTGGTTCGATGTTGCGCTTGCACAGCAGCACCCGGCCATCGGGCAGCGCCGGCACCGTGCCCACCACGTTGAGCGGGTTCTCGTAGTGAACCGTGTTGCAGGCCGGGCACACGGCGCGCTGCTTGGTGTCGCCGTCGTCGGGCAGGCGGTACACCACGGCGGTGCCGCAGGCGCGGCAGTGTCGGATCGGGCTGCGGAAGGTCATGCGGATAATGGCGTGGAGCTGCCGGACGGAACTCTTGCCCGCAGCTATGAAAATGATAGTGTACCGCCCGCTACGACGGGCCGTGGCGGGCGGTCTGGTTTACACCACCTTCAACTTCAGCCCCGTAAGGCCGTCCACGCCGCCTTCGAGCGTATCGCCGCGCACCACGGCACCCACGCCTTCGGGGGTGCCGGTGTAGATCAGGTCGCCGGGTTGCAGCTCCCAGGCGGCCGACAGGTGCTCGATGGTCTCGGCGATGTTCCAGATCAGCTGGGCCACGGTGCTGCGCTGCTTGTCAGTGCCATTGACCTGCAGCCAGATGCCGGCCTTGGCCACGTCGCCGGCCTGCGCGGCGGGTGTGATGGGACCGATGGGGGCGCTGGCGTCGAAGCCCTTGCCGATGCACCAGGGGCGGCCCTGCTTCTTCATGTCGTTCTGCAGGTCGCGGCGCGTCATGTCCAGGCCCGTGGCGTAGCCGTAGATGTGCGAGAACGCATCGGCGGCCTTGATGTCCTTGCCGCCCTTGCCGATGGCCACCACCAGCTCGATCTCGTGGTGCAGGTTGGCCGTGAGGCTGGGGTAGGGCAACTCGCCAGTC
>NZ_JBKDTZ010000102.1:0-6721 GCF_046339755.1 Acidovorax sp. | reverse complement strand
AGGCCAGGCTCACGGGGTGATGCCTGCCGGGAGCGGGCGGCCCGCGCGCTCACCCACTGCGCGCAACTCGGCCAGCAGGCCGGCGGATACGGGCACGCCATCGCGGCTGCGCTGCTGCTCGCACTCGGCCTGGCGTTGCCCCGGGTAGCGGGCGCCAGGGCCGCTGGCCGCCAGGTAGGTCTGCATCCAGGCCTGTACGCTGGCATCCAAGGCCTCGCGCCCGGTGGTCAATGCAGGGTTGATCACCAGCGCAAAGGCGCTGGCGTTGGCGGCGGACCCTGCTGTACCGGCCCCCGCCTCCGGTGCCGAGGTGACGCCGCCCATGCTCGCCGCCAGGCACTCGACCAGCATCGCCAGCCCCAGGCCCTTGTGCCCGGCGATGGGCTGCATGGCGCCCTGCAAGGCGAGGACGGGGTCGCTGGTCGGCTGCCCATCGGGGCCCAGCGCCCATTCGGGCGGAATATGGTGTTGCCCCTCGCGCACGGCCTGGGCCACGTGGCCGCGTGCCACCACGCTGTTGGCCATGTCGAACACCAGGGGCGCGTGGCTTGCCAGCGGCAAGGCAAAGGCCAGGGGGTTGTTGCCGATCACCGGGCCGCTGGCGCCCGGCAGCGCCATGACCGGCGGCGTGCGCTGGCACAGGAAGGCGAAGAAGCCCTGCTCCGCTGCTGCCGCCACGTACACCGCCAGCGCGGCCAGGTGGCCGGTGGCGCGGATGTGGCAGGCCACCAGGGGCTGCTGGCTTGCCCGGGCCATGGCCTGCTCCAGCGCGAAGCTGGCCACCACCTGGCCCAGCCCGCCGTCACCATCGCAGCGCAGCCAGCCGGCGGCATCGGACTCGATGCGCGGCACGGCGCGGGGATTCACCTCGCCGGCAGCGAGCCGTTCCACATAGCCCGGCAGGCGCGAGATGCCGTGCGTGTCGATGCCGCGCAGGCTGGTGCGCAGCAGCAGGCCTGCAGTCTGCAGGGCAGGCTGTGCGGCCACGCCCTGGGCCATGAGCACATCGGCCATCCAGGCGAGCAGGGTGGGGGTAGGGAGCAGGGCAGCTGCGGTCATGCGAAGGGACTTTGGATGCACGGCCGCGACCATCGGGGCCTGGGCCCCGCGAGGTCAGGGCCGCTCGGTGTTGAAATGCTTGCGCAGGCCCTGCCAGCAGCGGTAGTAGTCGTCCTGCAACTGGGCCGACTGCAGGGCCTGCGCCGTGGGGCGCTGCACGCAGCGGGTCTCGAACATGAAGGCCATGGTGTCCTTGATGGCGTGCGGCATCGAGAGATCGGCATTGCTGGCCTTCTCGAAGGTCTCGGCATCGGGCCCGTGGCCGGTCATGCTGTTGTGCAGGCTGGCGCCGCCGGGCATGAAGCCTTCGGCCTTGGCGTCGTAGACGCCGTGCACCAGGCCCATGAACTCGCTGGCGATGTTGCGGTGGAACCAGGGCGGACGGAAGGTGTCCTGCATCACCAGGGTGCGCGGCGGGAAGACCACGAAGTCGATGTTGCTCACACCCGGCGTGTCCGACGCGCTGTGCAGCACCAGGAAGATCGATGGGTCCGGGTGGTCGTAGCTGATCGAGCCGATGGCGTTGAAGCGACGCAAGTCGTATTTGTAGGGCGCGTAGTTGCCATGCCAGGCCACCACGTCGATGGGCGAGTGCTCCATCTTCGCGGCCCACAGGTGGCCCATGAACTTGGCCACCAGCTCGTGCGGCGCGTCGATGTCCTCGTAGGCGGCATGCGGTGTGAGGAAGTCGCGCGGGTTGGCCAGGCCGTTGGAGCCGATGGGCCCCAGGTCCGGCAGGCGGAAGTTGGCGCCATAGTTCTCGCAGATGTAGCCGCGCGCCTCGCCGTCCGGCAGCTCCACGCGAAAGCGCACGCCGCGCGGTATCACCACGATCTCCTGCGGCTCGGCGTCGATCACGCCCAGTTCCGTCACGAAGCGCTGGCGGCCTTGCTGCGGCACGATGAGCATCTCGCCATCGGCGTTGTAGAACACGCGCCGCTCCATGGAGCGGTTGGCCGCGTACAGGTGCATGGCCGCACCGTTCTGGGCGTGTGGGTCGCCATTGCCGGCCATGGTGACGATGCCCTGCACGAAGTCGGTGGGCTCCGTGGGCATGGGCAGGGGGCTCCAGCGCAGCTGGTTGGGCGGCGTGGGCACGGCGCTGAAGTCGCTCACGATGCGGCCATGGTCGATGCGCTCGAACGGCGTGTGCATGGCCGACGGGCGGATGCGGTACAGCCAGGAGCGGCGGTTGTCCGCGCGCAGCGCGGTGAAGGCCGTGCCGCTCAGCTGTTCGGCATACAGGCCGTAGGGACAGCGCTGCGGCGAGTTGCGGCCCACGGGCAGGGCGCCCGCGAGCGCCTCGGTGGCGAATTCATTTCCAAAGCCGGATTGGTAAGGGGTGCTCATGGTGTGGGCGTGCAAGGTGGGGGTGGGCGCGGCCCCCGATGGCCGCGCCTTCACGGCCCATTGTGCGGCGGTTCGCGCGCAGGTTTCCTGCGCGGCCCGCAATACCGCTGCCGGCGGCCAGGGAGATTCCTACTCGACCGTGACGCCCGCCTTCTTCACCAGCCGCGCGTAGCGCTCCTGCTCGGTCTTGAAGAACTGCAGCGAGGCTTCGGGCGACATGGGGTTGATGATGTTCTCCTGCTTGGCCATGGCGTCCCGGGTTTCGGGCATGGCGAAGGCGGCCACCACGGCGGCATGCAGGCGCTTGACCTCGGCGGCCGGCAGCTTGGCCGGGCCCACCACGGCGAACCAGCCGGCAATGTCCACGTCGGGGAAGCCCTGCTCTGCAATGGTCGGCAGGTCGGACAGCGAGGGCACGCGCTGCTTGCCCATGATGCCGATGGCGCGCAGCGAGCCGGCCTTGAGCTGGCCCTGCACGGCGGGAAGGGCCACCACGCCCATCTCGACCTGGCCGCTCATCAGGTCCGTGACCATCGGGCCCACGCCCTTGTAGGGTATGTGGCGCACATCCACGCCCGCAGCCTCCATGAACATGGCGCCAGCCAGGTGGATGATGGTGCCGTTGCCCGAGGAGGCGTAGTTGTACCCGTCGGGTTTGGCCTTGAGCAGGGCCTGCAGCTCCTTGGCATTCTTGGCGGCGACCCTGGGGTTGACCACCAGCACGAAGGGCGTGGCGCCGACGACGGAGATCGGCGTGATGTCACCCACGGCGTCGAACGGCATCTTCTTGAACACGCTGGGGTTGACCACGTGGTTGTTGGACACCACGCCCAGCGTGAGCCCGTCGGCCGGCGCGCGCACGATGACCGAGGCCCCGGTGATGCCGCCGGCCCCCGGCAGGTTCTCGATGGCCACGGGCTGGCCGTTCAGCGCCTTGATGAGCTGCGGCGCGGCGGCGCGCATGATGGTGTCCACACCCGAGCCGGCGCCCACGGGCAGCACCATGCGGATGGGCTTGTCGTTGGCGCGCACGGTGGCGGCGGCGCCGCACAGGGCCAGGCCGGCGAGGAGCAGGGCGGCGCGGCGGCGGTTCAGGTGGGGGATGGGGGTGGCTTGCATGGTGTTTGTCTCCTGGATGATTCTTGTGTGGTGAAAAGGGTCAGGCGGGTACGCGGTCGGCGCGGCGGGCCAGGCCGGCGAGGATTTCCTCGGTGTGCTCGCCCACCTTGGGCAGCGGGCTGCGCACACCGGGTCGGCGCCCGTCCATGCGCAGGGGCAGCAGCACCACGTCGGTGGTGCCCCCGTCGTCGGTCTGCATGGGCACCAGGCCGCCGCTGGCCTTGAGGTGCGGGTCGTCCATCAACTGGTCGGGCCGCACGATGGGCGCGTAGGGGATGCCGGCGGCCTCCAGCTTCGGTGCCAGTTCCTGCACGCGGTGGTGCTGCAGGATGGCGCCGAGCTTGTGCAGCAGCTGCGGGCGCACCGCCACGCGCAGCGCGTTGGTGGCCAGGGCCGGGTCGGCCGCCAGCTCGGGCGCCTCGATCACGCGGCACAGCGTGAGGAACTGCTTGTCGCTGACCGCACCGATGAACAGCTGCTCGCCGCCGGCCAGCGTGAACACGTCGTACACGCTCCAGGCCGACACGCGCGAGGGCATGGGCGGCGGTGCCTCGCCCGTCATGGCGAACTGCTGCATGTGCTGCGAGGCCAGGAACACGCAGTTCTCGAACAGCGCGCTCTGGATCTCCTGGCCGCGGCCGGTGAAGTCGCGCTCGCGCAGCGCCGCCAGCACGCCGATGGCGCCGAACATGCCGCCCATGATGTCGTTGACCGAGGTGCCCGCGCGCAGCGGCCGGCCGACCGGGCCCGTCATGTACGACAGGCCGCCCATCATCTGCACCACCTCGTCCAGCGCCAGGCGGTTTTCGTAGGGGCCGGGCATGAAGCCCTTGTGTGTCACGTAGATCAGGCGCGGGTAGCGCGCGGACAGCGTGGCGTAGTCCAGCCCGAAGCCGGCCATCAGCCCGGGCCGGAAATTCTCCAGTACCACGTCGCAGGTGCCTGCCAGCTCGGCTGCGGTGGCGCGGCCCTCTTCGGTGGCGATGTCGATCACCACACTCTTCTTGTTGCGGTTGAACGAGCGGAAGAAGCCGATCCCCAGGCCCGGCAGCTCGCGCGTCTTGTCGCCGCCGGGCGGCTCGACCTTGATGACCTCGGCCCCCAGGTCGGCCAGCACCATGCCGCAGGTGGGGCCCATGACCATGTGGGTGAATTCGAGGACGCGGACGCCCGTGAGGGGCAGGCGGGCTTCAGTGGGGGTGCTCATGGCAGATTCCTGGTGGCGGGGCAATTCAGGCGGCAAGCGCTGCCTGGGGAAAGGTCTTGGGCAGTCCGGCGCGCCACAGCGTGCCGTGCAGGGTCTCGCCGGCCAGCCAGCCGGCCACCTGGCCGCGCAGTTCCAGCAGCCGGGCGATGTCGATGCCGGTGGCAACGCCCATGCTGCCCAGCAGGTAGGCCAGGTCCTCGGTCGAGACATTGCCGCTGGCGCCGGGCGCATGCGGGCAGCCGCCGATGCCGGCCAGGCAGGCGTCGAAGCGGTCCACACCCACTTCGAGCGCGGCGTAGACATTGGCCAGGCCCAGGCCGCGCGTGTCGTGGAAGTGCCCGCACCAGAAACGCTCGCCCGCGATGCGCACGGCGTCCTCGAACAGGTCGCGCACCATGGCGGGGTCGGCATAGCCCACGGTGTCGGCCAGGCTCACGCGGTCGGCACCGGCGTCGAGCAGGGCCTGCATCAGGCGCAGCACCTCGGCCTTGTCCACCGTGCCCTGCAGCGTGCAGCCGAAGGCCGTGCCCACGCCGCCTTCGATCAGGGTGCGCGAACCTGCTGCATCGCGTGCCGCACGGATGCGCGCCACCTCGGCCACCACCTCGTCGGGCGTCTTGCGCAGGTTGGCCAGGCTGTGGGCGTGGCTGGCCGACAGCGGCACGATCATCAGGTCGGCTGCGCCCGCAATCGCGCTCTCGGCGCCGCGCAGGTTGGGCACCAGCACCGAGGCGAACAAGCCCGGCAAGGTCTTGGCATAGGCCAGCAGCTCGCCAGTGTCCGCCAGCTGCGGCAGAAGGCGCGCGGGCACGAAGGAGCCGACCTCGATCTCGCGCTGGCCGGCCGCGTGGGCGGCGTGGATCCAGGCACGCTTGTGCTCGGTGGGCAGGATGGTGGCAATGCTCTGCAGGCCGTCGCGCAGGCCGACTTCGCGGATGGTGGCGGCGCGGGGCAGGCGGGCGCTCGTGGGGGGCATGTCGTTGTCTCCAGGATCTTGGATGGCACTGTAGACATTCCCGATGCATTGCAAAAGCGGTATTCTGGAAGCCTTGGCGTTCCAAACTGGAATGGCAGATCCCTTTTAGACCCATGCGAGACCTGGACCTCACCACCTTGCGCCTGTTCGTCGCCGTCTGCGAGGCGCGCAACATCGCCCGTGCCGCCGAGCAGCACCACATCGTGGCCTCTGCCATCAGCAAGCGCCTGGCGCAGCTGGAGCAGCAGGTGGGCCACGCGCTGATCGACCGGCGCCGCCGCGGCGTGGTGCCCACGGGCGCGGGCGAGATCCTGCTGCAGCACGCCCGCGCCATGCTGGCCGCGGGCGACCGCGTGGGGCGCGACATGGCGGCGTATGGCAACGGTATCACGGGGCAGGTGCGCATCCTGGCCTCGGTGTCCTCGATTGCCGAGTTCCTGCCCGACGACATCGCCGCCTTCCTGCAGGTGCCAGCGCACCGCGACATCCGCGTGGACATCGAGGAGGCAGTGAGCAGCGAGCTGGTGCGCAGCCTGCGCGAGGGCGTGGTGCCCGTGGGCGTGTGCTGGGATACGGCCGACCTCGGCGGCCTGCAGACCCGCAGCTACCGGCGCGACCACCTGGCCATCATCACCCCGCTGTCGCACCCGCTGGCGCGGCGCAAGCGCTGCGCGTTCGAGGACACGCTGGCGTTCGACCACGTGGGCCTGCCCGCGTCGACCGCCGTGCACACCATGTTGGCGCGCGCGGAGGCCATCATCGGGCGGCCGGTCAATTACCGCGCTGTGGTCAGCACCTTCGATGCGTCCATGCGCTGCGTGCGTGCCGGCCTGGGCATTGCCGTGGTGCCGCGCGAGGTGGCCGAGCCCGTGGCCGCGAGCCTGGGCGTGCGCGTTCTGCCGCTCACGGACGGTTGGGCGCAGCGGCGCTTTGCCGTCTGCTTCCACGACGAAAAGAAGCTGTCACCCGCCGCGCGCATGCTGGTGGAGCACCTGCACCAGGCGGCGCTG
>NZ_JBKDTZ010000101.1:0-5509 GCF_046339755.1 Acidovorax sp. | reverse complement strand
GCATGGCACACTGCAGAAAGTTCGCCGGCATTACAAATTAAGGAGCAGGAGGCCCAGAAGGCACCTGCCATGTGGCGGATGCGCTTCCACAGGATGGGTGCGTCGGCCTCGGCCACGAGTTCGCCGTCCACGCCGTTGTCCAGCTGCACGCGCGTGAAGATGCTCTTGATCGCCATGAGCACGCCGATGGCCACCGCAATGCCCACGAAGATGATGAGCTTGGGCGAATACTTGTGGAAGAAGAAGGCCGTGACCCAGAACGACAGCCAGACCGCCAGCGCCCCCTGTACCACCAGCGCGGCGGCGCTGGCCCAGGTGGTCAGGTGCCAGCCGGTGACGAAGCTGGTGTACTGCATCTTGCGGTCCACGAAGGCCAGGGCACCGAGGCCCAGCACCGAGGCCAGCAGCAGTGCGCCAGCCACCAGGGTCCACAACGAGGCCTTGCGCACCAGGTTGAACTGCCACAGCTCGCCGTACTGCTCGCACACCGCCTCGCGGTAGTCCTGCAACTCGGGCGACCTGTTGGTGCAGATGGTGGACGGCGGATTGGCGCGGTAGAAATCCTTCTGCGCCTGCTTCTCGGCCGCGGGCATGGCCTTTTCGGCGTCGATGCGCTGGCCAATGCGGGCGAGGAACTGGGTGTCTTCGTCGCGCTGGGCATAGCCGGTGAACAGGTAGGCGGCCAGCGGGATCAGGAACAGCGACAGCAGCGAATAGCCGAAGACCTTGGCCAGGCCCAGGCGCAGGGCGGAGGAGATGTTCATACGGGAGCGGACGGTTGGAATGGTTTTGTGGAATCCGGCGAAGCAAAGGGGTCCAGGCACGCCCGCAGCGCGCCCTTTCCTCACCCCTTGGCGCGGATTATCGGAAAACACCCGTTTTGTGCCAGCCGTACAAGGTAACAATTGGATAAGTGGTGGCCGTGCCTGACCGAATGGCACACCAGCCCGGATGGATCACCGGGGAGCCAGGGCCTGCGGGCACCCGTGTCGCATAAAATGGTGGGTTCCACCCTCTCGACAGCAGAGGCGCCCCGCCAGGGTTGCCTCTCCACCCTGCCCCACCCATGAGCACGCCCCTGCAACAACCCGGCCTCGACAGCCTGTCCAAATCGTTTGAACCCGCCGCCCTGGAGGCCCACTGGGGCCCCGAATGGGAACGCCGGGGCTATGGCGTAGCGGGCTTTCGCGGCACCGGTGCGGCGCAGGCGGGCGAGCCGGCCTTCTCCATCCAGCTGCCGCCGCCCAACGTGACCGGCACGCTGCACATGGGCCATGCGTTCAACCAGACGATCATGGACAGCCTGACGCGCTACCACCGCATGCGCGGCCACAACACGGCCTGGGTGCCCGGCACCGACCACGCCGGCATCGCCACGCAGATCGTGGTGGAACGCCAGTTGCAGGAGCAGGGCATCAGCCGCCACGACATGGGCCCCACCCCGCCCGAGGCGCGCAAGAACTTCGTCGCCAAGGTCTGGGAGTGGAAGGAAAAGAGCGGCAACACCATCACCACCCAGATGCGCCGCATGGGCGACAGCGTGGACTGGAGCCGCGAGTACTTCACCATGGACGACAAGCTCTCCAAGGTGGTGACCGACACCTTCGTGAAGCTGTACGAGCAGGGCCTGATCTACCGCGGCAAGCGCCTGGTGAACTGGGACCCCAAGCTGCAGTCCGCCGTGTCCGACCTCGAAGTGGAAAGTGAAGAGAAGGACGGCTCGCTCTGGCACATCGCCTACCCGCTGGCCGACGGATCGGGCAGCCTCACCGTGGCCACCACCCGCCCCGAGACCATGCTGGGCGACGTGGCGCTGATGGTGCACCCCGAGGACGCGCGCTATACCCACCTGATCGGCAAGAACGTGGTGCTGCCCCTGGTGGGCCGCGAGATCCCCATCATCGCCGACGACTATGTGGACAAGGAGTTCGGCACCGGCGTGGTCAAGGTCACGCCCGCGCACGACCCCAACGACTATGCCGTGGGCCAGCGTCACCAGCTGCCCATGATCGTGGTGCTCACGCTGCAGGCCACCGTCAACGACAACGCGCCCGAGAAGTACCGCGGCCTGGACCGCTTCGTGGCGCGCAAGGCCATCGTGGCCGACCTGGAAGCCTCGGGCGCCCTGGTGGAGACCAAGAAGCACAAGCTCATGGTGCCCATCTGCACCCGCACCGGCCAGGTGGTCGAGCCCATGCTCACCGACCAGTGGTTCGTGGCCATGAGCAAGGTGAGCGAGCAGGACCCTACGGGCAAGAGCATTGCGCAAAAGGCCATCGACGCCGTGGCCAGCGGTGAGGTGACCTTTGTGCCCGAAAACTGGGTGAACACCTACAACCAGTGGATGAACAACATCCAGGACTGGTGCATCAGCCGCCAGCTGTGGTGGGGCCACCAGATCCCGGCCTGGTACGACGAGGACGGCAACGTGATCGTGGCCCGCAGCGAAGCCGAGGCCCAGGCCAAGGCCCCGGGCAAGACCCTGCGCCGCGACGAGGACGTGCTGGACACGTGGTACTCGTCCGCCCTGGTGCCGTTCAGCACCATGGGCTGGCCCGAACAAGGCGACGGCCCGACCGACGACTACAACCTGTACCTGCCCAGCACCGTGCTGGTGACGGGCTACGACATCATCTTCTTCTGGGTGGCCCGGATGATCATGATGACCACGCACTTCACGGGCCGCGTGCCGTTCAAGCACGTGTACATCCACGGCCTGGTGCGCGACGCGAAGGGCAAGAAGATGAGCAAGTCCGAAGGCAACGTGCTCGACCCGGTGGACCTGATCGACGGCATTGCGCTGGAGCCCCTGCTGGACAAGCGCACCACCGGCCTGCGCAAGCCCGAGACCGCGCCCACGGTGCGCAAGAACACGCAAAAGGAGTTCCCCGAGGGCATCCCGGCCTACGGTGCCGATGCGCTGCGCTTCACCTTTGCGGCGCTGGCCAGCCTGGGCCGCAGCATCAACTTCGACAGCAAGCGCTGCGAGGGCTACCGCAACTTCTGCAACAAGCTGTGGAACGCCAGCCGCTTCGTGCTGATGAACTGCGAGGGCCAGGACTGCGGCCTGAAGGAGCATACCAAGGAAGAGTGCCAACCCGGCGGCCCCGCCCATGGCTACATGCACTTCAGCCAGGCGGACCGCTGGATCTCGTCGCTGCTGCAGAAGACCGAGGCCGAGGTGGCCAAGGGCTTTGCCGAGTACCGCCTGGACAATGTGGCCAACACGATCTACGACTTTGTCTGGAACGAGTTCTGCGACTGGTACCTGGAGATCGCCAAGGTACAGATCCAGACCGGTACCGAGGCCGAGCAGCGCGCCACGCGCCGCACGCTGATCCGCACGCTCGAAGCCATCCTGCGCCTGGCGCACCCCATCATCCCGTTCATCACCGAAGCCCTGTGGCAGACGGTGGCGCCCGTGGCCGGTCTCAAGGGTGAATCGGTCAGCATCGCCCGCTACCCCGAAGCGCAGCCGAGCAAGATCGACGAAGCCGCCATTGCGCACATGGAGCGCGTCAAGGGCCTGGTGGATGCCTGCCGCACGCTGCGCGGCGAGATGAATGTCTCGCCATCGACCCGCCTGCCGCTGTACACCGTGGGCGACACGGACTTCATGCGCGGTGTGGCGCCGGTGCTGCAGTCCCTGGCCAATCTCAGCGAAGTCAAGGTGTTTGACGACGAAGCTGCCTGGGCGGCTGCGGCGCAGGCCGCGCCCGTGGTGGTGGTGGGCGAGGCGCGCATGTGCCTGCACATGGAAGTCGACGTGCCAGCGGAAAAAGCCCGCCTGTCGAAGGAAATCGCGCGTGTCGAGGGCGAAATAGCCAAGGCCGAGGCCAAGCTCTCCAACGAGGCCTTCGTGGCCAAGGCCCCGCCGGCGGTGATCGACGAGGCGAAGAAGCGCATCGCCGATTTCACGGCCATGCTGAGCCGATTGCGCGATCAGCTTACACGGCTGGGCTGAAACCGCCGCCATACTCAGGGGATGCGTGCCCGCGCAGGCGGGTACCGTCCCCTTTTTCATCCCTCTTGCAAGGAGCCCCATGACCGCTGCATCCGCCATCCGCAAAGCCGTTTTTCCCGTTGCCGGCCTGGGAACACGCTTTCTGCCGGCCACCAAGGCATCGCCCAAGGAGATGCTGCCCGTGGTGGACAAGCCGCTGATCCAGTACGCCGTGGAAGAGGCCTATGCCGCCGGCATCCGCCACATGATCTTCGTGACCGGCCGCAGCAAGCGCGCCATCGAGGACCATTTCGACACGGCCTACGAGCTGGAGAACGAACTCGAAGCCGCCGGCAAGGAAGAGCTGCTCAACCTGGTGCGTTCGGTGCAGCCCGACGACATGGACTGCGCCTTTGTCCGCCAGCCACGCTCGCTGGGCCTGGGCCATGCCGTGCTGTGCGCCGAACCCCTGGTGGGCAAGGAGCCGTTTGCCGTGCTGCTGGCCGATGACCTGATGGTCGGCCCCAAGGGTGGCCAGCCCGTGCTGGCGCAGATGGCGGCGGCCTTTCGCCAGCAGGGCCGCTCGGTCATCGCCGTGCAGGAGGTGCCCGAGGACCAGGTGCACAAGTACGGCATCGTGGCCGGCGAATCCGCCGGGGGCCCGCTGATCCGCATCGACCGCATCGTCGAGAAGCCCAAGGCCGACGTGGCCCCTTCGCGCATGGGCGTGGCCGGCCGCTACATCCTCACGCCCGGCGTGTTCGAGGAGATCCGCAACCAGCCGCGCGGCGTGGGTGGCGAGATCCAGCTCACCGACGGCATCGCCCGGCTGATGGCGCACGAGGCCGTGTACGCCTTTCAGTACGAAGGCAAGCGCTACGACTGCGGCAGCAAGGAAGGCTTTCTGGAAGCCACGGTGGAACTGGCGCTGCAACACCCGCAGGTGGGCGCCTACTTCCGCGAATACCTCAAGGGGCTGAGCCTGTAAGGCGAATCCTCATGCCGTACCGGGTGCGGCAGGCCCACCAACAAAAAGTCCTCCCGCCGCGCACGCAGCGGGAGGACTTTTTGCTGTGGAGCCAGAGACACCCTCGCTCCATCCGGCAATTGCCTTTACCTGCGGCGCAAGATGTGGATGAACTCCTTGGCGTCGTCCGCGCCTTCGCTCGTCTGCTCGACCAGCTCGTTGCCCGTCTGCTTGGCAAAGGCCTGGAAGTCGCGCACCGAGCCCACGTCGGTGGCCACCACCTTGAGCAACTGGCCGCTGGCCAGGTCGGCCAGGGCCTTCTTGGCCTTGAGGATGGGCAGGGGGCAGTTCAGGCCGCGTGTGTCGATTTCTTTGTGGATGTCCATGGTCGTCAGTCCTTTGGCGGCAGGTCCAGGCCGCGGCGCCGCTCTGCATTTTCCTCGGCGTTGAAGAACACCGGCTCGTGCCCGCGCGTGCGCAGCCAGTCGGCCAGCGCATAGCCAGTGCCGGCAGGCCAGCATTTGAGGTCCGCCAGGTCGACCATGCGGTAGTCCACCAGCTCGGGCGAGAGCTTCACTTCACCGTGCGCCACCACATGG
>NZ_JBKDTZ010000100.1:0-88258 GCF_046339755.1 Acidovorax sp. | reverse complement strand
CGTGTAGGCTGGCAGGCGCAGATACTTTGGAAGCCACTCTCCTGTGACGTTCCGACGAGCAAAGCTCGGTGAAGGCGCATGATTGAATGTTTCCTCGAAGGCCGCGCGCGGCAGGTACTGGTGGAAGCCGCCGCCTTGCGCGGTGAACGTCACGATGTCAGTTCTCAGACTGGGCACCATTTCGATCAGAAAGCCATCGGCTCTCACGAACAGGCGGCTGTCAGAACCCGGAGGTGTCGTTTGCTGGTCCTTCATGGTGTTCCTTCAGGCCGGTTGAGCTTGGGGGGCTTCACCAACCCAGGTGACACACTGGCTGGCCAGACGGGTGATACGGTAGATCTCGCGGTTCTCGCTAGCGAGATCGATGAGGTCACCGGGATCACGTTTGAGCGAGATCTCGTACCCGGTGTCCGTTTGCTTGACTGGAAAGTGCCGGGCAATTTCCTCGCGCTCCTGGACGTCGTAGGTCGAGTAGTGGGGCACCGTCAGGTCCACGAGGACCTTCATGTCCGCAGGGACCATCGGCGCCGCCTGGATCGCCTCCCTGAACGCTCGAATGCGCTTTCGGAAGGTGCCAGGCTGGGCAAGCTCGTCGCGCCACAGAGTGCCAACGAAGTCGCCGATCACGCTGTACTCCCACCCCCCGCAGCGCCAGCTGCCATCCTTCTGTCGTACCAGGCGGTTCTCGCCATCGACTTTCAGAAATTCAGGCGCTGGCGCGAGAGCGGGCTTTTTCACTGGCATCGGCATGTAGCCCAGGTCAGGCCTGTCGGTGTTCAGAAAATGCGAGTGGCGCATGATCCGCCAGGGTGCGAGGTCTCCCTCGCCATACAGGCATGTGACCAACCTGCTGTCAGCCCAGAGGCTTCCAGCGTGCTTTTCACCTGCCGCGAGCGCCAGCGCGATGCTTTCGAACCCTGCTGCGGTGAGTCGCGAGAGCACCTCCTCAGACTTGTCTTTCGGAATGCTGGAGTCCCAGCCGCCAACGACCAGGGTGAACGGCACGTCGTGCTGCTCTTTTGGTGTGGCCAGTTGGGTGAGCCAGTCTGCGATGTACTGCTCGGGCTTGTTGCGGCCCCCGCGGACCTGCAGCATGCCTCCCTCGCAGGCGGCGCCGCTGCTGAAGATCCACTTCATTACGGTGGCCAGGGGCCCCACCGTCCGGCATCCCCAATGCGGGGTGTGCGGATAGCAGTTTTTTTCGTACGTCTCTTCGTAGAGCACGTAGATGGTCTCATTGCCCGGGGTTTGAAAGGCCGAGGCGAGTTTTGCTGTGCTGACGGTTGCACCCATATTGGGCCTCCTATAGGAAAACCGGGCGCACCTTCTCCAGCTCGGGGAAGGCTTCCCCGGCGGGATTGAAATTTCAGGCCGGAAAGGCCCAGGGATCGCTGATTTGCCCAAAGGCACGGCCAGCTGCCGCTTCGAACCTCGCGCACCAGGCGGAGGGTATGAATTCGCTTTGCAGAGCCCCCGCCAGGCGCTCGGCGCGCGCAGGGGCTGTGGAAAGCGCCGCCAAACCCCTGTCAGGTTCGGCGGGCACTCTAAACGTGCCGCAGAAGCGGCATTGATCAAGGTTTCAGCTGCTGCAGCGCCAGCGTGAGCGCTTCGTGCTGCGCAGGAAAATGCAGACCGTCAGGCACGAAGGCCCAGATTGCCGGTCGCATCGTTTCGACATAGATCACCTCGGGCACCGCAAAGTGCACACCAGGGAACTGCACACCGAGCGCGCCGGCGGCGGCCACCAAGCGGGGGATCACCTGGTCATCGGTGTCGAGCC
The DNA here is from genome assembly GCF_046339755.1 of Acidovorax sp. Taxonomy (GTDB): domain Bacteria; phylum Pseudomonadota; class Gammaproteobacteria; order Burkholderiales; family Burkholderiaceae_C; genus Acidovorax. The sequence continues at coordinate 86,478 of NZ_JBKDTZ010000100.1, read as the reverse complement.
CCTGCAGGACGTCCTGGGGCTCGGTGAATTGCTCGCTCTCGCGAGAATGGAACTCGATCTCGAAGAGAACTCCCCAGACACCGTCCTTGCGAGCGATGCGTGTGATGTCCCCGACCATTTGCGCCTTCAGGCGATCGTGCAGGTCATGGATGTTGAGCAGGTGCAGCGGAACATGCTCCTCTGCAGGCCAGCGCGTAATCACGCCCCGGCGGTCAGTCACGTACGGCGAGATCCGCCAGGTTTCCATCGCGCCAGGCATCTGCAGGCTGTGTACCCGCGCGAGCGGATCCAGGTTGTAGTGCACGCCCTCGATTCCGTAGGCGTCCATGTCATCGGTGGATGGCTGAACGATGTCGGCGCAGCAGCCCTCCATGCCATAGCCGTTGGGCTGCTTGTGGTACTGGCGACCCTCGAAGCTGCCGCCGCAGTGGCTGCAGAACAGCGAGCGAACCCGCTGTTGAACGTCGGGATGAAACCGCGAATTCTCAGTTGTCATGGAAACTCCAGAAAAACGGAGCCCCGCCCCCACCGGGGCGCGGGCCCCAGGGGGTTGATGAGACTTCGATCAGCCGCTCATGGACTGCAGCATGCGGGCCAGGGCCTCACGCTGCGGATCCTCAAGCAGGCCATCGGGCACGAAAGCCCAGACGGCCGGCCGCTCTTCGTAGATGTTCGCCGGGTCCGGAACTGTGAAATGCACACCAGGGAACTGGCCTTGCATCTCCAGCAGATCGGCGATCAAGTTGGCGATGACCAGGTCCCGGGGAGGGCGCTTGGCGTTCTCTTCGGGCGAGTCGAGATTGACCTCGCTCTCGCGCGAGCAAAACTCCAGCTCGAACAAGACGCCCCAGACACCGTCCTTGCGAACAATGAAGGTGTCCTCTTCGAACATCTGGCACTGCAGGCGTTCGAGCAGCTCTGGATCGCTCCTGAGCTGGCCCTTCAGGTGCTGGGCGTCGGGGTTCTCATTGATTTCGCCCCAGCGGTCCGTCACGTTCTGAGTGATGCGCCAGGTGCTGAATGCGCCCGGTGTGTCCAGGTCGTAGACCCGGGCGAGGGGATCGAGGTTGTAGTGGACGCCGTCGACACCGTAGGTGGCTTCAACATCCTCCAACGTGCTGCTCTTCATCCATCCGGCGCAGCAGTCGCCCAGGCCCCAGCCAGTGTCCTGGTTGTAGAACTGGCGACCTTGGAACCGCTCGGCGCAGCGGGTGCATTTGAGGGTTCGTACCGGAATTGACAGGACGCTGTGGTACACGGTTTCGCAGATGGTTGTCATGGGATCTCCAAAGGAAAGAGGCGCCCCCACCCCAGCGGGGCGGAAAGAGCCCCGGTGGGTTGAACAATGGGTCGGGACTGCTGCGGCTCACGCCGCACGTCTGATGGAAGCGCTACGCCGGCTGGGCATCTGCCGAAAGCGTCTCGCCGATGCGGCGCTGCAGCTCAATGCGCAACGTCTCGTCGGTCACGCCCTGCAGCATCTCGCTGAAGCGCGTGGCCACGACTTGAGCAGCTTGGCCCAGGTCCTGTGAGTCGAGGGCCTTGTCCAGCTGCGCGCCGAGTTGCGCCACGTTGGAAGAGATGCTGTGCAGCTGGAGACGCCGGCTGCGGTACCGGCCCGAACCCCCGAACTCAAAGAGGCGGGGCTTGCTGCTGGACCAGCAGCCTTCGATGTTCAGAGCCTTCAAGCCATGGCCATCGTCCAACAGCATCGCCAGGTCGAAGAGATCTTCCAGGGCGGCGACGTTGTCGAAGTCGATGCCATCGACGATCTTGGTGAAGGACGCGTCCGCCGCCTTGTCAAAGGCGCCGGCGAGCGTGCAGAGAAGGTCCTTTGCGGACTCACCCTCAGGGGTGATTCCGCGCGCGACGATCAAAGGCTTCAGGCGTTCTGCCAGATCGTCCCACTGGCACTCGTGGCTGTCGCTGCACTGGTGGATGTAGGCCATGTCACCACCTGGGTCATTGGCATCCAGTGCGAAGTCACTGAACAGCGCTTCGATCACCGGAGTGACTTTGCCGAGAACCAGGACGCCAGTGGCTTGGTACGAGTTATGGGACATATTCTTGCTCCTTTCGAGCGAAAAGTCGCGGAGCGCCTCCGAACGGAGAGCGGGCTCCGCGGAGTTGAGAAAAGGTTGCTGCCAGCGCTTGCGGCGCCGGCGGGAAGGGCAGGCTCTACCATTGGTGAGGCGCATGCCATCGACCGAAGAGGTCAGGCGGCCGACATTTCCGTGCGGCGCTTCAGGGGAGGCTGGCTTGCCAGTTGTGCGGCAAGCTCTACATCCCGCGCGACGCGGGCCTTGAGACCCTGCAGCGCCAACTCAGCGCTGTCGTAGGCCTGGCCGGCGGCTTCGTCGACCCAGACCAGCTTGCAGCTGGCTTCGGGGCCGGTGAGCCGCACGCGCGGTGCTGCCCGGCGTTTGCCTACCAGTACGGGGCGATGCCCTTGAAGAAGCCCTTCGGCTTCCTTCTTGCCGGCGAGCCAGCCATTTTCGTAGTCATCCTTGTCCACCTGCTTGCGCAGGTGGCTCGGTGGCTGGATGGACCAGCCCTCGATGGCTGCGCGGCGGCCGAGGCGCCAGGCCTCTGATGTGGTTGCGTTGGGTGTCATGGTGCGTATCTCCGTTGAAGAACGCGAGGCCACTCACCCAGGGGGCAAGGAGCCCCGCAAGGGTTGAAGAATCGTCAGTGCGCCGCAGTCGGTGCAGACCCGGCAGAGGCTGCAGCAGCTGCTGCGCGCACCTTTGCGTTGAGCGCGTCGGCCGAGATGAACGCGTTGTCCTTCCAGGTCCAGTACGTCCCGTTGAGGTTCGCATAGATGCGCGTCACGTGCCCCGAGTAGAACTCGGAACAGCGAAAGCTCTCAACGCCGCCATGGTGGCCCCAGCGCATCGGCGGGAGGCATTCGAGTGCGGCGGTGAAATCGCGCTCTGTGCTGGGTTCGGGCGCGGTGATCATCGAGGCCTCCTGCATTTCGTGGAAGGCCTGGATGTCCGAGATCAGGACCTCCTCTCCGTAGCGGGCGGCAATCTCCGCCTGGGTCTCGCCGGAGAAGCTTCCGACCTGGCGGCCGTCAGGCAGCTGCACAACCTGGTCGATCGACCGCGCATGAAGCGTGGCTGTGGCCGGGATGTAGAAGAGCTTGTCCAGCCGTACGGCGCCGGGGATGCTTGTGGTGGTGGTTGCGGTCATGGTGGTCTCCAGAAAATGCGCGAGACCTACCCCAGGCGGGGGCTCGGCCCCGCAAGGGTTGTGGTGATGGTGTGTGCGTCAGCAAGTTGCAGCGCTAGAGCGGCAGGGCACGTAGGCCTGGCCATCCCAGCGCTGCAGATCTTCCATACGCGGTTTGGGCGTGCTTCGAGCCGCCTGGATCATGGCGTCCGCTTCGTCCTTGGCTCCGATCATGATGAAGGAGTGGGGCAGGGCAAGACGGAAGCTCAGCAAGCCAGGGGCGGCCAGCGGCAAGGAAGAAATCGGGCGCGGACGCGCGCGAGGATTCAGTTTCATGGTGGTCCGAGGGAGTTTCGAGACCACTTCCCGTGCGGGAGGCGATCCCGCAGGGGTTGAAGGACTCCGGCATGGCCAGAGCGGTTGGTGCTGGTTGTTTGGGCTCCTCAGCTAGGAGACTCGGGCCCCAATCGAAAATGAGGCAAGTGCCGAAGCATTGTATAGCCTGAAATGGAAACAAAAAAGCCCCGACCGAGGGCGAACGGGGCTGCAGGTGACCGTTGAGAGCGGCGCGCTTCGAGAATCGGCCCTCGGTCAGGTTGCGCGATGGCAAGGGCCGTAGAGCTCGGTGCTGGTCATGGTGTCCAGGTTCACCACTCGCGCGATGTTCCAATTGCGGCCAGCGTGCGGCACCCCCGCACCGTTGAGCAAGGTGTGCGCGCCCTGGATCGCATCCTTGACCGCCTGCTCGTTCGGGAACGCGATGATGAGCGGCGCTTGGCGCGCGAGAGTGCGGGCGTGGCTGTCACCCCACATCCCAACACTGTCGCGCGGGATGCCCACGCTGGGCTCGCGGAACACCGCCATCACCTGTGGAAGGGTGCACTTGCCCGTGGCCTGCAGCGCACGCAGCCGGTGAAACACATTCGACTCGTGCTCGGGATTCACCGCAGGACGGTCGAAGCACAACACCTGACCAGGCGCCAGCTCGAACTGGTCGCTCATGTCCGGCCGCAGGCCCACATCGACCACGTGGCCACCATTACGCGCAACGAAATTTTCGGCGGCAATGGTCTTGCCGCTGCCGGGACCGCCAACGAGCGCGATGAAGTCGGCGACCTCGGGGTTGAACGCGGCGACCGCCTCCTGCAGCATCTGGGTCACAGAGGCCTGCCAAGCGGCATCGAAGCGCCGGCTCAGTCGACGCGGGAACTGGGCGCCTTGCGTGATCGCGCTGCTGTGCACGAGGGACGTGATCTCGCCAAAGGACCAAGCGGCCATGTTGCCGCTATTGGCGCGCTGCAGGAGGGCGTGGTAATTGCGCTCGCCGAGCATCTGAGCAACCTCGTCCAGGGACTGGTCCTTGGTCAGGGGCGGACCCCCTGCCGGTATTTTGCCCGCCAAGCGGTTGACATCGACGCCATGGGCAAACGGCTTGCCCTTCACAAGGGTGAAAAAAATCATGGAACACCTTCTGGATCAGGTGCGGGCAAGAGAGCATCCCGGCGTTTAGCCGGGGGGCGGGGCGCTGCGCTAGCTCCACGTAGCCCGCCAAAAGGGTTCGTGAGAACAAGTGAAAGGTGAATCGCCATGCCTAGTTGGCCCCCCGTACAGCAACAAGCTGCGCGCCCCGGAGGCGGCTTCGCGAATTATAGCGCTGTGGCGTTCGCGGGCGGGTGGACCTGCTGCAGGCTCAGGTCCGTTTGCGAGCAAGGCGGATCGCTGCCTTCCATGTCGCATATCCAATTGCACCCCCGGCGACGGTGGAAACGACCACAGGCCAAAGGGGTGGGGTCACAAGTCCCAGTGCAAGCGCGGCGCTTCCGAGCGTGCTGGAGCCAAGGACGGTAACGCTCCCGGCCGCGATCGAACTGCCGGCTGCAGCTCCAAGCAGTGCGACCACGCCGCCCGCCGCCGCGCCGCCCACCGCGTCGTCCATGTCTTCTGGCTTCAGGGCTTGCAGCTGGGCGAGCGTGCGGGCGACCACCGGTTGGCTCACCTTGCGGAGTTCGATAAACGCCCCGGTCACGCGCGCCTTCAGCTCAGCAAACTTTGCATCCCCAAGTATCCGCCTGGCGCCGTCCAGGAGGAGGGTGATGCCGACGAGGGTCATGTCGTGTGCCTCTACCACGTCAAGCCGTGGAGGGGCCAGGAACGCCTCCAGCCCGCTGCCAATGGCGAAGCCCGCAAGCGAGAACACCGCAGCTGCACCTGACAAGAGGATCACCGCGGGCACGCCGAAAGCTGTGCCCATTGCTGCCACACCGATTGATCCGACGATCGAGGCTGCAGCGGTGCCGGCAGACCCGACCACCGCTGCGCTGGCCGCAGGCATTGCGGTTGCAAGCACATGGGCCCCTAGTGCCACATTGCCGGCTTGAACCCCTGCGTAAAGAATTCCCGCCCCGAGGGCCATTTCGGCAAGTCCCACGGACATTTGATGCTCGCTGGCCAGGGCAGAGGCCTTGGCAATCATGCGAGCGACGGCCTGTATTGCGTCGCCTGGAAGTTCGATTTTCATTGGACGGTCCCCCAGAGGCAATGATAGCGATGAGAGGAGGGCGCGGGCCCGGGGCTCACGAAATCGGTGGCACCGGGCTTGATGGCCAGGAGGTGCCCAGCGCGATGCCAATGATTATCTGTAGTGGACCGCGAAACGGCTGTGGAGGCGCTCGGAAGGGCGCGCGATCGACTGCTAGCGGGCAGAAGCTAGTAGTCCAGCGATAGTGCAATACGCAAGATTCGGATTACATGACCTCTCCGACTGGCGAGTTCGCCGCTTTTCAAGGCCGTTTTTCATTCTAGAGTGCTTCGCACTTCAAAAAGGACGCGCATTTCGCAAGTGAGACGCTGTGCCTATTCGGAGAAGGGGCGTGGTTCATGCATTTTTCTGTGAAAGATAACCATGTGTCGCGCATCGCGATTAAAATGCATACCGCTGAAAGTGGCGGGATAGCAGAATCTGCCGCCGGTTTCATAATGTGAAGTTAATCGAGGGAATGCGAGAAATGCGCGTGAAACAACGGGTGGAATATCTTGTCGGCCATGGAGAGAGTGGCATTGGGGTTATCGTCGAGGTTGACGACGAAAAAGAGGAAATCACCGTTATCGATGAGATTGACGGCTCGAAATGGGTCGGTCTGATGGACCACGCCACTTTGTGCGATCCAGATGACTAAACCGGCATCAGTTCGCGCCACAGGGGAGTGCACCGATCCAGGGGAGGCGCTGGGGCGTTGCATGCGGTTTTTTGACGAAATCGGGCTCGAATGCCACTTCGAGGTCGGCGCATCCGGCTTCTTGCCAGGAATCGCCATCCGCAACGGGGTGCTTTTCGTTGACCCTTCCGCTCCTGCATCCAATGCCCTCCATGAAGCGGGTCACCTGGCGCTTTTGCTTCCCAAATTCCGAATGAAGGCGAGCGGCGATGTGAGCGAGGTGTTCGACTCGATGTTCGCCTCACTCGGCGATTTGGAGCCGGATAGTCCTGTCATGCGTGCCGCGATGGCGAGTGGAGATACGGAGGCGACCGCCTGGGCCTGGGCCGCCGGGGTGCATCTCGGCTTGGCGCACGAACTGATCATTCAGGATGACGAGTACGACGGCGCCGGCGCTGGGATTCGGGTAATGCTGGCGAGTGGGCGCTATGCAGGAATTCACGGTCTGGCTCACGGAGGGTTTTGCGCGACAAAGCCTGGCGCCCTTGCTACTCACCTTGGACTTCCGGCTTTTCCGCAGCTGAACACCTGGCTGCAGAAGGACTTCGAATGAACCAGGCCGGGGCGAACGGCAAGGTACCTGCGCCTGCGATGGGGCGACACGATGAACTGGTGCGCCTGGGCAGTCGCTGGGTAAAGCGCCAGGGATTTCCGGTGATCGCGACAGAGATTTCGGCCGTGGGGAGCAGGGAGCAACCGGACATCATCGGTTTTCGGTCGACCGCATCAGTGGTTGTCGAGGTGAAGGTGTCCCGAGCGGACTTTCTTGCAGATGCCCGTAAGCCGGAACGGGCACCCGGGGGAATGGGATTGGGGCTCTATCGCTTCTACCTCTGCCCGGAAGGCTTGCTGCGGGCAGAAGATATGCCGGCTGGGTGGGGGTTGCTTTACGCGCGGGGGAGAGGCGTCGTGGAGATCAAGAGGCCCACAGGGAATACGTGGCCACCAGCGGGGAGGGCTCACGGGGATTGGGAAGCTTTCCAGCACCCGGCCTGCCATGTGAAAGAGCGAGCGGTGCTTTTCTCCATCGCGCGTCGGCTCGCTGGTGGCAAGTAATGCCTTCAACCGTTATCGATGAGCAAATTGCCCTTGCTATTGTGAGGCAAGTGTCAAGATCGCGTTGATGCTGGGAGGTTGGCCAGCAATGGGCCTTTCCAGTCGTTTCCTAGTTCGGATTTCGGCCAGTCGGGGAAATCTCACGAGCCATTTCAAGGGATAGTCGCAGGCGAGCGCCCTTGACCGACTCCTGAGAGCCCCGCGCCAGAGTACAACTCCAACCGCGGCTTGTAGTGCAGTAAGCGGCCCACGGATGCGATGTAGCTTCTCTCGCCATGGCGGGCGGCGTGGAATGTCAAGTTGAAAAAATGCAGTTTGAAGCCTGCGGGTTTCATCTGCCACTGTAGTTAAGCACCGTCCCTATGTCAGTAACTCCAGAGATATGCCTGAAGCGTTCGCAAGGCCAGAGGTGGTTCTCAGCATGCGCCGTTGCCGTTTCATCAACAGGAAGCAAGTAGCCTGGCGGAGCATCATAAATGCCTTAGCACGCACCAAAGGAACTCGCATTGGCTGTTTTAGAGGCGTACGGAGGTTCTCGGGCTTCATTTCGTGGGCCCATCAGGGGAGGGCGGAAACACGGAGACACGACCGTTTGGCGTTTGCGGGGTCAACCGGTCCTGCTTCCAGCGCAATGGCGATTGTCGCGCGCGAGAGCGAGCGAATCTCAAGCGGAGGAGTTAAACGTCGATCACCGTCTCGATTCGACGTGCGACGTGGTTTTTTGGACCCATAGGCCTGATTGACTTCCCAAAAAGGGTGCCCGTAGCGGTGGCCTGACGTAGGGCAGGGTGGGAAATTCAGCCGAATACCGGCGGGTACGGGGTATAGGGACGTGTTTTTGTGATTACCTACGATTTGAAAGCTTTGCGTCGGTAGGCGGATTCCGCGCTCCACGAATAGGCATCGGAGAGGCTAGCCAGGCGCGCACACCAAGAAGCCACGGGCATTCAGATGACGGCAGTCAGCCAACCCTTTGAAAAACGGTGCGTCCCTGGTAAAAAAAGGCGCTGAATGCCAGAAGATCGAGTTGCAGGTCTACTCGAACCATTCGGGGTGGTCTTTCTGATCTCTATCGACCATCATCGCCACGATCTCACGAAACTGGGCCAAGCTCAGAACGCCATCGCTATCGTTCAGGTAGGACGGGACAATCATTGAGCGGAAGATAGAGCCCTCAAATTCTTTGCTGTAGCGCAGGACGATAAAGTGCGCTCCGGGCTGCATCAGATCATCATCGAATGCTATTTGCGTAGTGCCCGCAAAGGCCATGACAACTTCGTCAAGGCCAAGTAGGCTGTCACGAGGATGGGGCCTGATCTGTTCGTCGCTCGGTGACGAGTGCCAATGGGGGTGATCTCGGTTTTTGTGCCGGATCGGAAAGTGATGGGAAAATCTCTTTTTAGAACAACTACTTAGCGTTGCGCAAAGGTGTTGCGCGAGTTCGAAATTCTTCTAGCGTTTTCCCACGCGCGATGGCTTCGTTCAACCAAGCGGGTCGCCGCCCCTTTCCTGCCCAAGTATTCCCAACTGCATCTTGGTACATGACCTGTCTGCCGGCTAGGATTCCCGCGGTCTGTGAGGTCAAAGATTCAGTCTTTCTTGTCTTGGAGGTGGCTGCTTCGAACAGATCGGCTGGCACCAACTCGAACCTAGCGATCACCTCTTTCAACAATGGAATGATTTCTTCGGCTTCACGGGCTTCGCTCATCGCCTCTTCCAGGCGTTTCTTCATTTGAGTGAGTGTCTTGGGCAATGCGATCTCCATATCGGAAGCTTGGACGCAACTTTATCCATTGTGATGGGGAACGCCGAAGAGATCGACCACCTTGAGCAGTCCTCAGTTCGGGCTCCGACAAAAATCAAAAGGCCCCTGACGCATTGAACGCCAGAGGCCTTTGCTTCGCGCGATCGCGCTGGCTGATCAGTCGCAGTACGTCGTGCTGCCGACGCGCCTGCAAGTGGAACTGTTGCCGCGTGGGCTGGTGATGTAGGTGGAATTGCCGATGGAGCGGGCGCTGGATCCGTCGCTGCCATAGGTGGTGTTGCCGCTCTGACGGTACGACTCGCCACTGTTGCTGTAGACGGTATTGCCGCTCTGGCGGTAGGAACTGCCGTCCGATCCGTAGGTAGTGTTGCCACTTTGGCGATAGCTTGTGCCGTCAGACCCATAGACGGTATTCCCGGACTGGCGGTAGCTGGTCTGGGCTTGCGCACTGGCTGTCAACACCATGGTTGCCAGAGCGATTGCGATTCTTGTGTTGTTCATTCAATCTCCTCGGGTAGAGACGCAGCGGTAACGAACTGTGTGCGGGGCACAAGGTATTTTTGGAGTGCCGAGCGACTGGGCTACCACCTTGAGCAGGCTGTCTACAGGCAGCCAGCCCGTCCTCAATCCTTCGTGCCGGCCTTTCCGGTATGCGGGTTCACGTTGCCCTTTTGGCTCCAGTTGTCGGACTTGGTGCCGTTCGGATTGGTCGCTTTGTGCGGAGCCACGTAGGTTCCATTTTTGGTGGTGTGGTCAGCCACGCTGTGGCCGCTGCTGGAGCTCTTGCCTGAGCCGCTTCCCCCCTTTGCCGCAGCAACGGTGCAGATGGCCAGGGCCGCAATCACGATCAGAGTTTTCTTCATGTTGGTATTCCTCTTGCGCCAGGGTCGGCGCGCTGACATGGTGCGTAAGCACCGGCTGCTAATCAAGGTTCAATTGCCGGCAACACAGCTTGATGGAGCCAGGTCAACCAGCAATCCCGAGCCAGGTCAATGGCAGTGCCTGGTCCCGGTCTTGTGGTCGGTATGGCATCCCTGTTTGTCAGTTCCGCCCGAATGGGCATGCGCGAAACCTGCGCACAGCAGTGCGGCAATGAGGAAGGCTGTTTTCATGTTGTCTCCAAATTGGCCGGCATGTGACTGGGCCGGTCTACCAGTGCTATGTGGCTCGTTCATAAATTCGGCATTTTTACGCGCTTGAAGGTTTCCGCTGAACCGCCTGGAAACGTGTAGTTCACCGACACGCCATTTGAGCTGATCCATGCAGTAGCATCGTCCACACTCACGCTGGTGTTGACGGATTTCAGCGCCGCATAGGCTCCAGTAACATGGGGTGCCGCTATCGATGTCCCCAGCGCACCGCTGACGGCTGTATCCGAGGTGGAGTTCGAGGACTTGACGGTGTTGGGGCTGGAGAGATTTTCGTTGCCGCCTGGCGCCAAGAATATTGCACCGGTGAATGACGCCTGCGGTCCCAGATTCGAGTGATCGCTGATCATGGATCCGGTGGAGTCGTTGCCGACCGAGGCCACTTTGATGGCCCCAGGCAGACACGCGGGATACCCGATTCCATTGCGGATGCCTTTGTTCCCCGTGGCAATGACGACGGGCACGCCCATACTCTTGAGCGCAGCGATTCGGTTCATCAATGGGACATGCTCGGTATTGCAGTTGGACCCATAGGTGGTGATCGAGGCAATGCTTATGTTCACGACATAGGGGTTCGCGGGCCCTGACAACGATCCAAAGATGGATGATGTGAGAGCTTTCATGGTGTCTGCTCTGAAAGCCAGCGCCTCGAAGACCGGCGAGCCACCTACTGTCGAGCGATAGGAAAAAACTTGAACTGCGACCAGGCTGGCATCATTCGCCACTCCTTGCAGCGTGGCCGGAACCAAGCTTGGATTAGCTTTGCCTGCTGAGACGCCAGCCACCTGCGTGCCATGGGTGCAGACCTCCGGCTTTGCAGTGCAAAACGCTGCGTTTGAATAGGGCAAACCTGATCCCGAAAGGCCGACGGGACTATCGTCGAAAAGATCGGGAGATGGACATATCGAGGTGTACGTATAGTCGTCGGAGACGTTGTATCCCGAGGTCCCAAAGCAGCCTTCGTTCACGACTCTGGTCGAGCCGCCGGCTTGAAGAAATCGGTGGGTTTTTCTGACGCCCGAGTCCAGCACCACAATGGTTTGACGAGCACCGCGGTATCCAGCCGTCCATGCCTGCGGCATGTTCAGGAGGCCGGTGCTGTTGAGCAAAGTCGTTCTCGCATCGCCCTTGTTGACGTTGACGCTCAGGATCCGGACATCCCGATTTGCGTAAAGGCGTGTGACCTGCTCCAAGGTCAATACGACAGGCGCCATTCCCAGCCCGGCCTGCGCTTCGGTCAACGGCGGCAGTGCCTCAATCCCGGCAGATTTCAGAATGTCATTCAGCGCTTCCGAATTGGCGTTGACTTGGTGTTGGTAGGCCTTGGCCGGCATGTGCCCTGGCAGAGAGTAGGACGTGCCGCCACGCAGCGTGATGGCAACCTCCACTTTGCCTACTTTCCTGGCCATCACCAACGCCTCTTCTGGCCAGATCGCCTGCCGCTTGTCCTTGGAACCCTGGATGCGAATAGCACGCACATTCGTGTTGTCGCGCAGCCCATAAAAGGCCTCACGGTCAATTGTCGCGGTCACGATGGGACTGAGGCTGGAGTTCAACCGGCGATCGATACCCTGAATCCCCTTTGCATAGGACTCCGCCAGCACGCGATCCAGCAGATTGTTGACCTCCGAGGGGCCCAGGTACTTGGTGCTTCCATTTCTCTGTATCGAGTAGGCGGGCTCGGCGGTGTTGAGAACCAGGTCTACGGACACAGTGGGGGAAGAGTTCAGCGCTTGTTCGATGCTGTCCAAGCTTCCGTCCAGACTGTAGGCATGGGCCCGGCCCCGATCCGTCGGATCGGGCGCAAATGCGACCACGCTCGATGACGTGGACAGCATTTTGAGACCCGCGGCATCGGTGTAGAAACCGATCTGGCCCATGTTGTTGGTCCATCGACCTGCGGGAAAGGCCGACTTTCCCAGTTCGGCGTAGAGGCTCTCCGCCTTGGCATTCAGTTCCCGGCTAAGGGCTTCCTTGTCCTGGGCAATGCGGCTCATGGGGACCCGGTCCAAAGTCACCATCACGCGGACCAGGCCTGTTTGCTTCACAAGCGATTGCAACTTCTCCATTTCGGGAGCAGTGATGTCCGCTGCGTTCGCAGCCAATGCAATGGTTGCCAAGAGCACCACGGAACTTGCTTTGCACGCGTGCCCTAGTACCTCGAGTGCGCCGCGATGAATGTGCCGATTGACCATGATCGTCCCTTGTGAAATGCCAGAGTTCGCTTGAGCCAAGAGCGATTCGCACTACACCATGCGGGCTACTCCGCAGCAACTTAAATTTGGCACTCAGGACGGACCACGCCGCTGTCCAGGCGCATGCTTCGGCGCTGAGGACCGAGGCAGCGGCGGCACGGGCCCATGGACAGCGAGCCCTCGAAGTACGGCGCCCCAAAGACTGCCTCTAGTGCGCGCAGGTGGTCCTCCCTGCAATGGCGCCGCAAAACCTTGCGGCCCGCTGCCCTTCAGCCTTTTCCCTGGGCTGAAGGGTGGTCCAATCGGCGTCGTTTCTTTCTCCGACGTTGTCCGTGACTCTTCCTCTCTCCTGGCCACGCAGTCTGCGCCTGGCCACCGCCTTGGTGCTGGCGCTTTCCGGCCCCGCCTCAGCCCGAACACCCACGCCGATCTACGACAGTTCGGCGCTGCTCACGCCCCAGCCCACCAGCTTCTCCCAGTGTCCGCAGTTCTTCGCGCGTGGATCTCCACCTGCAGCGCCACCTGCGCCGCGCCGCCGGGAGCTCTGCTACGAGGCATTTGCCGTGTTGCATGACGGGGTGTCCCGCACGCCGCTCTATGTCGCCCAGCGGCTGACCCGCAGGAGCATCGAGGATGCAGACGAGCGCCGGGCCGACAGGTTTTTTGCTGACGCTCGGCTTCCCTCAGGTGAACGAGCGGAGCTGGATGACTACAAGCGATCAGGCTACTCACGCGGCCACATGGCGCCCGCTGGCGACATGCCCACTCCCACGGCCATGGCCCAGAGTTTTTCGCTGGCCAACATGGTCCCGCAGAACATTCAGCACAACGGTGGACCTTGGTCCAAGATCGAGCAGGACACACGGCAGTACGTGCTGCGCGCAAAGGGCGACGTTTATGTGATCACCGGGCCGGTCTTCACCGAATCCAGTCCGACCATCGGACGCAACGCAGTGAAGGTGCCCACCTACCTCTACAAGCTGGTGTACGACGCCACCACGCAGCGCGCCTGGGTGCACTGGCAAGCCAATCGTGAGGGAGAACGTGTCAGCCCACCGATCAGCTACCAGGAACTGGTCAAGCGAACCGGCATTGAGTTCCTGCCCAAGGTGGTGCCCCAGCACTGAGCGCGCGCCCCTGGGACCATGGTCCCAGGGTCATCTGGTGGTTGCGGCGAAAGCGCAATCCAACGGCACCGCTGCGCAAGTGCTCGCTCAGTGGCACGGGCCCAAGGCCTTAGAAGCCCTCTGCCTCGATCACCGGAATGAAGTCCCCGTGGAAGCCGACATCCACGACGCTGCCATCGGGATTGACCAGCGCCAGTCGCCCGGCCAGTATCCGGACACACAGGTTGCCCGCATAGCACCTGGCGAAAGCAGATCCGTCGAACGTGGTGCCAGTGCCGCCCACTGCGTGGTCGGGGAATTTGTGCTCCACCCAGTCAAAGATCCGGTCGTGCACTGCTGCCGTGGTCGGAGCACTCACATTGACGGCAGGCACTCCGTTCGTCGCGGTCACAGGTCCCACGGCGGCACGGTACTGCCATGCTGGCACCACGCCGGCAATCGCCCACAGACCGAGCCCGGCAGCTTGTGCATTGGCCTGCAGCGCCGGCAGAGAGCTCCCCGCTTCGAGGTACTTCGTGTAGGCCAGTGCACACCCTTGCGACACCATGGTGGCCCCGACGTTTCCGGCTGGCGTAGTGATGGACGCGACCGTTCGTCCGTAGCGGTCGGCGCCGTCCCTGCACATGGACACCGACTGGTTCTGCACCAGGTTCGCCAGGCACTGCGTGGCCTGCAGGCCATAGGCCTGGCTGCGCTCGGGGGCGTCGATCTGGTTGATCCGCACGCGTTCCGGACCGGTGGGTGTGTTCACCTGCAGCGTGTCGCCATCGATCACCCTCGTCACCGTGGCGGTCACGCAAGACAGTGGTGAGGGCGCGGGCTTGATCGCAGACTCGGGCGAGCCACCTGGCTGCGGCACCGGGGCAGGAGCCGGCACAGGGGCTGGCACTGGTACCGGAGCTGGGACGGGGACAGGTGCGGGCGCTGGTGGCGGCTTGGGCGCTGGAGGGGGTGGTGGTGGCGGAGGTGGCGGCGGGACGTGGCAGTGGCGCAGCCCGGTCCTGCTCTCCACATGGCAGCCATTTGCGTCGGTGCCTCCTGAATGGGCCAGGGCCAATGCGGGTGCGAGGCTGACGGCCGTGAAAAGCAATTGCAGTCGGAGTCTAGAGGTCATGGGCAAGCGTATCGCTGAGGGTTGGAGACCATGCGAGCGCTGGCCTTGAGTGGCGAAATGTAACCTTCAGGATACAAATCACAAACGACGCAATTACCCATTGCGGATTACGGAGTTTTGGTGGGGTGATGGGTGGAACCCAGCTTGCCCCATCGCCAGGGCAGTTCGCTCGCGTGGGCAAATCGGTGGTTAGAATCTCCACACCGGGGACTTGAGCGGTCTCCCCGGACACTAGGACACTCGCGGTCCCAAGTACTGCTCCTGATCATGGGTCACTGAACCCAGTTAGGAGCTCGACTTGAATTCGTCCCCCTCTCTTTCTTCCACTGAGCAGCAAGCGACCTTGCCCGGCTACACGCTGTGGCAGATGGTGCGCTACATGCTGCGTCTCGGTACGCTCGGCTTCGGCGGGCCGGTGGCGCTGGTGGGCTACATGTACCGCGATCTGGTGGAGGAGCGCCACTGGATCTCTGACGCGGACTACAAGGAGGGCATGGCGCTGGCCCAGCTCATGCCTGGCCCTCTTGCGGCGCAGTTGGCCATCTATCTGGGATATGTGCATTTCAGGCTCTGGGGCGCCACGCTGGTGGGCCTGGCTTTCGTGCTGCCGTCGTTCGTGATGGTGGTCGCCCTGGGCGTTGCCTACAAGGCCTATGGCGGCATCTCGTGGATGCAGGCCGTGTTCTACGGCGTCGGCGCCTCGGTGATCGGCATCATCGCCCTGAGCGCCTACAAACTCACGACCAAGAGCATTGGCAAAGACCGGCTCCTGTGGGCCATCTACCTGGTCAGCGCGGGCGTGACCATCGCCACCCAGTCGGAAGTCATCTGGGTGTTCCTGGGCGCTGGCCTGCTGGTGTGGGCCGTCCGTGGTCCTCTCAAGCGCACGGGCAGCCGGCTCCATGGCCTGGCATGGGCGGCGCCGCTTGCGGGTTCGCTCGGCCTTGACAACGTCGACTGGCAAAAGCTCGGGCAGATCGGGACCTACTTTGCCTATGCCGGCACCTTCGTGTTCGGCAGCGGGTTGGCCATCGTGCCCTTCCTCTACGGCGGCGTGGTCAAGGAATACGCCTGGCTTACGGACCGCCAGTTCGTTGACGCAGTGGCCGTGGCCATGATCACGCCCGGGCCGGTGGTCATCACCACCGGGTTCACCGGCTTCCTGACGGCCGGATTCTGGGGCGCCGTCGTCGCGGCCGCTGCCACCTTTCTGCCTTGCTACCTGCTCACCGTGATCCCGGCTCCGTACTTCAAGAAACATGGCAAGCAGCCCGCAGTCGTTGCCTTCGTGGATGGCGTCACCGCTGCGGCGGTGGGCGCCATCGCCGGCGCCGTGGTGGTGCTGGGACAGCGCTCCATCGTTGATCTGCCGACTGCGGCCCTGGCGCTCGCCACGGTCGCCGTGCTGTGGCGCTTCAAGAAGCTGCCAGAGCCCGTGGTCGTGCTCGCAGCGGCATTGATCGGCCTGGTTGTCTTTCCCCTCACCGTGCAGTTTTGACGTACCCGTCCCTACGAGGAAATCCCCATGAACTACAACATCCGCCCCCTGGCTTTGAATCCCGACCAGTTGAACGGCCTGTCCAGCCGCCTGATCACCAGCCACCACGAGAACAACTACACAGGAGCAATCAAACGGCTCAACGCCATACGCGGCGAGCTTGCTGCACTGGACTGGGGCCAAGCAGCCACGTTCACCATCAACGGCCTCAAGCGGGAGGAGTTGATCGCGGCCAACTCCGCGTTCCTGCACGAGCTGTACTTCGACAACCTGGGTGGAGACGGTGTCCTGCCTTCATGTGGGCTTTCGGTGGCGCTGGAGCGGGATTTCGGCTCGGTGGAGCGCTGGCGGCAGGAGTTCACCGGGCTGGCCAAGGCCATGGGCGGGGGGTCGGGATGGGCATTACTGTCCTGGTCCTCGCGCGAAAGCCGGCTGGTCATCCACTGGGCGGCAGACC
Source organism: Acidovorax sp. (assembly GCF_046339755.1). Taxonomy (GTDB): domain Bacteria; phylum Pseudomonadota; class Gammaproteobacteria; order Burkholderiales; family Burkholderiaceae_C; genus Acidovorax. The sequence goes on along the minus strand of NZ_JBKDTZ010000100.1, from coordinate 69,729 downwards.
ACACGCACCTGATGGCGGGTGCGACCCCAGTGCTGGCGCTCGACATGTACGAGCACGCCTACCACATGGACTTCGGCGCCAAGGCAGGCGCCTATGTGGATGCGTTCATGGCCAACATCCAATGGGACAAGGTGTACCGGCGCTATGGTGCCGCCGTCGAGGCGGATGCTCTGGCACTGGGGGTTGATACCGCCGCTGTCCTGGCCCTTGGACAGGGAGCCATCGACGTGCGCCGCCAGGAAGACTACCTGCAGAGCGCGCAGATGGTAGCCGGGGCCTCGTGGCGGGATCCGTCGCGGGTAAAGGACTGGAGCCAGGAACTCGACCCCTCCAAGCCCGTGCTGCTGTACTGCCTGCGAGGCAAGGACATCGGCCGGTCCACCGTCCTGTCACTGCGTGCGCGTGGCTTTGATGCCCGGTACTTGAACGGCGGCATCGAGGCGTGGGAAGCGGCCGGCCTGCCATTGCAAGCGCGGGGAGGTTCGGTATGAAATGGGTCACCCGCGAGCGCCCAAAGATCGACCGCATTGCCTGCCCCTGGCTGATCGCGCGCTTCATCGACAAGGAGCCCGAATTCCTCTACGTGCCTGCGGCCTCGGTGCACAAGGTGGCGCAGGATACGGGCGCCACCCCCTACGACATGCCCGGGGTCGAGATGACCCACGTCGGCGACCTGTGCAGCTTCGATGCCTTTCTGAAGAAATACGATCTGTCCGACCCGGCCCTGCAGCAGTTGGCGATCATCGTCAGGGGTGCCGACACCTCCCGGCTCGGTCTGGCACCGCAATCGGCGGGGCTGTATGCCCTGTCGCTGGGGCTGTCGAAGCTCTACTGCGATGACCACGTGATGCTGGCCCATGGCCTGGTGATGTACGACGCCTTGTACGCCTGGTGCAAGTCCTGCCAGCAGGAAACCCACAACTGGCCGCCTCAGATGGGTGCTGTGGGTCCCGCATGAGCGCTTCGTTGAATGGGAAGAACGCGCGTCCGGCTCGCAATCGCCGCATCACCTGCAAGACCCTGTGGAATTGCCTGATGTGCGCCATCGCCCTGGTCGGGGTTTCAGCGGCTCTGGCCGGGGAGCGCAAGCTCTCCGGCCCCCAGATCCGCTCTGCGATCACGGGAAAATCCGTGAGCGACGGGCGCCATTGGAGCCATCATTACCTTGCGGACGGTCGACTGGAGCGTTCAGAAAACGGCCGAAACCGTGCTGGACGCTGGGATGTGCGGAGTGATCAGCTGTGCCTGCTGTTGCCCGAGGTCAGCATGAAAGATCCCATCTGCTTTGATGTGGTGCTGACCGGCGGAGAGCTCCAGTACCGGGATGAGCGAGCAGTGGTCTATCAAGGCGTGGCCCGGCCGCATCTGAGCGCTTCCGAGCGCGCGCCAGCCCTGCGAAACTGACGGCCACATTCCCGCATCAGGTTTTCACTTTCACCTGCGCATGCGCTGATACCATGGCCGCCAACACCTATCGCCCTTGTGTCTTTGAGGCACTGATGCCCAATATTTCCCAGTCGTACAGATTCACCCGCGACGAGCGCACGTCATCCTTGCCATTGTCGAGCGCGGCCACCGATGCGCTCAGTGCAATTTCCGTGTGGCGGGCACTTGATGGTGACCGCAGTTTGAGGGTGCTGATAGACAGCAGTCCCGACTATCTGGTGGCCGAACTCACCTTTCGGCCAGGCGAAATGGATGCGGCTATACGCGACCTCAATGACCTTTGCAAAGACCACGGGATCGTGCGCGAGATGCTGGCGACCACCTGAACGGTTCGCTACCAGTACATCCACCACCAGGGCGTGCCTGGTGGTTTTCCATCTCGGCTACAGCGCTTGATGCCTGCCGCGTCGAACTGCCGGCGCAGATTCTCGTTCTCGATGAACACTCCCTTGGCGACGGAAAACCACTGAAACCCCTCGGTGCCTCCCTCGTGCCCTGGCACATCGACTTGGCCACACAGAGTTCCGCCCGAGACTGTCCAGTTGCCCAGGTAGACCTCGTTTCTGAACTCGACCGATGGCGGATTGTTCAGCTGGGCCAGGACCTGTGCGCGCAACTCGCGCACCAGCAATGTCCGGTACAGCGCCACGGACGAAGCTCCCAAGGCAAGAAGTACGACGAAGACAAACGCTTTCTTCATGTCTTCAAGCCCGAAGGCTGCCTCGAACCAGGCTTGCAGGAGTGTTCCGGCCGTCGTCGCCAGCCCTGCGAGACCGGCACGCCTGCGCTGCAGCTGCACCGGCGCGGACAGAGCCACTGCGGTTCAATGCTCATGGCTGTGGTGCGCATCAGGCACATGGGCGTGCACATGGCTCAGCGGCTCATGCGCATGCAGGTGGCTGTGCGGCCCCTGCGGCATCACCGCATGGGTATGGTTGTGGTGCCCGTCATCGTGGCTGTGCGCGTGTTCGTGCTCCATGGCCTCGTGCTGGTGCCCATGGCCATGCGATTCCGCCAAGTGCAGCAGCACGCCCAGCACCATCAACACGCCACCCGCTGCCATGATCCAGCTGCCGCTGCGGTCGCCCAGCGCGATGGCCAGGGCCGCGCCGATGAAGGGCGCAAACGCGAACACCGAGCCCGTGCGCGCAGCGCCGAAGGCCCTCTGCGCGAGCAGGTAAAAGCGCAGGCTCAGCCCGTAGCCGGTGGCGCCCACTGCCAGCAAGGCCAGCACAGCGCCGATGCTTGGCAGCGGATCGCCAAAGACCAGCGCGAGGACGGCGGTTGCACTCGCCCCCAGCAAGGCTTTGCCCAGCACCACCTGTCCTGGATCACGCTCGGCCAGCGCCCGAGAAAGCGTGTTGTCCGCACCCCAGGCGGCCGTGGCCAGCAGCACGGCCAGCAAGCCCAGCAGCTGGCTGCCGCCGGCCTGCCCCTGGTCCATCACCAGCGCAATGCCCCCGGCCAGCAGCAAAAGCATCGCCGCCCACACGCGGCGGTCCATCGTCTCCCCGTACAACAGGCGCGCCAGCACGGCCGTGAACAGCGCCTCCAGTGTCAGCATCAGCGAGGCGCCGGTGCCGCTGGTGTGCTGCAGTCCCCAGGCCATGGCCACGGGGCCCAGCACCGCGCCGAACGCGGCCATGGACAGCAGCCGGGGCATGTCGCTGCGCGTGAGCCGCGCCTCCCGCTCGACCCGCTGGCGCGACAGCGCTCCCACCCCCGCCGCGCCCGCATACAGCAGGGCCGCGGTGGTGAACGCGCCCAGCCCAGCACCAAAGTGCTGGACCAGGGGCATGCTCACGCCGAACAGCGCAGCCGCCAGCAGGGCGAGCAGGCCACCGCGCAAAGACGGCCAATGCGTAGAGGCGCGGGTCATCGGCAGGTCACTTCACGGTAAAGCGCACGGTGATGGTCTTCTTGCTGCTGGTGGTCAGCACGGCTACCACCTTGGCCCCGGGCGACAGCTTGACGCCCCTGGCCTCCAGCTTGTTGCCGCCCGCGTGCTTGAGCGGTGCCTCCGACTTGTCGGCACCGTTGAGCACGGTGAGCTTGCCGTCATACCGGGAAGCATCGGCGGGCTCATCATGGTCCAGGGTGTAGATCAGGGCGCCATCAGGCGTGGCCACCAGTTCGAAGACGACGTGGTTGACGGTCTGCACCACGCCGCCATACATCGGATCGGGTGTGCCGTGGGCCAGGGCAGCTGGGGTGAAAGCCGCAGAGGCAGCCAGTACAGCGGCGGTGGCGAGGGCCTTGGAGAGCTGGTTTTTCACGGTCATTGGATTTTCCTTCAGTTGAGAATTGCATGGATCGGCGCGCTTTGACAGGCGGCGCACAAAGGCCTTTGGAACGAAACGGGAGGCGGTAGCAGGGTCAATAGGCCTCCTGCGCTCGAGGAGCATCGCCATCGCCCTGGGTATCTCCAGCCAGCAGGCGTTCTGTTGCGCGCCTGCCGAACAGCCAGAACATCACGGGCGTGAGCAGCGTGTCGAGCAAGGTGGAGCTGACGAGCCCGCCGAAGATCACCACCGCCACCGGGTGCAGGATCTCCTTGCCAGGGGCATCGGCCGCCAGCAGCAGCGGCGTGAGCGCAAAGGCCGCCACGAGTGCCGTCATCAGCACGGGGGTCAGGCGCTCCAGCGAGCCGCGCACGACCATGGCCTGGCTGAAGCTCTCGCCCTCGAACTTGCACAGGTTGATGTAGTGGCTGACCTTGAGAATGCCGTTGCGCGTGGCGATGCCCGCCAGCGTGATGAAGCCCACCATCGACGCCACCGACAGGCTCACCCCAGCCAGCCACATGGCCACCACGCTTCCGATGAGGGCCAAGGGGATGTTGGCCATGATGATGCCGGCCAGCACTGCCGACTGGTAGCGCGCATACAGCACCAGGAAGACCATCGCCAGCGACACCAGCGACAGGCCCACGATCAGCTGCATGGCCTGCTCCTGGGCCTGGAACTGGCCCTCCAGGCTCAGGAAGGTGCCTGGCGGCAAGGGCGTCTTCGCCATGGCTGCACGGATATCAGCGATCACACGGCCCATGTCCGAGCCATCGGTGTTGGCGTAGACCACGATGCGCCGGCGCCCGTTCTCGCGGCCGATCTGGTTGGGGCCATCGGTCTCCTGCACCGTGGCGATGGCCGACACCGGTATGCGGCCCGAGGGCGTGTCGATCAGGGTCTGTGCCAGGTCCTGCGGGCCGCGCTTGCCGTCGGGCAGGCGCAGCACCAGCTCGTAGCGGCGCAGGCCATCCACGATCTGGGCGCCGTGCGCGCCGTCGGTCAGGGCCTGCAGCACGCGAATGGCTTCACCTGGCGACAGCCCGGCCTGCGCGGCCTTGCGGTGGTCCAGCCGCACGGTGATCTGGGGGATCAGCACCTGCTTTTCCACCGACAGGTCCACCAGGCCCGGCACCGCCACCAGTTGCTGGCGCATCTGCTCGGCCAGGCCGCGCAGCGTGTCGGTGTCGTCGCCGAAGATCTTGAGCGCGATCTGCGCCCGCACGCCCGAGAGCAAATGGTCCAGCCGGTGCGATATGGGCTGGCCGATGGCGACCTGCGCGGGCAGCACCGCCAGGCGGGCGCGGATGTCGGCCATCACGGCTTCGCGGTCACGGTCCGAGCGCTTGAGGTCCACATCGATCTCGGCCGAGTGCACGCCTTCGGCATGTTCGTCGAGCTCTGCGCGCCCCGTGCGGCGGCCGACCTGGGTGACCTCGGGCACCTCGGCGATCAAGGTCTCGGCCAGCGCACCCATGCGGTTGGCTTCGGCCAGCGCCGAGCCGGGCGTGAACACCATGCCCAGCACCAGCGAGCCTTCGTTGAACGCCGGCAGGAACGCCCGCGGGAAGAACGGCACGCTGGCTGCCGCAGCGGCAACGGCCAGCGCAGCCACCGCCATCAGCGCCTTGGCTCGCGCAAACGACCAGTTCAACACCCGCTCCTCGCGCCGCTTGAGCCAAGCCACCAACGCGCTGTCGCCATGGTCCAGCCGCTTCATGCGCGGCAGCAGGTACTGGCTGAGCACGGGTGTGACGGTCATCGACACCAGCATGGAGGCCAGCACCGAGACGATGTAGGCAATGCCCAGCGGGGTAAACAGCCGCCCCTCGATGCCCGGCAGCGCGAACAGCGGCACGAACACCAGCACCACGATGGCGGTGGCGTAGACGATGCCCGAGCGCACCTCCACGCTGGCCCGGCGCACAACCTCCAGGGTGGATAGCGGGTTGCCCTGGGCGCGGTTTTGCTTGAGGCGGCGCAGGATGTTTTCCACATCCACCACCGCATCGTCCACCAGCTCACCGATGGCGATGGCCAGCCCGCCCAGCGTCATCACGTTGATCGACTGGTCGAGCAGGCGAAACACCAGCGCCGTGACGGCCAGCGACAGCGGAATGGCCACCAGCGAGATCAGCGTGGTGCGCTCCGACAGCAGAAAGGCGAACAGCACGATGGCCACCATGATGGCGCCGTCGCGCAGCGCCTCGGTCACGTTGCCGATGGACGCCTCGATGAAGTCCGCCTGCCGAAACAGCACCTTGGGCGCGGTCAGGCCGGCCGGCAGGCCCTGCTTCAGGTCGCTCAGCGCCGCCTCGATGGCGTGGGTGATCTTCACGGTGTCGGCCGCCGGCTGCTTCTGCACGCTGACGATGACGGCCGGCGCGCCGCCGTAACCTGCATCACCGCGCTTCATGGCGGGGGCGTAACGCACCGTGGCTACCTGCTCGAGCAGGATGGCCCGCCCATCCTTCCAGGCCACGGCAACACCTTGGAGGTCTTCCACCCGGTTGGTGCGGCCGATGTGGCGGATCAGGAACTCGCGGCTGTTGAGGTCGATGAACCCGCCGCCGGCATTGCCCGCAAAGCCCTTGAGCGCCTGCTCGACCTGGGTCAGCGATACGCCGAACTGAGCCATGCGCGCCGTGTCGGGCTCCACCCGCAACTGGCGCACCTCGCCGCCAATGGGAATGACCTGGGACACACCAGGGATCGACAGCAGGCGCGGGCGCAGCACGAAGTCGGCGTACTCGCGCGCCTGCATGGGCGTGGCCTGGGCCACCTTGCCATCCCCTGCGGACAGCGGAAGTGCGATCAGCATCACCTCACCCATGATGGAAGACACCGGCCCCATGACCGGCGCGATGCCGGCGGGCAACTGCTCACGCACCTGCGCCAGGCGCTCGGCCACTAGCTGGCGGTTGCGGTAGATGTCCGTACCCCAGTCGAACTCGGCATACAGGATGGACAGGCCCACGCCCGATGTGGAGCGCACGCGCGTGACACCCGGCATGCCGTTGAGGGCTGTCTCCAGCGGAAAGGTGACGAGCTGCTCCACCTCTTCGGGGGCCATGCCCCCGGCCTCTGTCAGCACCGTGACCAGGGGCTTGTTGAGGTCCGGGAACACATCCACCGGCGTGCGCCAGGCAGTGATGGCCCCCCAGGCCAGCAGCAGCGCGGCGGCTGCCAGCACGAACAGCCGGTTGTGCAGGCTGTTTCTAACGATCCAGTTGAACATTGCGTTGGGCTCCGTTCAGCGGATCTGTGCGATCAGCGGTGCGCCTTGCACCACCACGCTGTTTTCGGCGCCCAGGCCCTGGGTCACCACGACCGTGGCGGCATCGAGCGAGCGGTACTGCACGGGCTGCGGGATGTAGCGCTCGGCACCGGACTTGATCCAGACGATGGGCTCATTGGCGCTGTTGCGCACCACGGCCTGGGCCGGCAGTACGAAGCCCTTGACCTGCTCCTTGAGCGCGGCGACCACCGTCACCGGCTGGCCCACGGCTAGCGGCAAGGGGGTGCCCGCCTTGTCCGATGCGGCCCGAAAGGTCATGGGCAAGACGCCGTCGCGCAGGCTGCGCGCCGCACCGACCAGCTGCAGCTTCACGCCGGCGACGCCGGCCAGGTGCGCATCGCCCGCGCGCGCCGGTAGTCCGGGATCGGCGGTTGTGGCCTCGATCAGCACGCGGGCGGGGTCGATCACCTCAAACAGCACCTCGCGTGCTTCCACCACCTGGCCCCGGGTCGCATCGGCCCTGGCGATCACACCGGACACGGGCGCCGTCAACGCCTCCCGGGCGCCCAGGCTGGCGGAGATGCTTCGCTCTCGGGCGGTGAAGCTTTGCAGTTCAGCTCGCGCCGCCTCGATCTCTTTGCGCGGCACGGTACCTTCGAGGCCTTCGAGCCGCGCCACGCGCTGGGCTGCCAGGCCGCGCCCGCTGCGCAGCTCGGCGAGCTGGGCCTGCTGGTTGGCCAATGCATAGGGCTCGGCATGGTGCGCCACGTAGGCCAGCACTTCCCCCTGGCGCACCGCCTGGCCTGCCACCGGCAAGCCCTTGGGTCCGGCTTCGAGGCGCCCGCCATGGACCGCCTGGACCCGGCCGCTGGCATTGGGATCCACGATCACGCGACCGGACAGTTCCACCGTTGCGGCGGAGTCGGATTCCAGTGCGACCTGGGTGCGGATGCCCAGGCGCCGCTGGGCGAGCATAGGAACGTTGACGCTGCCATCGGGCAGGCGCATCAGCCCGGATGCGCTGGTGGGCGCCGCCGGTGCATCCAGATGCTCGCCATTGGGTCCATGGGCGCCGGGCGCGGCCCAGCCGGGGGCTGCGCAAACCGCAAGGGCCAGGGCGAGTGCCGCAGCGCGGGCTTGTGGGATCGACGGGTTCATCATTGCGCACCTCCCACGGGCGTGGAAACAGGGGCCTTCTTGCGGCCAAACAGCCAGCCAACGGCCACCAGTACCACGAGTGCCAAGGCGAGCCACACCGTTCGGGAGGGCCCATGGGCATGGCCCTCGTCATGAGAATGGCCATGGTCACCGGCCGCTGCTCCGGGCACGTTGAGCGTCCCGTCGAGGAGATCGGTGTCGGTGCCCGCCAGGATGGTGATCACCAGGGAATGGTCGCCTGGGGCGGCAAGCGCCTTGAGCATGGCCGCGTCATCGACGGCGTAGTCACCCATGTCGGCGTGGAACTTGGCAGGGGCCTTGAGCGTGCCGGTTTCCACCTCGACCGTGGCATTGAGCACCGGTTCGTTGGTGGCATAGCGGTTGATCAGCAGGGACAGTTCGCCGCCCTGTAGCCGGCCCACCAGTTCGAATGCCTCCGAACGGGCTTCAATGCGCGGAACGGAGCCGCCGGTGCTGCCGGCCTGGGCGGGCGCGTCCAGATGCTCTCCGTTGGGGCCGTGGGCACCAGGGGATGCGAAGGCAGGAGTACCTGAGAGCAGCAGCGCCGCAAAGCATGCGCAGAGCAGCAGCCCTGCGCTGCGATAAGAGATCGAGAAGATTGCGTGGTTCATGGAAGGTTTCCAAGGGCTTGTTCGAGTCGGGCCTGGGCCAGGCCCAGCGCTGTGTGTTGGCGGGCCAGACCAGCATCCGCCTGGGCTGCGGCAGAGGCGGCGCGCAGCAGTTCCGGCAAAGGCGTTTCTCCTGCCTTGAAGGAGCGGTCAATGAGGCCCGCGCGCTCGCGCAGCAGGACTGCGCGCTGGCGTTCTGCTTGCAGTTGCTGCTCAGTGGCGCGCACCGCTGCCTGCGCCTGTACGGCTTCGGCGGCCAGCCGCTCCTGCGTGCGCTGCGCCTTGGCTTCGGCCACATCGATCTCGCTCAACGCAGCAGCCTCCAGCGGCTGGTTGCGACCATCGGTGCCCAGAGGGATACGCACGCCGAATCCGATACTGTTCTGCGCCGATTCGCCGCGCCCCGGCACGTCCTGGCGCAGGCGCAGCAGCAACTCGGGCGGGTCGCGCCGGGAGGTCGTCACCACATGGAGCCGCTTGCGCGCCCGCTCCACCGTCAGCCGGGCAACGCGGGCATCGGGATGGGCCTCTGCCAGGAAGATCGGGGGCTGCTGGGCGGCGGCTGCGGATGGCACGGCTTCGGCGACGGCCTCCATGCCCGTCAGCAAGGTCCATTGCGATTGGCTGGCTGCCAGCCGCTGCCGTGCTGCGAGGAGCACCGAGTTGGCCGCGAGCCGCTCAGCATTCGCGGCAAGGGCATCAGCATGGGCCAGGTCACCGGCCCTCACGCGGCGCTGCACGTCGTCGGCAATGCCTTGGAGGTAGCGGACCTGGGCATCCGCCAGGTCGACCTCCGCGCGCTGGGACGCGATGGCCCATGCCGCTTCGCGCACCAGGCCGGCATAGTGCAGCCGTCCGGCTTCGATGGCCGCCTGCGCCAGTTCAATGTCGACATCCACGGCCGCGCCACGCGCGCTGCGCTGGCCCGGCAGCCACAGCGGCCAGGCAAGGCCGGCCTCGGTCTCGCGGCGACCGGCGGATGTCTGCCACCGGTCATCGCGATGGGACAGCTCCAGCGAGGGAGGAGCCGCCCAGAGGCTGGAGGCGGCGGCTCGCTCAGCCTGCGCGCGCCGGGTCTGGCCATCGGCCTCGCGCGCCTGGATGGCCCGCTGCCAGGCGGAATCGACCGCCTGCGCCAGGGTGGGCGCCATAGGGAATGGCGCGATGGGAGGTGATGCGGGGGTGGGCTGTGCAATGCCTGTGCCCATGAGGACGCAGCTCAATGCACTGCCTGCAGCGACACGCGCTACAAGCCCGGGGAAGGAGAAACTCACAGGAATCCTGACTGATCAATGGCGATCAGCCAGCGTCCCCAGCGCGCACAGGCATGGGGCCGCAAAAACTGATCGCACCGAGAAACTGCCCGGCCCTTGGATACAGGCCGAGCGCTACGGATGGGTCAGGAGATCAGTCGAGGGGGCCTTCGCAGGCCGTCAAGGTAAGGAGGGGGAGCCGCAGCCTGGGCCACATCAGCCGGGGCAGGCAGGCGGTCGAAGCGCAGCGACAGCACCGGAAACTGGATCAGCGCTGCAGTGCCGGGACCGGCGTCGGCCAGCAGGTGCGCGATGGACTCGGACGAATCGTCCTGGTGGGCCACGCCGTCTTCGTCGTGGTGGTGCGCGAGACCTTCCCAGTGCATCTCGGCATGCTCCGCCTGGAAAGCTTCGTCATGGCCGAGCACGACCGACTGCCGGGCCGTTGCGAAGGCTTGGCAGAAGAAAGACAGCAGCAGGAGGACGGCGAGAAGCCGGCGCATGGAGAGTGGCGGTGCCAATTGAGAATTCGTCGCGATGATAGCGGTACAAATGCGCCCGGCGGTGAAATCGCTCGGTCTGTCCAAGGTCATGGCATTTCTGGGCGGTGCGAACGCGGATCTGCGCCAATAGCTGTTTCGATGCTGAAGGATCCGCCGCACAATCCGGAGCATGGGATCAGAGGCTCGCCACCACCACTATGTGCCGCAAGGATACCTGCGAGGCTTTGGGCACAAAAAGGGGAAGAACTGGTTCGTCTTCGCCAACGATCTGGGTACCGGCCGCTCCTATGAGGCCAACACGCGCAACGTCTGCGGCGAACGCGACTTCATGCGATTCGAGTCAAAAGGCCATGCGCCTGACGTGTTGGAGAAGGAGCTGAGCAAGCTCGAGGGTGCGGCCTGCCAAGCCATACGCAGTGTGGTGCAGACAGCGAAGTTCGAGTCCGAGGACAAGGTCTTGATTGTAAATTTGATGGCGCTCTTGGCGGTTCGCTCGCCGGAGCGGCGCGAGAGCATGCGCCAGTCTCACGAGACTGTGGCCAAGCGACTGCTTGATCTGATTTTTGCCGACAAGGAGCGCTGGGATACCGAAACAGACAAACTCGGTGACGCCAATTCCAGCAAGGTCTCGTATGAACAAGCCAAGGAGTTTCACGAGCGCGCGGAGTACACCATCGAAGTGAATCGAGAAAGGCACATTCTCAACGAGTTCGGTGTATTCGATACCGTGTTGCAGCTGCTAGGCCAACGCCAGTGGACCCTCTACACCACCAGTGGCGAGTACGGGGAGTTTGTGACGACCAACCGCCCGGTGGTGATCGCCTACAAAGAGCCCGAAAAGGTGCCGCCCTTCATGAGACACAGCCCAGGATTTGGCCTGACGGAGACAGAGGTCTACTTCCCGCTCACAAAGCATGCCTTCCTCATTGGGCGCTGGGACAGGGGTGGGCAAACAGAGGTGGCGACCCAGTCTTTCATCGCGGCGGCCAACACACACATGATGGCGTACTCGTACGGGCAGGTCTATTCTGCCGAGCGAGAAATTCTCCATTGCGACGAGTCGACCAACATGCACTGGGATGCTGAGTTTTTGCGCCGTTTCAACCCGACGGTCGCATAGCGTTTCGCGCGAGTGCGTGAACCTGCAACTGTGAGCGTTGGTGCTTTTCGAGCTGTGAAGCGACCCCGCACCCAGCTCTTTCCTGCGCTGTCGCCACAGCACTGATTGACCGGATCGAGGGCCGTGGCGTTGGCGTCCAAACATGGGCGTGGTAGCTAACACGCCCATGTTATTGGGGCGAGGCACGGACTCCGAGAACAAGTCCTGCCGCTTGAGGCTCCGATGATGACCCTAAGCGTAACCGGCCACGGCTCCTGGCATCTACCACTTCAGACTGCGACCATGCGCAAGCCGTAGCGCTGGGCGTCTTCTCGCGAGGGCCACCAGCTCAGAATGGAGCCCGCATCGCCGCTGGCAACTTCGATCCCGTCATCCGTTTAGATGCGAGTGAACTCGGGAAAGTCCAAGACGAATTCCTCTCCTTCGAAGTCGATCACCGCCTTCAGGCCGCACCAGCCAAAATCATTCGATCCGTTGTTGCTGCCCAGATCGATCACGCCGACCACGCGGCCGAGCGGATTGGGGGACAAAAATTCACCAGGTGCGTTCAGGCGCTGCGCCTCACCAGATGCATAAATTCTCATTGGCCATCCTTCATGGAAACGCGCATGCCAGGCCCCGTTGCTCCCCACGCCGGCAGGCCGCAAGGCTTAGCAGAAACCACTGATTATAACAACAGTTTTCACAGTTCGCAAAATTAGTCAACGCTACCTATAGTGTTTTGGATAAATCCACTACCCCATATATAGTGTGCGACAGGCAAGACCAGCATGGAGACTCCTTGTGATTCGAGTTGCCTTTTTCGCTAACGCGTGCCCTCAGGGGTAGAAAGGCATCCCATGTCATTGGCTCTCAGCGTCGAAATCAGCTTCATCAAGAAGAACCCCCGCTACGACCCGTTCCATCCCATCTTGTACGTGGGCGGGAGTTTGCCCGCCATCTGGCACCAGGACATGCGCACCGCTGCGCAGATGCAGTGGGATCGCACGGTGCAGTTCTATGTGCAAAGCGGTCTGCGGCGTGTCAATGTCGTCGCGGAGTACGGGCCTTCAGGCCTGCTGCATCTGCGCACCGAGCCCGACGGCACGCTCACCAACAACCTGTTGAGCCTGCCCGAGTTTCCGTTCTTCTACGATTTGATCCTCGGAGGTACGCCTGCACCCCAGGAAACGTTGCAGTCGCCCCGTGGACTCCCCGGCCTTGGACTGATTGGTGGAGCCCTCAAAGATCGCGCCTTCGGGCCGATCAACCGCTGACAACCGGGGACCACGCACCTTCCACGACGTGAAGATGATTTGGAGGATGGACCAGCAGGCGCCATCATCTTCCATTGGAGGTGCGCGGCTCCGGCGTCGCCTGAATGGTGTCCAGGCGGCGCATTAGTTCCTCTGTCAGCTGCTGGCGTGCCGACTCCGCTGCAGCGGTCGCGGCGAGCAGCCGCTCCAGCTCCAGGTTCCGCTGGGTGGCCTGGTGCAGTTCTGTGTGCAGGCGGGCAAGGTCCTGCTCCTGGCCCAGGGCCTTGGCGGACATTTCCTCCAACTGCTGGGGCATGCCCGCGAAGCCTTCGGCAGCCTGCTGTGCACCCTGCAACTGCGCCTGTAGCTGCTGAAACTGCGACTTGAGCTGCGCCAGTTCGCGCGCGAGCGCCTGGTTCTGCTGGTGGTCGTTGCGCATCTGCTGCTGGTTGGCCGAAACGGCCGCATTGGCCTTGGTCAGTTCCGTCTGCAGGTACTGCAGTTGGTGCTCGTGCTGGCGTAGCTCGCGCTCGCGCTGCTCCTTGGACGCATCGCGGAAGTGCTCAAGCGCCTCCCTGGCGTGGGTGTGCTTTTCTTCCAGGGACTGGCTGTGTGCTTGGGCACTCGCAAGCCGGGTCTGCAGCTGAGTCGTTTGCTCGACCAGTTGGGCCTGCTCGATCGCCTTGGCGGCCAACTGCCTGCCGGCGTGCTCGAGAGATTCGCGTTCCCTGGCCAACTCAAGCTGGGTTTGTTCCAGCTGCCGCCTGGCCGCGGCCGTTTCGCTCTTGGAGGTCTCCAGGCTGGCCTTGTAATGCGCCTCCTTGGCGTTGAACTCCTCCATCAGCGCAACGACCCGTGCGTTGGCATCGAGCTCCAACCTTGCGGACAGGCGGCCGACCAGTTCAGCGAGCTCGTCGCTGATGCTGATTTTGGGTGCCGTGGCGTGGGCTTCCTCGTCTTCGATTTCCTTGAGGTACCGGTGGATGGTCACCTTGGAGCCGGTGTTGCCCAGCTCGACCCGCACCGCATCGATGGACGGGTACTTGCCTTGGCTGATCAGCCTATCCCTGGCTCGCAACACCTCAGACTTGTAGATCCCCGCTCTGGCCATGGCTTCCTCCGATTTTTTCGTACTGTATTACATACCATGATATTACATACCATTAATTGCGATGGGAACGGGAAAATTTCTAGAAAATTCGGAGCAGTTAATAAGGGTTTATCTGTTGTGATGCCAGAAAAAGCCCGGCAAACGCCCAACCACGGCATGTAATGCGCTGGGAGGGGGTGTTTTAGTGGGAGTGACGTCCGCCTCATCGGCTGGCGGTACGGCGAGAAGGCGCAAGGCCAGCGTACCAGCATTCAAAACAGCGCTCAGAGTGCTTTCCAAGATGCGCAGAGGCGTATCGCCCCAGTCTTCATGCGCGCAACTTGGGCCAAAAATCGAATCAAAATGACCAGAAGTCGACTCAATTTTGCACTAAACTGGATCATTAACGATACAGCCTGTGGAACACCTTTCCGAAGTCCTCAAGATCCTCGACGGCGCTCTTAAATCCAACCAGAGCATGGCGGCCAATTACGCGGGCCTTCTGGCAGATAAGCTCGAGCGCGATGGTAGCCGTCGTGAAGCCTCTGCAATTCGCGAGCGGCTCGCGCGTGTGCCCGCGGCGCTTGCGTCGGCGCAGCTCGGGACGCATGTTGCACCTCTTGGAACCCTTCCGGTGGACGGGGACAGTCGGTTGAATACCGTGGACGTGAGTCGTCCTGCACCGGGTTCTGTGCAACTGCTATTGCCCAGCGGGCTGCAAGCAAGGCTGCAAGACTTCTTGTCCTCGATCCAGCACCGCGACAAGCTTTTGGCCGCTGGCGTCTCTCAGCCCAATCGCTTGGTCATGCACGGTCCACCGGGGACAGGCAAGACGCAAACGGCGCGGTGGATCGCTGGCCAATTGCAGCTTCCACTGCTGACCGTCAGATGTGACACTCTGATCAGCAGCTTGCTGGGCCAGACCAGCCGCAACCTGCGGCGCGTTTTCGATTACGCTCAGGAGGTCCCATGCGTCTTGTTTCTCGATGAGTTCGATGCTCTGGCCACCGCCCGCGGCAACGAACGCGATGTCGGTGAACTGCAGCGCGTGGTGATAGCACTGCTGCAGAACATCGATGCCTTGCCGGATGAGACGATTCTGCTGGCTGCGACGAACCATGACCAGTTGGTGGATTACGCCATCTGGCGGCGGTTCACCTACCGCCTAGCCATGCCTTTGCCGGATCAAGAACTGCGTGAGCAACTGTGGGCCCAGTTCCTGGGTGCCTACGCCCCATCGCCAATGAATCTCTCGGACTTGGCTCAGCGATCCGAAGGGCTTTCCGGCGCTGCGATTGAGCAAGTGTGCCTGGATGCCAAGCGCACTGCCATCTTGTCTGCCAAACCGAAAGTCGAGGAAACTGAGGTTTTCCGCCGCCTTGGGCTGACAGTCGCAATGAACAACGGGCAGAGGCTGCACAGCTTGCAGTCCGAGATCCAATGGCTGCGCCACTGGCATCCCAAATTCTTTTCTCAGAGGGTATTGGCCGCTGCATACGGGGTGTCGCAGCGACAGATCAGAAACGCGATCGAGGAGGAGAACATCTATGGCAACCGAGGAGATGAGAGCGCGTAGCGCGCGCAGCAACAATCCGTTCCATCGGATTCCCTTTCAACGCGCGGACCTGTCCGCACCAGAAAATGGTGGCGGGGGCATCAAGGAACTAGTGCCTGTGACGCCGCAGTACAGGGCGGCGCTGATCGAAACACTGGTGACGGCAGCCACTGCATTGCATCCCGAGATTGCGCTTTACCCAAACTCACCGGGAGTGTTGGTTTTCAAGCTGCGTGACACTGCCATCGCCAAGTCGCACCGGCCCAACACACTCGTGGCAGAAGCTGAGCTTCAACCTGCCGGAGTTGGGCGCATCGAAGAGATGCTGGTGGCAGCCAACGCTGCAAGCCTCGACACTCTCTCTGTGGTCATCCTCAGTAGAAATACACAGCAGATCCGGGCCAATCTGTCTGCCATCGAGAAAATCCAAGCTTGGGACAAGAGCCGGCGTCTACTAGCACCAGTGCCCGAACTGCGCAGGCGCGGTAGAGCGTTACTCAGCCTTTTCCGATACCACGCTCCGGATGCTACCGCCCGCAATGTCGATGCCCTGCGCGCCGTGTTTCAGAAGTTCAAAATTGCTGCTACTCCGATCCCGCAGCGCTGGGGGCCACCAGTATTTTTGGTTGACCTGGGGACGATCAAAGATGAGGCTCTGGAAGCTCTGAGCATGTTTCCAGGTCTTCGCTCGATTTTTCCGGAGCCGAGGGTGCAGTCCACAGCTGCTATACCAGGCTTCGTGCCGGGACCATTCTTGCCGCCGCTTCCCGGAGACGTCCTTCCCATCGTTGGCGTATTCGATACAGGCACTGCGGCGAGCGCGACCAGCTTGCGGCCATGGATTTCTTCCTCGGACCCATACGTTCTACCGCCCGAAACCGATCATGTGCATGGAACGGCAGTTGCCTCCCTCGTGGCTGGCGCCAAACTGCTGAATGATGGTCACATCTTGCTTCCCCCAACGCGGTGCAGAGTTCACGACACCTGCGGCCTTGAGGCGGCAGGAGGCAATGTCACAGATTTGATCATTCGCCTCTCCGATGCCGTGGGCAAGGCGCCCCATGTGAAGATTTGGAACCTGTCCCTTGGCGCCGGCCAAATCGGGGATCAGGACTTCAGCTACTTCGCACAGCAATTGGACGCGCTGAGCGACCAACACAAAGTGCTTTTTGTCGTCGCTGCGGGCAACTACGTTGGCTTGCCACGTCGAGGATGGCCGGTCTCTGACCCAAACCTCCAGGATCGCCTGAGCAGTCCTGGAGATTCTGTACGCGCCCTGACAGTCGGGGCCGTTGCTCACCTGGATTCGCCCGGAGCCGTAGTGGCTGCAGGGCATCCCGCACCGTATTCCCGGAGAGGGCCAGGTCCCGTTTTTACGCCCAAGCCAGACTTGGTGCACGCGGGTGGAGGCGTGCACTCAGAATGGAATGTGGGACCCAGCAGCCTGCAGATGCTCAACCCCACGGATGCGCTATATGGGAGCTTTGGCACGAGCTTCGCAACCCCTATCGTAAGTTCGGTTGCCGGGCATGTCTGGCAAAGCCTCGACGGGCGCCCAGATCTCGCCGTTGCGCCCCACATGGTCAAGGCGCTCCTGGTCCACGCAGCGCGGCTGGCCTCCCCGGACTATGGAGCACAGGAAAGGCGCTACTACGGCTCTGGCATCCCCAAGGATGCGCTCTCGGCGCTGTATGACAGCGATGATTGCTTCACGATGATGTTCGAGGCCTTGGTCGTGCCGGGTTTCAAATGGCGCAAGGCTCCATATCCCATTCCAGCGTCTCTGTTGCACAACGGCAAACTGCGGGCCGAAGTGATCATCACGGCCGCCTATTCGCCGCCACTCGATCCCAGTGCCGGTGCCGAGTACGTGCGCGCCAACGCGAATGTCAGCTTTGGCGTGCTAAATGGCAACAGGATTGCCGGAAAGGTGCCGATGGAGGGTGAGGCGGGAACCACAGGTTATGAAGCTGCGCAGATCGAGCATGGCGGCAAGTGGTCCCCTGTCAAGCTGCACCGAAAGAGGTTCCCAAACGGAGTCGCAGGAGACCAATGGGCAATCCAGGTGGATGCACTGTTGCGTGCCAACGAACCGCCTCTGGCAGAGCCACTGAACGTCGCGTTGATCGTGAGCTTGCGATCACTGGATGGGAATGCTCAGGTCCATGCGGACGGCGTGCGCTCGCTGGTAAGTTCTAACTGGGTGCGGCAGCAGCTGCCGGTGCGTGTCCCAGTTCATGTGTGACCGAGCGAGAGTAGATGAGGAAAAAAATCAATCCTACGCTTCGGTACGAATCACCCTGACGATCAGGACTCAAGGTAGCCCGTCCGTTACTCACCCGCAACAGCGGTTTGGTATGGGCGCTGCGGACTTCTCCACCAGGTCGGCGTCGCTGAGACGCAAGTCCTGAAGAATGTTGCACTTGGGCGCTGGGCCTCCAACGCATTCCTCAGTGCACGCCGTCACGAACTTGCTCAGGCTGCGCTCCAGTGCCTGCAGGTCGACCAGCTTAGCCCGCACGGAGTCGAGGTGGACCTGGGCCACTTCGCGTGCTTCCACGCAGTCCCTGTCAGCGCTGGAGGCCAGGGACACCAGCGTCTTCGTGTCGTCCACGGAGAACCCGAAGTCACGGCAGTGACGGATCAGCGTTAGCAGCTCCTGCGCATCCGCGCCGTATACCCGGTGCCCGCTCGGCCGGCGCACTGCCTCAGGAATCAGGCCGACCTCCTCGTAATAGCGGATCGCTGAAACGTTCAGCCCGGTGCGCTCGGCCAGCGCTCCGATGGTCAGTTGGGCGGCAGGGTTATTCATCGAAGGTCCTTGCATCTCAAGCTACTTGAGGTTCTAGAGTCAGTCTATCCGAACTGCTCTTTGCAAGGAATCCCGATGAAAAAACCCCTTCTCACCACCATCGGCCTGGCCGGCGCTTGCGCAGCATGCTGCGCCGTGCCGCTTCTCGTCCCCATCATCTCTGGTTTGTCGGTGGCCGGACTGGTTGGGCTGGACTGGAACCGGCTTGCGGCCAGCCAAGAGTATCTGGCCATCGTGCTTGGAGTCGCTGTTGCATTGGCGGTGGCCCTGGGACTTTGGCTGGCCCGGCGCCGGCGCACGGCAAGCGCTTGTGCGGCTCCCATTACGCCCAACGGTGGTGAGTCGCAGCTCGCATCCTCCTGTGGATGCAGCGGGCCTTCCAAGTCCGCTTCGAACGGGAGGGCGCTGTGAGTTCTACCACGACAGCCCAGGCCGGTGCGGTCTGCAGCCTCGATGCCGATGGCCTCTCCAGCAGGCTCATTCGCATTGCGTTCCTGGCACAGCGCTATCTGAGGTCCGACCGCCAGGAGGGCCGCACTTTGCACCTGACTTACGCCAAGGAAGCGGGTCCCGAACTACGGAGCATCCTGGAGCTCGAGCGCCAGTGCTGCCCGTTTCTGGTTTTCGATCTGAAGGAGGAAGACGCTGCGATCAAGCTGGCCATCTTGGCCCCCGACACAGACGGCTTCACAGCATCGCTCTACGACCACTTCCGCGGCACTGCCATCTCCAAACCCTCGCGAGGCTGCGCCGGCAGCGGGTGCGGTTGTGCTGCGTAGGATCTTCGCAGTCATGTCCACATTTCGACACCTACTGCTCTGGCTTCTCCTGCTTGTCGGTGTGCCCGTGACCGCTGCGCCGGGAGCCACCGTATCCACGCCCCAGGTGCGCGCGCAGTTGGTGGTGCATGCGCCCCAAGGGCTCGGTGCGGGGAAGACGGCCTGGCTCGGTCTCGTGATCAGGCACGAGCCGGACTGGCACACCTACTGGAAGAACTCGGGCGACTCCGGCCTGCCCACCCAGCTCACCTGGCAATTGCCTGCAGGTGCTACGGCGGGCGAGATCCAGTGGCCTACGCCCAAACGCATGGTCGTCGGGTCGCTGGCCAACTATGGCTACGAAGGCACGGTACTGCTGCCCGTGCCGCTCACCATGTCCGAGGGATTCTCTGGGCAGGCGCTACGGGTGAAGCTCCAGGCGGACTGGCTGGTGTGCAAACAGGAGTGCATCCCACAAACGTGCGAGTTCGAGCTGATCGTGCCTGCGAATGCGGCATCCACATCCGATGCCGCGCTGTTCGAAAGAGCATTCGCGGCCCAGCCGAAAGCGCTGGCTGGCGTGGACGCGCAGGGAGCCATTGATGGCGAAATGCTGGCCGTCACCCTGCGTGGATTGCCATCCGCATGGACCGGTGATGCCTTTGAGTTCTTCCCAGAGGATCCTGCTGTCGTGGAGCCTGCGGGAACCATCTCAGCGTCCCGGCGAGGACATGATCTGGTGCTTCGCATGCCTCTGTCAGCGCAGCGCAGCGAAAGCCCTGCAGTCATGAAAGCGGTTCTGGCTCGCCCCGGAGACCATGCGGGTATTGCCCTCAACTTCGCTGTGTCGGGTTGGCCGGCACCGGGTGAGCAGGCAGTCGCCGCGAGCGTCGCCGCATCGCCGGAGCCAGGGCTCGCAGGGGGAACCGGGTTGTTGGTCGCACTGGCGTTGGCTTTCGGCGGGGGCCTGCTTCTGAACCTGATGCCCTGCGTGTTTCCAATCCTGTCGCTCAAGGTGCTTTCGTTTGCCCGGCATGCCGGCGACCGCAAGGCTCTGGTTGCCGGCGGCCTGGCCTATACCGCGGGTGTTGTCGCTTCCTTCGTAGGGTTGGCCGGCCTGCTGCTTGTACTCCGCGCGGGTGGAGAGGCCCTGGGCTGGGGTTTCCAGCTGCAGTCGCCACTGGTGGTAACGGTACTCGCCATCCTGTTCACGCTGATCGCTTTGAACCTGCTGGGAGTGTTCGAGTTTGGCTCCTTCATGCCCAGCGGTATCGCCACCATGCGTGCGCGCAGTCCCTTGCTGGACCATGGCCTGACCGGGGTGTTGGCTGTCGGTGTGGCTTCACCATGCACGGCGCCCTTCATGGGCGCGGCGCTGGGGGCAGCTCTCACCATGCCTTTGCCGCAGGCGCTCGCAATCTTCACATCACTGGGCCTGGGCATGGCGGCGCCGTACCTGCTGGCCAGCGCCTGGCCTGGGTTCTCCGATTTGCTACCCAGGCCAGGCGCATGGATGGGCCGGTTCAAGGTGCTCATGGCCTTCCCGATGTTCGCCACCGTCGTCTGGCTCGTCTGGGTACTAGCGCAGCAAATCGGTGTGGACGGTGCAGCTGCTGTGCTGGCGCTGCTGGTTGCCATCTCGTTTGGTGCGTGGACCTATGGCCTCTCCGGGGTCGGCCCCAAGAGTGGGCGGCGCTACAGACTGGCGGGTGGGTTGGTGGTTGCAACGGCGCTGGTATGGGCATGGCCGCTTATGGGCACAAAGCAAGATGTCGTCGCCGCTACCACCAGTACCTTGAAAGCACCACCCTCGGCATCCGCTTGGCAGACCTGGAGTCCGCAAGCCGTGGCCAACGCGCGGGCGGCGGGGCAGCCTGTCTTCGTGGACTTCACGGCCGCCTGGTGCGTGACCTGCCAGGTCAACAAGCGCACCACGCTCAACGATGCAGCGCTACAGGCCGAACTCGCAGCCAAGGGCGTGCGCCTCTTGCGCGCCGACTGGACCAACCGGGACCCGGTGATCACCCAGGAACTGGCTCGGCTGGGGTGCAGCGGGGTTCCTGTGTACGCGCTGTATGGCCCCGGGGCAGCGCAGGCCGACTTGCTCCCCGAGATCCTGACCATAGCCAAGGTGCGCGAGGCCATCGCCCACTGGCCCGCCGTTTCATCAACCTCCAAGGATTCCTTATGAAAAACCTGATTGCCACCGCCGCTGTTCTCACGGCGGTCTTCGCCACTCCCGTCACCCATGCACAGGCGGTCGTCGGGCAAGCCGCTCCTACCTTCCAGGCGACCGACGTGAACGGCAAGACCGTGCAGCTGTCCGACTACGCGGGCAAGCATGTCGTCCTCGAGTGGTTCAACCCGGGTTGCCCGTTCGTGCAGAAGCACTACAACAGCGGCAACATGGCCGCCACCCAGAAAGCGGCCGTATCCAAGGGGGTGGTCTGGATCTCCATCAACTCCGACGCGCGCGAACCAGGCGACAAGAAGGCGGCCGCCTCTTTCCCCTCCTGGCTTAAAGACAGGGGTGCATCACCCACAGCCGTGGTGCTCGATGGTGCAGGCACCATCGGCAAGGCCTACGGCGCTCGCGCAACGCCGCACATGTACGTGATCGACCCGCAGGGCAAGCTGGTCTACGCCGGAGCCATCGACAGCAAGCCCAGCACCAACCCCGAAGACATCAAGACGGCGACCAACTACGTGAGCCAGGCCCTGGACGAGTCACTGGCCGGCAAGCCCGTCAGCAAGCCCAAGTCCCAGGCCTACGGCTGCAGCATTCACTATGGGTTGGGTGACACCTTGAAGAACCTTTTCAAACCGGCTGGCTGACGCCATCCATGCAGGATCGGGGTTGCGCGTACGGGCATTGCACAAAGGCTTTGCCTGGCATTGCGATACTACGGCCGCTGCGCGAACGCCTGTCCTGCAGCAGACACCTTTGCCAAGCTTGACCCGAGAGCCATTGCGTATGCAGAACACCAGAGATGCCCTTGAGAGGCACCAGATTTCGATGTACTTCGTGGCCGTGGTCGTTGCCACGGTCGTCGCCTTGGTGATTCCCGGCACGGCAGTGCTCGAAGGTGCCATCAACCCGGCCCTCGCGCTGATGCTGTACGTCACCTTCCTGCAGGTCCCGGTCGCAGAGCTGCGGCATGCGTTTGGCCAGGTGCGGTTTCTTGGCGCACTGCTGGTCGCCAATTTCGTCGTCATCCCGCTGCTGGTCGCAGGGCTGATCCAGTTCCTGCCGGCCGATCCTATGCTTCGGCTGGGCGTGCTGCTGGTGCTGCTCACGCCGTGCATTGACTACGTGGTGACGTTTGCCCATCTGGGCAGAGCCGACTCTCGCCTGCTGCTGGCTGCGACACCCACCTTGCTCATCGCGCAGATGATTCTGCTGCCCGGGTACCTGGGCTTGTTCCTGGGTGAAGACGCTGCGCGCCTCGTCAATGCGGGTCCTTTCATCCACGCGTTCCTGTGGCTGATTGCTGTGCCGCTCGTGCTGGCCGCCCTGACCCAGGTGTGGGCAGCAAAGACCGAACGTGGGGCGCGCGCCTCGGCGCTTCTTGGTTTGCTGCCCGTCCCATCGACCGCGCTGGTGTTGTTCATCGTGATCGCGGCTGTCTTTCCGCAGCTGGGACCAGCGACCGGGTCTGCGCTTGCCGTTGTGCCTGTCTACGTCGCGTTTGCGATCCTGTCGCCGCTGATTGGCTGGTTGATAGCGCGGGCCTTCAAACTGGCCCCTGAACCCGGCCGCGCGGTGGCCTTCAGCGCCAGCACCCGCAACTCACTGGTGGTGCTGCCACTCGCATTGGCGGTGCCTGGTGCGATACCGATCCTGCCGGCGGTCATCGTCACGCAGACACTGGTGGAGTTGTTGGGCGAACTTGTCTACGTACGGCTGATACCAGCCTGGGGGCACAAGACTGCAGCTATCGAAACGACTGCCGCATCGCCAGCGCCACCAGAGCGCCGATCAAAGCCGGCACCGTGATGGCGGCCCCCAACCAGAAGTAGGCACCTGCGGACGCGGATGCCTTTTCCCCTCGCCTGGGCTGGCAGCAGCATGTCCATCCAAAGCCGAACTGAGGCTCGTCGGTGCGCGGCCTCTACTTTTGACTGCACTTAGACACCGTGCTGACAAAACTGTAATGCAGCGGTCAGCGCCGCGAGGGGGCCAGCTTTTTAGACTTGTCTCCGTGGTGCAGGAAAGATTGCATCTCCTGAATTCCCAACCGGGCTTCCCTCTAACCATTGACCTCAAGGACCATCATGAAACTCAAGACCACCATCATCATCCTCGCGCTGAGCGCAGCCCCTGCATTCGCCTTCGATGCAAACCATGGCGCCAAATCCAAGACCCGCGATGAAGTCAAAGCCGAACTCTCGCAAGCACTGCGCAGCGGCGACATCATGGCAGGCGGGGAAATCGGCGCCAAAGTCAGCGAGCTCAACTCCGGCCGCTATCAGTTGACGACCCCAGCACTGGGTAAGACCCGGGAACAGGTGCGGGCTGAACTGGAACAGGCCGTTCGTGCCGGCGACATGCTTGCCGCCGGCGAGTCCGGATCGAAGCTCAACGAACTGCAGCCCGAGTTGTATCCAGCCAAGGTGGCGCAGGCCGGCAAGACCCGTGAGCAGGTCAAAGAGGAGCTCGCACAGGCCATCCATACCGGCGACCTGATGGCCGCAGGCGAGGATGGTCGCAAACTCAACGAAATCTTCCCTGGCCAATACCACCCGCACCACGCTGGCTCGACGGCCGCGCATTCGGGCCACCGCAATGGCCAAGATCTCTGAACATCCGATTCAGAATCCCGCGAGTTGGCTTGGCGCTCATTCCACGCCCTGTTGGGGTGGGCGCCAGGGTCGTTCAAGGGTTGAGGGCCTGGTGCCGCCGGTAAGGTATGGAGTGCTTGCGCTGGACCCGCATCGGTACTGTCTCGACTGCCCAATTGAGCCGCATCGCTGTTCTAGCTTTTCTCACGCTTTACCAGGTCCGCTGAGCAATCCCAGACCTTGACGTAGACCGATTCTCCAGCAACCACGCTCACGTCTGCAGGGAGACGCGCAACGGTCCAGCGTGACCGACCCACCTCTCTCCACTGGACGATGGCAAAGCGCTCTGGCGCGCGCCCAAGCTGTGTGGGCATACATCGGCGCTTATTGAAAGCCAAGTCCTGCGCCGTGGCTTCAATCCTGCTGACCTTACCAACTCGCCAACCATCTGCCCATGGCAGGGAGCCCTCGTACACCGGCGTCGCGCAGCCAGCGACCAGCACGGTCACTACGCACGGCGCCAGCAAGCGCAACAGGCGTGCGCTGACCTCTGGCAAGCAGGAACTGGCGGTGGACATCCGCGCGGGGATCACACAGAAGCCCTCCAGTGATCCGCACCGGCATTCGACGCGTCGGCCACAGCCGTACCGCAGGCTTCAGTTTCCAATTGGATGGTGGTGTGGGTGATTTCGAACTGCTTTTCCAGCATCTGATTGATGGCCGCCAGCATGGCCTCTGGGTGTGCCGCGTCGGGGTTGTACACAATGTGTGCGCTCAGGCTTGTCTTGGCGCTGCTCACTGCCCAAACATGCAGTTCATGTACGGAAGACACCCCTGGCATATCCGCCAGTGCCTGCTTTAGCTGAGGCAGGTCGATGCCGTCGGGGACTCCTTCCAACAGGATGTTGAGCGTCTCCTTCAGAAGGATCCAGGTGCGTGGCAGCACCCACAGGCCGATAGCTACCGCAATGACGGTGTCCACCCAGTTCCATCCCGTGAACAGAATGACCAACGCTCCCACGATGACGCCAATCGAGCCGAGCAGGTCGCTCCACACTTCAAGATACGCGCCTTTGACGTTGAGGCTGGAATCCTTGCCAGAGGTTAGGAGGCGCATGCTCACGAGGTTGACGATCGTGCCGAGGACAGCGATCACCAGGACTCCCGTGGTTTGAACAGCAGGCGGGTTGCTCCAGCGTTGCCACGCCTCGTAGAGGATGTAGGCCGCGACGCCAAACAGGAGCAAAGCGTTGAACGCGGCAGCCAGGATCTCGAATCGGTGATAGCCGAAGGTGCGACGGTCGTCTACAGCCCGGCGGCCGACGCGAATGGCTGCCAGCGCAATGGCCAGAGCCGCCACGTCGGTGAACATGTGTGCGGCATCGGATAGCAGAGCCAGGCTATTGAGCATGACGCCGCCAATGACTTCGGCCAGCATGAAGCCGCCGGTGAGCATCAGCGCGAAGCGCAATGCCTTTTCGTTTCCCGCCGCCGGCAAAGCGTGATCGGAACCTTTACCCATGGTCTGTCTCCTGAGATTGAATCCGGTTGCTCCGTTGACTGGGCTTGTCCGCGGTCGCGTTCGGGCCCTTCGTGCTCAATGTCGGCGCCGGTTCTGCGGTTTTCCAGTAGTTCGGCATTTCAATCGGACTGCCTGCCGCTCCCTCAGTCGCTTGGCCAGGCGTCGGCTGTACTTGGTTCGAATTTCCATCGGGGGATGGCGTTTGAGCCACATGTGCCGCAGTCTCCAAAACACAAACACCGAGATCAACAAGCCGATCCAGATCCAGACCAGCTTGGCAAAGAGCCCGCCTTGAGCCGCTTGCATTGACATGGATCGCTCCTTTTGCCCCTCGGGATGGGAACATACAAGCGCCGAGGGGCGGTCCAAGCCCGCCACTACGGTGACGTCGCCTGGACGAGAATCGTTGACCGCAGACAGCTCTATCGCCCGCTCTGAGTGCTGGGGGGCAATGGTCCAGACAGCGTTCGTGTTACTTCAGCGTGAAGCGGACGGAAGCGACCGACTTGCCGGCCTTCGAGACAGCGACGACTGCTTTGGTACCGGCGGGGACTTTGAAGCTGCCCGTGGCTTCCAGCTTGCCATCACCGGCTTGGAGCTGGACATCCTGCTTGTCGCTGCCTGCCAGCAGAGTGACCTTGGCGGTCATTCCCGCCACTGCAACTGGCTTCCCGTGGTCGCGCATATAGAGCTGCAGCTTGTCGGCGCTGGCAACGAATTCGTACTCGACGTCCTTGGCTTCCGCAACGGCACCACCGTGCATCGGCTTTACGTCGTGGCCGTGGTTGTCGGCAGCGATGGACGCGCCCGAGATCGACACTGTGAGGGCGAGGATGAGATGGGAGAGCTTCATGACAGTTCCTTTGGGGTTGGAGAAAAGGGAAGGTCCCGCGATCAGCGGGACCGTCTACGGCTACACGGGCTTCGGTGCTTCAGGGTGAGAGGGCTCAGCGGACACGTCCTCAGCTTCTTCATCGGGCCTGTGGGCCAGCCGATAAAGAATCGGCAGCACGAGAAGCGTGAGCAGCGTGGATGAAAGAATTCCGCCAATCACCACGGTTGCCAGGGGACGATGGACTTCAGCGCCGGTGCCTGTAGCGATGGCCATGGGAATGAAGCCCAGTGAGGCCACCAAGGCGGTCATCAGAACGGGCCGCAAACGGGTCAGAGCGCCTTCACGGATCGCCTCGTCAAGGCCCACACCGCCTTCTCTCAAGCTTCGGATGTAGGAAATCATCACCAGCCCGTTGAGAACGGCCACCCCCGACAGCGCAATAAATCCTACCGCCGCTGAGATAGACATCGGAATATCGCGAAGCCAAAGCGCCAAGATGCCGCCCGTCAGCGCGAATGGAATACCAGTGAAGACCAGCAATCCATCCTTGACGTTTCCGAACATCGCGAACAAAAGGACGAAGACCAGCAGCAAGGACACGGGCACGACGATCTGCAAGCGCTTCGTAGCCGATTGCAGGTTCTCGAAGGTTCCACCCCAGCTCGTCCAGTAGCCCGTAGGGATCTTGATTTGAGCGAGGCCTTGCTCGGCGTCAGCCACGAAAGATCCCACATCGCGTCCGCGCACGTTGGTGCTCACCACAATGCGCCGCTTTCCGTTCTCGCGGCTGACCTGGTTGGGCCCTGGTGCCAGATCGAACGAAGCAACCTCACCCAGCGGAATGAAGTTGGTCTTGCCCTCCGTGCCCGTTCCGGAGCGTGGGAGCGCAATGGGCAGCCGCTTCATTCCCTCCAGGTCGTTGCGCAGGGCTTCGGGCAGTCGAACCAGGATGTCGAATCGGCGGTCGCCCTCGAACATGGTGCCAGCCTCACGTCCGCCGATGGCCGTGGCCACGGTGTCCTGGATGTCGGCGACGTTCAGGCCATAGCGTGCGGCCTTCTGGCGGTCGATGTTGACCGTGAGCATCGGAAGGCCTGTTGTCTGCTCGACCTTCACCTCGGATGACCCCTGGATCTTCTGCAGCATGGCGGAAACCTCTTCGGCGGACTTGTTCAACACGGCCATGTCGTCACCGAAAATCTTCACCGCCACGTCGCTTCGCACACCCGAGATCAGCTCGTTGAAGCGCAACTGAATGGGCTGGGAGAACTCGTAGTTGTTGCCAGGAATTTTGCCAAGGACTTCCTGAATCGCGGCAAGCAACTCGTCTCGGGTCTTGCGAGGCTCAGGCCATTCATCCACCGGCTTGAGCATGATGTACCCGTCCGAAATGTTCGGCGGCATGGGGTCCGACGCAATTTCGGCAGTACCGGTTCTCGCAAAGACGCGCTCAATCTCCGGAAACTTCGCTTTCAGTGTCCGCTCGATCTGCTGCTGCATAGCCACCGACTGGGACAGGCTAGTGCCCGGAATGCGCAGCGCCTGGATGGCAAGGTCACCCTCATTGAGGTTGGGAACGAATTCGCTGCCCATGCGGGTGGCGATCAATCCGCACAAGACCACAGCGACTGCAGCGATGGTGAGAACGAGCGTTTTGGCGCCCATCACGCGATCGAGCAGCGGGGCGTACATGCGCTTGGCATAGCCAAGGAGAAAGTTCTCCTTCTCGCTGACCCGGTTGCCGATGAAAAGGGCAACCGCTGCCGGAATGAACGTCACCGACAAAATCATCGCGCCGAGCAGTGCGGCGACCACGGTGAATGCCATCGGGTGGAACATCTTTCCTTCAACACCCGTGAGCGCGAAGATGGGCAGGTACACCACCATGATGATCAGTTGCCCGAACAGCAAGGGGCGGCGCGATTCCTGGGACGCGAGGAACACCTCATGGAAGCGCTCTGCCCGGGTCAGCGGCCGCCCGTGATGCGCTTGCGCGTGGGCAAGACGCCGAACACAGTTTTCAACGATCACGACAGCACCGTCAATGATGATGCCGAAGTCCAGGGCCCCGAGGCTCATCAGGTTGGCACTCACCTTGTACTGGACCATGCCCGTGAACGTGAAGAGCATCGACAAGGGAATGACCATTGCGGTGATGATCGCTGCGCGGATGTTCCCCAGGAAAAGGAACAGGATCACGATCACGAGAACCGCGCCTTCGAGCAGGTTTTTCTTCACCGTGCCGATGGCCTTGTCGACGAGCACCGTGCGGTCATAGACCGTCACCGCATGCACACCCTCTGGAAGGCTCTTGTTGACCTCCACCATCTTCTTGTCTACCGCCTGGGAGACGGTCCGGCTGTTTTCTCCAATCAGCATGAACACGGTGCCGAGAACCACTTCCCGTCCGTTGTCCGTGGCAGCTCCGGTTCGAAGCTCCCGGCCAATTCCCACTTCGGCCACGTCCTTGACGCGCACGGGCACGCCGTTGGCGCTGCTGAGGATCACGTTGCCGATGTCCTCCAGGGATTTCACCTGGCCAGGCGCGCGGATGAGGTACTGCTCGCCGCGCTTTTCGATGTAGCCCGCGCCCACGTTGCCGTTGTTGCGATCCAGAGCGGTCACTACGTCCTGCAGCGTCACGCCCAGCGAAGCCAGGCGCTCGGGGATGGGCGCGATCTGGTATTCCTTGGCGAAGCCGCCGATGGAGTTGATTTCCGTCACGCCAGGAACGTTGCGCAGCTGCGGCTTGATGATCCAGTCCTGGATCTCGCGCAGGTCGGTCGGGGTGTAGGGTGAGCCGTCGGGCTTCTTCGCGCCGTCCTTGGTTTCGACGGTCCAAAGGTAGATTTCCCCCAGCCCGGTCGAGATGGGCCCCAGCGCTGGCGTGATGCCAGCCGGTAGTTTGTCCCGGGCCTCCTGGATACGCTCGTTGACGAGTTGGCGAGCGAAATAGATGTCGGTGCCGTCCTTGAAAATGACGGTGACCTGCGACAGTCCATACCGTGAAAGCGACCGCGTCTGATCCAGGTTCGGCAGGCCGGCCATGACCGTCTCAATCGGGTATGTGACCCGCTGCTCGGTCTCAAGGGGCGAGTACCCGGCCGCCTGCGTGTTGATCTGGACCTGGACGTTCGTGATGTCGGGCACGGCGTCAATAGGCAGCTTCTGGTAGCTGAAGACGCCGAAGGCCGCCATGGCGAAGGCCGCAAGCAGCACCAGCCATCGCTGCTCGATCGAGAATCGGATGAGTTTTTCAAACATGTATAGGCTCCAGGATCAGTGCGTGTGTTCGGCAGATCCCTTGCCGAGCTCAGACTTCACGACGAAGCTGCCAGTCGAGGCGTAAGGCATGCCGGCCTTGAGGCCCCCAAGGACCTCGATCCGCTTGCCATCGCTGCGGCCCAGCTTCACTGGCTGAGCAATAAACCCACCGTTGACCTTCAGGAAGACAACGGGCTTGTCTCCAAGGGTCTGTACCGCGTCAGCCGAAATCGTCACGGGTGCCGCTGTTTCTTCAGAAATAACCTCGACATTCACGAACAGGCCGGGGCGCCAGGCGCCTTTGGGGTTGTCCAGAACCACGCGGGCTTTGGCTGTACGGGTTTGCTCGCCGATCAGCGCGCCTACAAAAGCGACAGTCCCCGTGGCCGATGCGTCAAACGCTGTGGCCTTGATGGTGACTTTCTCGCCCACCCGCACCGACGGCAGATCCTTCGCTGGAAGGTTGATTTCCGCCCACACGGTGGAGAGGTCGGAGATGGTGAACACCGCAGCATCTTCCTTGACGGCTTCGCCCAGGCTCAGATGCTTCTCGATGACGATCCCGTCAAAGGGCGCACGCAGCTCGATGCGATTGAGACCGGAAGCGGACGAGGTGGACAGGCCCAGCGCACTCAGCTTTTGATTGGCGTTGGCCACAGCCACCTCTGCTTCGCTCAGGGCTTGCCTGGCCTGCAGGTAGTCCTGTTCGGCAGATACCTTCTGCTCCCACAGCTTCTTTTCTCGCTCGTAAGTCGTCTTGGCCAGCGCGAGGCGCTTGTGGGCCGTCTGCAGCTCGCTGCGTTGCTCCGAGGCAGTGGGGCTGGCAATGGCAGCCAGGACTTGTCCCTTCTTGACGACTTGGCCAAGGCTGGCACTGACGCTTTCCACCACACCGGCGAGCCGTGGAACCACATGCGAGGTGCGGTCTTCGTTGAGCTTGATTTCACCAGGCAGCAAGAGTGCCGTCTTGATGTTGGCGGCGGATGTCGTATCCACCGTAATCGAGGCAGCCTTGATCTGGGCGTCTGCCAATTCAACCTTGCCTTCTTCCTTGCTCATCACGAACATGAAGGGCTCGGTGGCCGTCTGCGCGATGATCTCGATCTCGAATGCATGGGGTTCGGGAACGATTTCCTTACTGACCAGGCTGTCTTTTTCCTGAACGAAAGTCAGCTTCTGCTTTTCGTCTGTCAGGCGGGTCACCGTTGCGGTGACCGTCGCGGCATTCAGCGGCAGCGCCTTGTCTTTGTCGAACAACCAGATGCGCAGCCGCGGCTCTCCACCGTCCTCGGACAGCAGCGCCTCCAGGCTGAAGTCGCCTTCCTTGAACACAGTGCCGCCGTGAGGGCCCTTGGCTTCGCTCTTTTCGTGGTGCTCGCCGTCCGCATGGCCCTTGTCATCGTCGTGGCCCTTTTCTCCTGCCTTGCCGTGGTGCTCACCGTCGCCGTGGCCCTTGGCTTCAGTGTGGCCGCCGTGCCCGTGGCCATCGCCTTCGGCAGCTGCCGCCTTGGGCTTTCCGCCGCCCTGCAAGATGCAGGAGCCGGCCCCGACCCCCACTGCGAGGACGACGGCAATGGCGATCAGGGGCTTTTTGCTGATGGTGGATTTGCTGGTGTTCATGGTCATTCTCAGTTCTGCGTTGCGATCAGGCGGGAAGCGGTAGTGCCGCCGAGCAAGCGGTCAACATCAGCCGCTGCGCGGTGCGCCTCGCCAAGTGCTTTGAGGTATTGGGCTTTGGCTGTGAAGTAGGTACGCTGCGCATCCAGCACCTCCAGGAAATTGAACTTGCCGTTTTCAAACCCAATGGTGGCTGCGTCATACGCCGACTTCGCCCCCGGAAGGACGTCCTGCTGCAGGGCCCGGATCTCCGATGCGATCGTTGCGAGTCGCTCCCGGGCCTGCGCTACTTCGCTGTGCAGGCGCACAGTGGCAACCTGCAATTCGTCGCGTGCCTTGTCCTCCAGCTTCAGTGCCTCCAGCAGATTGCCCTCGTTGCGGTCGAACACCGGCAAAGGCACGGAGACACCGAACAGAAGCACGTTTCGCTGCGTCTCGTTGCTGCGCTGCATGCCAACGCTGACGGTGACATCCGGCACTCGCTTGCTCTGCTCCAGGTCGGTCAGGGCCTTGCGCCGATCCACCTCGATCCGCGCCAGGACAACCGCTGGAGAAGAAGAAATCAGTGGCTGCAGATCGGCGAGCTGTGGCACCGCAGGGATGTTTTCTGCCTTGCCCTCCAGTGCCGTGAAAGGCGCCTCGATCTTTCCCAGGAGCGCGAACAGCCGCGACAAGGCATTGCGTTCTTCGCTGGCTGCCTGAGAGAGTTCAACCCGGATTCCCGCTTCCGCCACGCGGGCCTTTGACTCTTCGACGGGCGAGACTTTGCCTGCGGCTACGCGCTTGGCAACGGCGTCCGTTGACGACTTGGCCAGTGCCACGCTGTCCCGGGCAAGCGCCAGGCGTTCTTGTGCAGTCAGCACATCGAAATAGGCTGCAGCCACATTGGCTCGCACGGTCGCCTTCAATTCGTCGAGTTGGGCCTGCGCTTGCTCGCGCGATTTCTCGGCCGCCTTGGTGCGGGCCGCGCGCTTGCCGCCCAACTCCACGGGAAGGTTGAGTTGCCAGCTTTGGGTGCGCGTTTTCGAGCGCGCGTCCTCCAGCGAATAGGCAAGCTCGGGATTTGGGCGAGTGCGTCCTTGCAGAACTTGCCCCTCGGTGGACTCGAACTGGCGAGTCGCAGCAGCCACCTCTGGGTTTCCCTCCAGCGCCAGTTCAATGGCCCTGGCCAGCGACAGCGGCGCTACGGGTGCTGCAACGTCCGCAGGGGCATTCGAGCCGGCCACGGGTCGTTGTGCCATGCCTTGGGACAAGGCACCGGTGGACGTGGCGAGCAGTATGACTGCGGCAGCCGTTGCGAGCTTGATTTTCTTGCGGCCGCGCCATGCGTCCGGCTTTCCTTGAAAGCAAATACCCTTGAACATCCGATTCTCCAGTGATTTCAAAACACGAAGGATCAGCGGGGGGCAACCGTGCAGTTGCTGGCAACTCGTCATTCGTCACAGTCGCGGCATGCGCAACTGCATCCGCCCTTGGGGCGGACACGGACAACTGAGAGAAGGAGAGAGGCCCCGCCGATTAGGCGAGGACAGACCACCGGGGGCGGTCTGGGGGAGTGGGCGTTACACCAGCGATTCGTACATGGGGCTGGGCACCGACACTGCCATCGTGAGAGGCACCCCGGCTGGCATAAGGGAAATTGAGGGCGCCGATGCCGGCACCATGACAGACGGAGCAGTCGATATCAAAACCAGCGCTTTGATCGCCCTTGTCGGCTTGGTGGTCCGCCTTGTCAGCATCATGTTTGTGCTCATGATGTCCCACATGCTGCGCCTGCGCCGTCGTACTCTCATGCATGCAATAGGCAGCTACCGCAGACCAGCTGAACTGGAACGGTAGCAGTGCAAGCATAAAAACAGCTATCAAGCGGCGCATTTTTTGAAGTCTAGCATGCGTCCATGAAGTGACCGCGTGAGGATTGATGGCCGCTCTGGCGCAATTGTGTCGAAAA
Organism: Acidovorax sp.; assembly: GCF_046339755.1. Classification (GTDB taxonomy): domain Bacteria; phylum Pseudomonadota; class Gammaproteobacteria; order Burkholderiales; family Burkholderiaceae_C; genus Acidovorax. The sequence goes on along the minus strand of NZ_JBKDTZ010000100.1, from coordinate 36,676 downwards.
ATCAGCCGCCCGCGCCGTGCAGTTCCTGCAGGCGCTGCTTGTCGGCGGCAGACATGTTCAGGTATTCCTGTTGCACCTGCTCACGGGTCTTTGCCGCTCCGGTCGCCTTGACGGGCACCGCACCACCGCGCGAAAGGATCGCCAAGGTCCCATCCTGGCGAGCCGTCGCGACCGACTGAATTACGTCGCCGCGCGACAACGAGCCCTGGACGTGGTCGGGATGGGTGGTGAAACCGACCTCACCTCCTGCGGGGTGGTACAGCGACGACGCCGATGCCAGGCCGGGAGCGGCAATGGCCAGGGCGATCAAGGAAAGTGCGAGAGGTTTGCGGATGATCATGGTGTTGTCCCTTGCTTGTGGTGAGCCTTCGGCGACCTGCCTGGGCTATGCCTTGCGACATGGGGTGAACTGTAGAAAACGGCCCCCGACAAGGCACCAACAGCCAGATGACAAATTCGTAATCTACGAAGGGCCTGCATTCTTCGAGAATGGCACCATGAAAATTCTGCTCATCGAAGACGAAGTCAAGCTGGCCGAGTACCTGCGCAAGGGCCTGGGTGAGGTCGGCTACGTGGTGGACGTGGCGCACAACGGGGTGGATGGCCTGCACATGGCGCTGGAAGGTGGGCACGATTTGCTGGTCTTGGACGCGATGCTCCCAGGGATCGACGGCTTCAGCCTTCTAACGGCCTTTCGCAAATCCAGGCAGACCCCAGTGCTGATGCTGACGGCCAGGGTCAGTGTGGAGGACCGCGTGCTGGGACTGCAAACTGGCGCCGATGATTACCTGGTCAAGCCCTTCGCCTTTTCCGAGTTGAGCGCCCGCATCCAGGTTCTGCTCAGGCGCACCCAAGGTGCGCGGGACGCGGCAGAGCCCACGCAACTGCGTCTGGCCGACCTGGAAGTCGACCTGGTGCGGCGCAAGGCGTCCCGAGGCGGTCAGCGCTTGGAGTTGACTGCCAAAGAGTTCCTGCTGTTGACCCTTTTTCTGAGAAGGAAGGGAGAAGTGCTGTCCCGCACAGAGATCGCCGAGCAGGTCTGGGACATGAACTTCGACAGCGATACCAACGTGGTGGAGGTCGCAATACGGCGCCTGCGCACCAAGATCGATGTGCCCTTTGATACTGCGCTGCTGCACACCATCCGCGGCATGGGCTACGTCATGGAAGAGCGCAACGGATGAAGGCGCTGATCCAACATCGCTCATTGCGCCAGCGGTTGTCGTGGTGGCTGGCACTGCAGAGCTTTGCCGGGCTCGGGCTGGTCTGCCTGGCCGTCTACCTGGTGACCGAATTCAACTTCCGAGACCGGCAAGAGGAAACGCTGGCGCAAAAAGAAACCGTCATTCGGCACTTGCTGCTGGATGGCAAGGAGCATGGGGATTCGGAAGACCTTGCTCACAAGCTCGATGACTTCCTAGTGGGGCACGGGGATCTGTCGCTCGAAGTAGCGCAAGCCGACGGGTTCGTTCTCTACGCCCATACCCGCAACCAGAATGCGAAGACGGTGTGGCGTCAACGGCAGTTCGAAGTGGCACAGACTGCGGGCCAGACTCCCTCGAAGCATTTGCGCGTCCAGCTGTCTCTGGACATCCAAAACGACAACCAGTTGCTTCACCGGCTTGCACTCACCTTGCTGGTGGCAGCCGTTGGTGGGGCCATCGTGGTTTCGCTGGGTGGATTCTCGCTGGTGAACCTGGGCCTGGCGCCCGTTCGAAGACTGGCCAGTCAGACGCGCGCAGTGTCGGCCGACAATTTGCACCAGCGGCTCGACGGCGCAGAGCAGCCACTTGAACTCGTGCCTCTGATCGACCAGTTCAACGCGCTCCTGGCCCGCATTGAGAAGGCCTACTCACAGATGGAGGGCTTCAATGCGGACGTGGCGCACGAGCTGTGCACGCCTTTGGCCACGCTCATTGCCAACAATGAACTGGCGCTGCGGCGCCCTGATCAGGCGGACATTCGCGAGGTGCTGGCGTCTAATCTGGAGGAACTGCATCGCCTGACCGGCATCGTCAATGACATGCTCTTCCTTTCCCAGGCGGATCGGGGAGTGGGAGCGCGTCGCGTATCCGTGGCGAGCCTTGCATCGATGGCTGCTGACGTACTGGACTACCACGAGGCCGCGCTAGCCGAGGCCGGTCTCACTGCGAAAGTCGTCGGCGATGCGCACGGCTCCTTCGACGTGCCGTTGTTGCGCCGGGCCTTGTCGAACTTGCTGGGAAACGCCACTCGCTACGCGAGCACTGGCTCAATCGTCCAGATCAACCTGAGAGCGGTTGACGAGGACCGCGCGCTGATCAGTGTCACCAACTACGGCGACACGATCGATCCCGAGATTCTTCCGCAGTTGTTTGACCGATTCTTCAGAGCGGATCCTGCTCGCAGCCATGCACAGAGCAACCATGGCCTGGGCCTGGCAATCGTGGGCGCGATTGCCCGCATGCACCAGGGCAAGCCCGTGGCCAGGTCAGAGAACGGAGTGACAAGTGTCGGGATAGAAATTCGCGCTCACTGATAGTCAGCATCGTTTATTGGCCCGCTGCCTGGGAGCCACGCCGATATCACGATGGGCACCTGGCGGGTGGGCCTCGCTGGGCTGCATGTGATTGTGTTGCAGTGCCGCATTGGCCAACCCGCCTAAGATGCCGCACTCACCGGCGAGGTGGCCTGGTGAGCACTGCTGTTGCAAGCTGCGCAATTCGGACTCCAGTGCTTGGAGTTCCCGGATGCGAGAGACCACGTGCCCGATGTGCTCCTGAAGAAGCGCGTCCACCGAGCCGCAGTTTTCATCCGGAGCGTCCTTGAAATGCAACAACACCCGGATCTCGTCGAGCGTCATGTCCAGGCAGCGGCAATGGCGAATGAAGGCCAGGCGCTCGACATGGCTGCTGTCGTAGACCCTGTAATTGCTTTCTGTGCGCATCGCGGTCGGCAGCAGGTTCTCGCGCTCGTAATAGCGGATGGTCTCGGTCTGCGTGCCGGTGGCCTTGACAAGTTCGCCGATTTTCATGAAGCGTCCTTTGCAAAATCTGTTTTACGTAGGACAAGGCAGCGACATCTGGCTTGTCGCTTGACTTTAAGGTCACTACAGGGTTTCCAATTAGGCCATGAAATCAGAAACCAGCACTCCTCCCAGCGTTGTTGACACCTGCTGCTCCTCGGGCTGTTCCAGTCCCGCAGCAGCGGCCCCTGCAGCCGCAAGCAGCCCGGGCCAAGGCAAGCTGTTCCGAATCGCCACCATGGACTGCAGCGCTGAGGAGTCGGAGATCCGGCGGGCGCTGGAACCTCTGGAGGGAATCCGCTCTTTGGGCTTCCAGCTGGGCGCGCGCACGCTGAAGATCGATGCGGAGGATCGCGCCTTGTCCCTGGCGCTCGATGCCATCCGCAAGGCGGGCTTCGATCCACAGCCGGTGGTCGCTGCGGCAAACACCCAGGGTAGCCAGGGCCGGGTGTTTCGCATTGCGACCATGGACTGCAGCGCCGAGGAGGCGGAGATTCGCCGAGCGCTGGAGCCTCTGGATGGGATTCGCTCTCTGGGCTTTCAGCTCGGTGCGCGGACGCTGAAGATCGATGCCGACGAAGGCACCTACCCGCTGGCCCTCGACGCAATCCGCAAAGCGGGCTTCGATCCGCAGCCAGTGGCCGGCGCCAATGGCTCCGAGGGCGGACAGGCGGGCGAACCAGCCGAAGGCGACGACCATGGACATGGTTTTGCAGGCGGCATCTCCCGACTGGTAGCCGCGCTCGTGTTCGCCACGGGGGCTGAGGTCCTCTCGTTCTTTGCTCCCGATCAAATGGCCTGGAAAGTGGCGGGCATGGCCATCGCCGCGCTGGCTATCTGGCTTGCCGGGATCGACACCTACAAGAAAGGCCTTGCAGCGCTGCTGCGCGGCAAGCTGAACATCAATGCGCTGATGTCGGTGGCCGTCACAGGAGCCTTCCTCATCGGCCAGTGGCCGGAGGCCGCCATGGTGATGGCCCTGTACGCGATTGCCGAGTTGATCGAGGCCAAGGCGGTGGACCGGGCCCGAAACGCTATCAAGGGCTTGCTGGAACTGGCGCCCGAAGAGGCTTTGGTACTGGGCACCAACGGAGCATGGACCGCTACACCGGTGGCTTTGGTGGCCATCGGAGCGACCGTGCGCATCAAGCCGGGCGAACGCGTGCCGCTGGACGGTAAGGTGACCAAGGGCAATGGCGCCATCAACCAGGCCCCCGTGACTGGCGAGAGCATCCCCGTGGACAAGGCACCTGGCGACCAGGTGTTCGCCGGCACGATCAACGAGACTGGTGAGCTGGAGTTCGAGGTCACAGCCTTGTCGAGCAACACCACCCTGGCCAGGATCATCCAAGCCGTTGAGCAGGCGCAGGGCACGCGCGCTCCGACGCAGCGCTTTGTGGATCGGTTCGCCTCCATCTACACCCCCGCAGTCTTCGCCATTGCCGTGGCGGTGGCGGTCCTCACTCCTTTCCTGATGGGACTTACCTGGCTGGAGGCGCTCTACAAGGCCCTGGTCCTGCTGGTGATCGCCTGCCCATGCGCTCTGGTCATTTCCACGCCGGTCACGGTGGTCAGCGGATTGGCCGCAGGAGCGCGCCGCGGGATTCTGATCAAGGGCGGCACCTACCTGGAAGATGCCCGGCTCCTGAAGGCGGTGGCGCTGGACAAGACCGGCACCATCACCGAAGGCAAACCCAAGCTGGTGAAGTGGCAGGTGTGGGGTGCCGGTGACGAGGCAGCAGTCCAGCAAATGGCTGCCAGCCTGGCGGCTCGCTCCGATCACCCGGTTTCAAAGGCGATTGTCCAGGGCTTGGACGTAAAGGGCCCAGAAGCAGAAAGCTTCAAGGCCTTGCCTGGGCGCGGTGTCGAAGGCATGGTCAATGGTATGCGCTTGATGCTGGGCAATCACCGTCTGATCCATGAGCAAGGACTGTGCGGTCCGGAGCTGGAGGCGGAGCTGGCGACCCACGAAAAACAAGGCCGCACGGTCACCCTCCTGGCGGACGAATCGCGCGTCCTGGCGCTGTTTGCGGTAGCGGACACCATCCGCGAGACGTCGAGGCAGGCCATCGTCGACCTCAAGGCGCTGGGAGTGACGTCGGTGATGCTGACGGGTGACAACACGGCCACGGCAAAGGCCATCGCTGCCCAGGCCGGCATTGATGATGCCCGTGGCGATCTGCTGCCCGAAGCCAAACTCGATGCCATCAAGGAAATGCAAAAGCGCTATGGCGCTACCGGCATGACCGGCGACGGCATCAACGATGCGCCGGCGCTGGCGCAGGCCGACATCGGTTTTGCCATGGGTGCAGCGGGAACTGACACGGCCATGGAAGCCGCCGATGTAGTCATCATGAACGATGACCTGCAGCGCGTCGCCGAGACAGTGCGTCTATCCAAGCGCACCCACGCCATTCTCTGGCAGAACATCACCCTGGCACTGGGCATCAAGAGCGTCTTCCTGGTGATGGCTGTCGTTGGCACGGCCACCATGTGGATGGCGGTCTTCGCGGACATGGGAGCGAGCTTGCTGGTGGTTGCCAACGGGCTGCGTCTGCTTCGCGGTACACGGGTGGAGCCAGCCGCCAAGCCAAGCCGCTCGGAAACCAAGGAGCATGCGCATTCGCACTGAGCGTTCGTCAGCGCGCGCCAAGTCCACCGGTGGGCTTGCGGAGCGCTTGCTGAATGTCCCGCTTTCATTTCTTGGTTTTGGAGACCTCCTGCGCCACTAAGTCGGCCAGCTGTTTGTGGCCAAAGCTGGGTAGCGGGCGCCCGTTGACGAAGAAGGTCGGGGTCTTTTCGACCTTGAGGGCGGTCAGGTCCTGCACGTCCTGTAGCACCACGGCGTCCAATGCAGGGGCTTCGATGTCCGCCCGCGCCCGTTGCATGTCCAGCCCCGCCTGTTCAGCCGCCTTGTAGGCCAACTCCAGGTTGGGGTTTCCATGGTCCGCCCACTGCGGCTGTGCGGCCAGCACCGCCTCCAGCACGGCCAGGTACTTGTCCTGCCGCCGGGCCGATTCCAGTAGCTTGACCACCTGCTCCGACCCTCGGTGGAAAGGCGCGTAGCGGATGACCAGCCGCACTTCGGTGGGGTACTGCTGCATCAATTCCTTGACCACCGGATAAAAGGCGCGGCAGGTCTCGCATGCGGGATCGAAGAACTCGACGATGGTCACTGGTGCCTCACGGGGCCCGATCACGGGTGAATGCATGCGGACCAGGCGTTCGGCTTGTCCTGCCACCTGCAGCTCCTGTGCACTTTGCACGCGACTCTGGTACAGATTCACGCCGACAAGGAATGCCACAAAGGCCATGCCCAGCACGAGGAAGATGATGAGTTTTCGGTGTTTCATTTGTCTGTTTTTCGCAGATAGAGGGAGAGCGAGACGGCGATGGCAATGAACGCCGCCAGTGAAAGCCAGGGCAACTCAATGCCGTAGAGGATATCGAGCTTCTGATCGGCGCATGACACGCCGGCGCCGCAGGGGACCCAAGCCTTGGGCACCAGGCCTGCCGCCAAGAGGCTGTGGTAACCAGCCACGACCGCACCCGCCAGCGCCAGAGGCAAGGCATAGACAGCGCCCCGGCGGTCGTCGCTGTAAAAGGCCATTCCCAGAAGCAAGACCAGCGGGAACATGGCAATGCGCTGGTACCAGCACAAGACGCAAGGAGCCATGCCCATGACTTCGCCGATGAACAATGCACTGCCGGTGGCGGACACAGCCAGCAGCCAGGCGATCAGGAGCAGCACCGAGGGTCGGCTCATCGACACCTCCTTGAACAACGGTTCTGGCAGGAGGCACCGATCAAGGCACAACTGCGTGTGAAGATTCCAGAGCCATTCGGCCCGACAGTGGAGGACATGGAAAGATCCCGAAGGCATGCAAATGAGGCCAGCACACGCTGTGCTGGCACGCTTGGCGGGGATCGGAGACGGTGGTGACCGATGCCCTGGTCAGGCCAGGGCGGGCCACTGCGGGCGTTCGGGGCGACTGGCGGACTCTGAAGACGGCCACCCGCGCGTGTCGATGTAATAGCGCCCCAGGGGAAAGGCCGGCAGTAGATCGCGTTGCGCCTGAACGGCTTCGGTGCCCTGCAGATGGCAGGAACCACAGTCCACACTGGGCGCTGCATCGCCAGCTCGGGTGGATTCGTCCATTGCTACGTCCCGCAGTTGGGCGTGCTCGCAGCAATGCATTGACACAGGAGGTAAGGAACCCGGTCCGTCATCGTTGCAGTACGCGCCCACCACCGCCCAGCACAATTGCAGCGGCAACAGTACCAATAGGAATACAAGCAGACGGGTGCGGGAGTGCATCCGGAAAATTGTAGTGGCATCCGAGGCGGAACGACCACTTTGGAGCGCCGGCCGATCCAATGCCCGGCAGTGTCGAATCGATCACACAGACAGGCGCGGCAACATAACAAACTTGTAATCTTGCGGTGCGCAAGCTGTCGGCATACGGTCAGCAAACTGTCACACGTGACTCGTCGGCTGGCCAGACATTGGTGCAGTTTCCGGGGCACGTGCATTCAAACCCCAGGAGATCCACCTGACAGTTCGCACCTTCCTGGCCGCCGTGTCGCTTTCTGCGGCAGTTGACCCAGCCATGGCCAGCAGCGTGATCCATCCTGCGACCACCGAGATGGGATACACGACGCACCCAGAACACGCGCAAGCGGGCAAATCGCGTGATCAGGTCCTGGCGGAGATGGATCAGTCCAAGAAGGACGGCCTGTGGCAGTACCACCGCTTTGGAGCTCCCGTACCGGTCAAGGGCAAGGTCGCGAGCCGCGGTGAAGTGCTGGCTGACCTGGAACGCTCCCAGAAGCATCCAAGCTGGGCACTTCGCCGTGTCGGTGCGCCAGTGGCGGCAATACTCGCGCCCTGACACGACTTACATTCAGCATCGCCCCCCGTCCTTGCAGTGCAAACTGCATAAGCCGAAGGGGGCAAGTCATGGCGCCGCTTCGGATGTGCGGACCGATCCCGTTGTTGTCCCGCACGAATTACGAGAATCAGACGTGATGCAGGGTGACTGCGCAGTGACCAAGAACAACTATTGCGTTCGATCCGCAGGCTGGTCAGTGAAGCGGTGGCACGCCTGAACGGCCTGTTCAACACCATCGACGCGGCCATGGGCCAGGCTTTCATTGCATGGCGCTCAACAAACAAGCGGTCCGCTGATCGCCCGCTTCTGAAAGTGAATGCTCCTGTCTCGCATACGTTGAGTGCGACAGCCTATTAGCTCTCGAACTGCTATTGCTGTCATGTTTTTGGAACCCCGGAACTCGTGAGCGATGTGTGCCTGGGCTTGATGCGAGAAAAGAAGCCCGGACACGCCACATGGATCGCGGCCGAAGACTGACTGTGGCTGTACCAACCTCTGCTCCGAGCTCCTCCTAATCCCCGGCAAGACATGGCTGGATGCCGGTTGCTCAAACGGCTTCAGCGCCTGTAGTGAAAGTAGGCGGTCGCGACGGCTGCATGGCGGGTGAAGTTGATGACTATCTGCAAACTGAAATGTGTCGTTTCTGCCTTTGCTGGTCGACGTTGCATCGCTGTTCAGCACCCCTTGTCGTTTGTCGCTACGTAGGGGTTCCATGAAGCCCAAGTCAGTCCGGGACGGCTTTCGATGCTTCCTGCAGTATTTCGCGTCCCCCGTTCGCTGCAATGGCAGCTACGACGATTCCCAATATCAGGTCCGGGATATTTGATCCCAGCCACATGACCAGGGCCCCGGACAGAACAATGGCGCCGTTAACCATGGAATCGTTATTCGTGAAAATTGCTGAGGCCTTGAAGTTCACGTCTTCACCGTGGTGACCGCGCAGCAGCCTCAGGCACACCAAGTTCAAAGCTGCATTCGCCGCAGCTATAACCATCATTGCTGGGCCCACAGGCTCCTCGTCACCGGAAAAGCGGCGCAAGACCTCCACCATCAGCAGCACGGCAAGGCCAATGAGCAAGAAGCCCGACAAACGCGCTGCGCGGACTTTGACCATAGCTGCTCGACCGACCGCGTACAAGCTGACCGCATAGACTGAAGCATCGGCAAGGTTGTCTAGGCCGGAACCCATCAGTGCGGTCGAGGCAGCCCACAGTCCAAGGCCAATACCGGCGGTGGACTGCGCCAGGTTAATCAGCAACACGGTCCACAAGATCTTGCGGTCAGCTGCATTGTTTACGTCGCGCCCGCCGAGTTCGTCGTCTTCGTCGTTTTCAGCCATGCTTGTTCCTTTCGAGTACGCACATATTCAGACCTCCAGCAACTAGAGGGTCAAGGTCGCAAGCCAAGGAACTGCTGCGGAGCATGTGGAACTGGCAGCGACGGAATCGAGGGCAAAGCCGAAAGCGTTGCGCGAAGTTCGGATGCGCTCAACATCTCTGACAAAACTTGCGCAGGCCCATTTCCGCTGTAGAGCACGTACAAAGGTACGCCACTTCGCCCAAATTTTCCCAGTTCGGCGGTAATCTCCGGGTCGCGGATCGTCCAGTCAGCGCGTAACAAAGCGACGTCCTTAGATGCAAATGCTGCCAGCACTTGCGGGTCCTGCAGCACCGTCTTCTTGTTGTACTGGCAAGTGACGCACCACGCAGCGGTGAAATCGACAAACACGGGGCGGCCGCTGGCCAGCAGTAGCTCCGCCCGGCCCGGTGCCCAGTTCTGCCAGACGCTATCACTCACCGCCGCTGCCTGCGGCGGTCGGACGGTGCTGATCTGGCCGACGAGCAGCCAGGCGCATCCTGCCGTCCATGCAACGGCGATACCCCCGACTATCAAGCGCGTGCGTCCCAACAAGCTCAGGCTCCAGGCCAGCATGCTGGTGGCAACCAACACCGCGAGCAAGGCGCCGGCCGCGTCGATCCCGGTTTGCTGCCCAAGCACCCAAATCAGCCAAGCCACCGCCGCAAACATCGGATAGGCCATCAGTTTGCGGAAGGTAACCGTCCACTCACCGGGGCGAGGCAGCAGTTGCGTAAAGGCCGGGATCCAGCTTGCGACGAGATACGGCAGCGCCATGCCAGCGCCAAGCGTCGCAAAGATCAAGATGGCCTGAGCGGCGGGCAGTGCCACCGCGAGCCCAAGCGCGGCGCCCATGAAAGGGGCCGTGCAGGGGGAGGCGACGACCACCGCCAGCACGCCGGATAAGAAAGCGTTAGCGACTGGATTGTTGCTCTGCAGAGACGCCAAACGGGCTGGAATGCACTGGCGGACCTCAAACAGTCCCGCCAGGTTCAGGCCGAGCAGCGCGAACAAGACAGCCAGCGCGGCGACCACCCCGGGCACTTGCAATTGAAACCCCCAGCCGAGCTGTTGCCCCGCTCCGCGTAGCGCGACGAGTATCAGGCCCAGCGCCATAAAAGACGCGACTACCCCAGCGGAGTATGCCGCCCCGTCGAGCCGCCGAGCCCGCTGGTTTGCGGCATGCTGCGTAAAGCCGACAACCTTGATCGCAAGCACCGGGAAGACGCAAGGCATCAGGTTCAGGATCAGCCCACCGAGCAATGCGCCCAGCAAGGCAACCATGAGTGACAGCCCGGAGCCCGATTCAGTCCCGGCTGCGATCACGTTCTTGCGAAGCGCTTCCTGCAGCGCCGGCGACATAGTGACCGGCGCCGCCATTGCAGGCCAGGGCCCTTGCACCAGAGCGTCGACCCGCCATCCTTTGTTGCCTTGGGTCAGAACGATCGGCATCACATCCGGGCTCTGACTTCGCTGAGGCGAGAGCGGGACCCGTGCGGTCCAGATCTTGCCTTCCCATGCCTGGCTCCATGGCGCGGAAGTCTCGATCACTTCCTGCGACTCGGGGAAGAATTCCAACGGCGTTTCCCGAAGGTCCGCGGGCAGCCCGCTGACGCGAAGTCGCAAGGAATTTTCATCAATCGTGGCGGTGGCCTTGCCTGCTAGTTGCTTGGGCTGTGCCGCAAAGCTCGCCTGGAAGACGGGTCCATGCAGGGCTATCGCGCTCCTAGCGGGAATCGCCAGCAAAAACTCGCCTTCCTCGGGGATGCACTCCTTGCGGCACACCAACCACTGAGCCTTGAGCTTGACTTCCAGCGCGCCACCCAGAAGCGAAGGCTTGAATTCCGGCGTGATGGTCAGCGGGACCGGCAACAGCACGGTGTGCTCGTAGCCGTAGTTGATTAACGTGCCGATGGGATATTTGCGAGGCATGGGCCACGCAATCTCACCCGCCAGCACGCCGACGGGTAGTTTCCATTCCAGCTTGGTGGGAAGTCCGGAGTCCCCGGGATTTTTCCAGTACGAGTGCCACTCAGGCTGATGCGCAAGTTGCAGGCCAACCCAGACTGGTTTGCCCGGCTCCAGGCCATCGGGCGCATGGGCCAGCAGTTCGGCTCGGGTGCGCTCGGTCGCCACCACGCTCTTGCCGCCAAGCTGCGCTGATGCCGCGCCTCCCCACAGCGTGAGCAGCAGCATGAGGAGATAAGCAGTGAGGGAGGTAGGTGGCTTGAACATGGGGCGGCAATGCACTTTTGGGGCGCGCGATGCACGCCATCGCAAGGGACTATAGGTGCAATGAGGGCGCGGGTTGCCCGCAGCCCGGGCCTGCCGAGGGTCTCTGATCGGGTCTGCTTGACTCTACTGCAACTAGAGGGTTTCCAATTCCTGCCAGACCTTTGTGAGGAGAGATGATGAGTACAAAAGAAACCCCGTTCCTGGAGACTGTCATCCGGTATGGCAGCTACCCGCTGATCCTTGGTGCCACCGCGCTGGTGCTTTTCGGTGCACTCGCTGGCGGCTGGCCGTATTTCCCCACGGTGCCGCTCACGGTGGCTGCAGCCCTCGCGTGCGTCGCCCTACTGGAGCGGCGGCTGCCCTTTCACACCGAATGGGCTCGCGACCACCGGGACACCGTCTGCGATGCGATCCACACGGTGGTCAATCTCGTCGTGCTCCTCGCGGTCCACGGCGTTATTGCTGCGCTGGCGCCGCTGTGGTCCGCCGGGACGTGGTGGCCGGATCAGTGGCCATTTTGGGCACAGGCCCTTGCCGTCGGTGCGGTACTCGACCTGAGCCTCTACAGTGTCCATTGGCTTAGCCACCGCGTTACCTGGCTCTGGGGTTTCCACGCAATCCATCACAGCTCGGAGCGCCTCTACTGGCTCAACGGCGAGCGCCGGCACCCCCTGCATGCGGGAATAATGGCCGCACCCGGCTTGCTTGCCGTAGTGTTGATGGGGGCGCCAGCATTGGCCATCGGAGCATGGCTCGGCCTGCTGGCAGTGCACCTGGCCTTCCAGCACTCCAACCTGGATTACCGGGTCGGGGCGCTGCGCTTCGTGATCGGGGCCGCTGAAGTCCACCGCTGGCACCACAAGCGCGAATACGAAGACGCCCAAGTCAACTATGGCGAGTTCTGGATGCTTTGGGATCACCTCTTCGGCACCTTCCGGCTGCCCAAGCACAAGCTCGGACCCAGCGAAGTGGGGCTGAAGGAAACCGACTTTCCGATGGACTACGGGTCGCAACTGGTCCACCCCTTCCGCAGCCAGCCAAAGGCGCACGGCGCTTCCGATAAAGACTATGGGCTCGCCCGCGCCGCATTCCTGCGTGAGAAGGGTCTCGCAGCTTCTCGCGAAGCTGCCGGCGACCGGCTCGCGGCGTGGCGGGCGCTTGAGTTGGGCCATATCGTTTCGCAGCCGTATCTTGGCCTGCACTTGCGCAGTCATGCAGCGATGCTCGGTCTGGCGTGGAGAACTCACTTTTGTTCCGAGATGCTGGTCCAAGTCGTCCGTCTCGCGTTGGCTCCCTTGGGTCATGCCCTTGGCTGTATCCCTCCCCGGAACGTTGGCACCGGGCGCTTTGGTGTGATGGAGCATGGACCGTGGCCATCGGAGTTGGACCCGGTCACCTTGCACCGCCGATAGGATACCTGGCCATGACGAACGAACAAAATCGCATTGCCGCTGAGCTGGGCGTCGATCCGCACTTCGATGTGTCAGCAGAGATCACCAAGCGCACGCAATTCCTCATGGAGTACGCGCGCGGCGCCGCCGCAGGATCGCTTGTGCTCGGGATCAGCGGCGGGGTGGATTCCAGCGTCGCCGGGCGGCTGTGCCAACTCGCTGCAGAGCAGTCGCGCTCCTCGGGCATGCCGGTTCGCTTCATCGCGATGCGGCTTCCATATGGAGTGCAGGCCGACCAGGCTGACGCCCAGCGCGCGGTGGCCTTCATCGATCCAGATGAAACGCTGGCCATCGACATCAAGCCGGCTGCCGACGCAATGCTCGCGCAGCTGAAGGCCGGTGGCCTCAAGTTCAACGACCAGTGGCAGACGGACTTCGTGCTTGGCAACGTCAAGGCGCGCCAGCGAATGATCGCGCAGTACGCCGTTGCAGGCACAAACAGCGGACTTGTGGTCGGTACGGACCATGCCGCCGAGGCTGTGATGGGTTTCTTCACCAAGTTCGGCGACGGCGGGTTCGACCTGAGTCCGCTGGGCGGTCTCACCAAGCGTCGGGTTCGGGCCATGGCCTTGGCACTCGGAGGTGACGAGGAGCTAGCGCACAAAACTCCCACCGCCGATCTGGAAACCATGCGACCACTGCGCCCCGATGAGGTAGCGCTGGGCGTTAGCTACGATGCGATCGACGACTTCCTGGAAGGCAGGCAAGTGGACCCCGTCAGCGCCGAGGTCATCCTGCTGACCTACCGCCGCACGGCCCACAAGCGGGCGCTACCTGCAGTACCGGCTCCCCAGTGCGCCGCCTGAGCCTCAGGCGGGCTCGGCCCAGCCGGTAAGAATTCCGCACTCGCGCGCCGTGCGGGCGGTATCGCAGGAACGCCGCAGGTCGGTCAACTCGCGCTCCAACTCCCGCAACTCCTTGATCTTGGCCCGCACCTGGACGATATGGGAGTCCACCAGCGAATTCACCTCACCGCAGTCCAGCTCAGGCCGATCCCGGAAACTCAGCAGTTGCCGGATTTCATCGAGGGTCATGTCCTTGGCCCGACAGCGGCGGATGAACAGCAAGCGCTGCAGGTGGACGTCGTCGTACAGTCTGAAATTGCCCTCGCTGCGCGCCGGCTCAAGCAGCAAGCCCTCGGATTCGTAAAAGCGCACCGTTTGCACCAGACAGTCCGCCCTTTTGGCCAGTTCACCGATCCGCAGCATGGTTGTTCTCCGTAAAGCTTGACTCTATATCAACTAGAGATTGTCCAATCATGACACGCGGGGAAACACTTTGCAACGAAGAATGAGCGACCTATGACCAAAGACTCCTCCAATTCATGCGGCTGCTCTGGCGACAATGGCCAACAGGCGACTTGTGCCGGAGAGAAAACCGGCACGGATACCACTATTTTCCATGTGAGCAACATGGACTGCCGCCGCGAAGAAGGACTGGTGAGGTATACGCTGGAGGGGATACCCGGCGTGGAGCGGCTGGAATTCGATCTTCCTCAGCGCAAGCTGACCGTTGCGCACAGCCAGGTGACGGCCGATGTCCTGGAGCAGGCATTGAACGCAGTGGGCATGAAGGCGCAGGCCGTCCGAGATGCGGCGGTGTCGACCACCTACCGCATCGAAAACATGGACTGCCCGAGCGAGGAGAAGGTCATCCGCTCGCACCTGGGCGCGGTTGAGGGGGTCCAGGACCTGAAATTTGACCTGGCGGGGCGCACACTGTCGGTCAAGCACCTCGCCGAGGCGCGCGCGCAGATGGAGCAGGTTCTGGCTTCCATTGGCATGCATGCCAAGGAACAGACCGCCCTTCCCGGGGGGGCGGTGGCAGCCGTGCCACTTGTCGAGTCCCCGACGTCTCAGCTTCGGCCAACCGAGCCAGTTTCCCCGACGCCGGCCGGCGAGCGCGTGACGTACCGGATCCAGAACATGGATTGCCCAACGGAGGAGGCTCTGATCCGCAACCGCTTGGGCAAGGAGCCAGGCGTGACTGCCCTGGACTTCAACCTGATGCAACGGGTACTGGGCGTCCAGCACACCCTTGCTTCGACAGCGCCGATCGAGAAGGCGCTCGATTCGATAGGCATGCGGGCCGAGCGGCTGGATCTGCACACCGTCACCACACTGCTGCGCATCGCCAAGATGGACTGCCCGACCGAGGAAAGCCTGATCCGAGGCAAGCTGCAAGGCATGCCAGGCGTGCAAGGCCTGGACTTCAACCTGATGCAGCGCATGCTCACAGTCCGACACGCGCCTGAAGCAATCAAGCCAGTGATCGAAGCGATTGAGTCACTGGGCATGGAAACCGAGGTGCACAAGACCGATGAGCCGCGCGTTTCTGAGGCGCCCGCGCACAAGGCCAGCTGGTGGCCAATGGCAGTCTCCGGCATCACGGCGGTGGTCGCCGAAGGCGTCTATTGGGCCAACGACGGATTTCACTGGGCGGTGGTCGTGCTCGCCCTGGTCTCGATCTTCACTGGCGGCCTGAGCACCTACAAGAAGGGCTGGATCGCCCTGAAAAACCGCAACCTGAACATGAACGCGCTGATGTCCATCGCAGTCACAGGCGGTATGGCGATCGGCCACTGGCCCGAGGCGGCCATGGTCATGTTCCTCTTTGCGCTGGCCGAAGTGATCGAGGCGAAGTCGCTGGACCGCGCCCGCAATGCGATTCGCGGTCTGATGGACCTGGCACCAGAGACCGCGACCATGCGGCAGGCCGACGGCTCGTGGAAGGAAATGCCGGCCAAGGAGATCGCCAAGGGCGCAGTGGTTCGCGTGCGTCCCGGCGAGCGCATCGCGCTGGACGGCCTCATGACCGCAGGCCGTTCGGCCATCACCCAGGCTCCCATCACCGGCGAGAGCCTTCCCGTTGAGAAAGCGGAAGGCGACCAGGTGTTCGCGGGCACCATCAACGAGACCGGCTCCTTTGAGTACAAGGTGACCGCTGGCGCAAGCGACTCGACGCTCGCACGCATCATCCACGCAGTGGAGTCCGCGCAGGGCAGCCGCGCGCCCACGCAGCGCTTCGTCGACCAGTTCGCGCGGGTCTACACCCCGGCTGTGTTCCTAGTGGCCTTGCTGGTTGCCGTCGTTCCACCGCTGGCCTTCGGCGGCGTCTGGTTCGACTGGATCTACAAGGCACTGGTGCTGCTGGTGATCGCGTGCCCCTGCGCTTTAGTGATTTCCACTCCCGTCACTATTGTCAGCGGTCTTGCCGCCGCCGCCAGGCGCGGCATCCTGATCAAGGGCGGCGTTTATCTGGAGGGCGGGCGCAAAATCAAGGCCTTGGCGCTGGACAAGACCGGCACGCTCACCAACGGAAAGCCTGAGCAGACCGACTTCCTGGCGCTGATCGGCGATGCCCAGCAGGTGGCGGCCTGGGCTGCGAGCCTCGCTGCGCGATCAGACCACCCAGTGTCGCAAGCCATTGCCCGCAAGGCGAAATGGGACGGCGTCTCGCTGCACGAAGTTGAAGATTTCGCGGCGTTGCCGGGGCGCGGTGTGCGCGGCCGCATTGCCGGCCGGATGCTGCAGATGGGCAATCACCGTCTCGCGAAAGAGCTCGGCCTCAGCGAGGTCGCGTTGCAATCCCAGCTGCAAGCCCTGGAGCGCCAGGGCAAGACAGCCGTCCTGCTGATGAACGACACCACGGTGCTCGGCATCTTCGCCGTCGCTGACACAGTGAAGGAAACCAGCCGCGAAGCCGTGGCCGACCTGCAGTCGCTCGGCGTGCGCACGCTGATGCTCACCGGGGACAACCAGTACACGGCGGACGCCATCGCGGCCCAGGTCGGGATCTCCGAAGCCCGTGGCGACCAGCTGCCCGAAGACAAGCTCAAGACTATTGAGAGCCTCATCGGCGGTGGGGGCCAGGTCGGCATGGTGGGGGACGGCATCAACGACTCGCCCGCCCTTGCGCGTTCCGACATTGGTTTCGCCATGGGTGCGGCCGGCACCGACACCGCTATCGAGACGGCCGACGTCGCCCTGATGGACGACGACCTGCGCAAGATTCCGACGTTCATCCGCCTGTCTCGCACCACGGCCTCGATACTGACGCAAAACATCGTTCTGGCTCTGGGCATCAAGGCGGTTTTCCTCGCGCTGACATTCACGGGTGATGCCACCATGTGGATGGCAGTGTTCGCAGACATGGGAGCTAGCATGCTCGTCGTCTTCAATGGCTTGCGCCTACTCAAGCTCAAGACGGCCTGACAGGGATGCAAGTGCCGGACTCCGCAGCACAGTGGACGAAACGCTGGCTGTATGACTGGGGTGGTGCCAACGTGGACCTCTTCCTTGCCACCCGGGGCGCCGTGTCTGACGGTTGGCTCTGGGCGCCCGAAATCCTGAGCGTGCTAGGTAGCTACTGGGGAGCGCCGGCGGTCGTGCTCCTGATGCTGGTTTGGCGGCGAGCACTGGTTCGGGAGAAGTCAAAACCGCTTGACGTGCCGTTGTGCAGATTTGTGCTCGGCCTGGCCCTTGCGATGGCCGTTGCAGCGATCTTCAAGGCGGTTTTCGCGCTGCCGCGTCCGTTCGTGGTCCTGGGAGATGCGGTGTACCGGGCCCACTCTGCACCTGACAGCCGGTACACGATGCCCAGCGGCCACTCGGTCTACGTCGGCGTCCTGGCGGCAGCACTTTGGCCTGCACTGGGCAGGGTGGGCAGGGTCGGCTCGCTGGTGTTTGCCGCCGCAGTGGGCTGGTCGCGCATCGTACTGGGTGCGCATTTTCCAATGGACGTGATCGCCGGCCTTGCCCTGGGTTGGGCTTGCGCTGCGGGTGCGGGCTCTTGGGCCCAACGCATGGCCCGAGAGGTGCCGATCACAGGGCGGAGCTTGTGATTGTCGCTGTGAGGCCGAGCTGGGCTCCGTCGTTTGCGTCTACCTGTGCTGCGCGAATTCGGGCGATCTGGTTCGGTTTCGGATCTTTCCTCCTTCAGGCTCTACTCGCGCTAGTGAAGAAAACATCAGGCTCCGTTTTACGCCTTGTCAGCGCCGAGCGTGAAGTCCCCAAATCGAAGTGAAACCATATGAATCATCTCTCCAGAAAATTGCAGTGGTATGCACTCGCGATCATTGCTTTTCTCGCCGATCAGGGTACCAAGAGTTATATCGATGCGACGACACCCTTGGGATGGTCGCGCGAGGTCACCCCCTTTTTTAACCTCGTTCACGTGCTCAACCCTGGCGCGGCTTTCAGCTTCCTCGCTGGCGCAGGTGGCTGGCAACGGTGGTTCTTCCTCGTGATCGCTCTTGTGGTCTCAGCCTGGCTGGTGCGACAGCTGTACAGCCCACTGCGCAAGCTGGAAGGTCTTTCTTACAGTCTCATCTTGGGCGGCGCCTTGGGCAACGCATTCGACCGGGCGGTGCGCGGTCAAGTCATTGACTACCTCGACCTTCACCTGCGCGGATGGCACTGGCCTGCCTTCAACGTCGCCGACATGACCATCGTGGGCGGAGCGATGGCGCTGGTGCTTGCATCGCTGATGAGCGGGGAGAGTCCTACCGCAGCGAATGAGCCTCAGTGAACCAAGGGTGCCACCGGAAGCTCCAATCGGATATGCCCCCCGTCCCCACCCCAAACAGGTGCACACATGAAACCTCTTCGACACCTGCTTGCTTTCGCAGCAGCCTCCCTGACGCTCGCCGGTTGCATGAATTCCTCGGCCGCCCCAGAAAGTTCTTTCACGCTGCTGGACGGATCGTCGGTGTCCACTTCCGACCTCAGGGGAAAGGTGACGTTGATCAACTTCTGGGCGACCAGTTGCACCACATGCGTGGCCGAGATGCCCATGCTGTCGGCCACCTACGAGAAGTTCCGCAGCCGCGGCTACGAGACCATTGCTGTGGCTATGAACTATGACCCCCCGGTCTATGTGGTCAACTTCGCCCAAACACGCAAGCTGCCGTTCCCTGTAGCCATTGACAATACCGGAGTGGTGGCCAAGGCGTGGGGAGATGTCAATGTCACCCCTACAACCTTCCTCGTCAACAAGCGGGGTGTGGTGGTGAAACGCATTGTGGGCAAGCCGGACTTCGCTGAGCTCAATCAACTCATCGATAAATTGCTCGCTGAAAGCTGAGCCCAGCCTTTTTTATCTCCTTTAATCATGATCAAAAGACGCCTTTTCTGCAGCTTTGCACTTCCCTTGACGCTTGGCATGCATACCGCCTCTCGCTCCCAGGAGACACGGCGCCTTGGAGCTTGGTTCAGTGTCGTGGGTAGGCGCCGCAGCATGGCTCGTGACGTGAGAGCTCTCAGAGGAAGACAGTTGCCCGCCATGATCAGGAGCTTCCAACAGGCAAGCATTCGCGAAGCCCGACACCAGCACGAACAGCCATACGGCCAGCATCAACGATGCGGCATTGCGGCTAGTGGTGAATCGTGAGAGGAGCTTCATGACAAGGTTCAGATCGATTCATGTTACGAGGTCAAGCGCCGATGCGAGTTGACCTATGTCAAAGCGGCGTCTATGCAGTAAACCAGAGTGCTCCCGAGTCGGTGGGGTGGTCGGTGCGTTGGCGAACATAGCGGCGTAAGGCAATGCGCCGAGTTCAGAAGCAATGCAGTTCTTCAGCTGAGCAGCAGCGCGACGGGCGTACCATGCCGCAATGCCCCAATTCCTTTCCTCTCGTTTAACCAGAAGTCGATCCTCATGATCACGGCAGCACCATTTACGTCCGTGGAGCCTGTTGTCAGCGCGCAAGAGTCCCTCAACAACGGATGCTTCTGCCTCACCTTGGACAAGGACGCGTTGGCGCGAGCATTGAGCTTTGAGCTCGCGGGAGTGCAGCTTTCCGAGCTCGTGCGGGAGCGCTGTCCTTATGTGTTCGCAGCGAGGCCAGTGTTTGTTGAAGCCGCCCAGGCCCGTCGCATTGCCGAGGTGATCCGCGCGGTCGAGTCGGTTGTGGCCCTGCCGGCGTATCGTGATCAGGTGCTGGGAGCGGCTCCCGCCATTGCCCGTCTCGGTGCGGCAGGCCCGAAAGGAGTTTTCTTCGGGTACGATTTTCACGTCGGGAAGGATCGGCTGGGGCTGATTGAGATCAACACGAACGCCGGGGGCGCCATGCTGAACGCGGTCCTCGCACGTGCGCAGCGCGCTTGCTGTTCAGTGATGGACGGGATGGCGCCGACGCTCCTGGATGTTGACGCTTTCGAAGAGCGGATCGCGGCCATGTTTGTTCGGGAATGGGAACTCGCCGGCCGGGGAAGACCGCTTGCGAGCGTCGCGATCGTCGACGAGGCGCCGGAGCAGCAATATCTCTACCCTGAGTTCCTGCTATTTCAGCGGCTATTTGAACAGCACGGCCTGCGGACCGTCATCGTCGGCCCGACTGACTTGCAGTGGCGCGGTGGTGTGCTTTGGGCCGGGGAGCTTGCGATCGACCTCGTCTATAACCGCCTGACTGACTTTTACCTCGAGGAGTCGGGCAGCTCGGCCTTGCGCGAGGCATATCTCCAGGACGGAGTGGTCTTGACGCCGAACCCACGGGCTCACGCGTTGTACGCGGACAAGCGCAACCTCGCGCTCTTTAGCGATCCATCACGGATGAGTGCGCTTGGTGTCCCTGATGGCTTGCAAAAGGTGCTGTTGGAGCATGTGCCCCACACGGAGATCGTCGTGGCTGGAGACGCACAACGCCTCTGGGACGCGCGGCGAAGTTTGTTCTTCAAGCCGGTTGCCGGGTTTGGCAGCCGTGCGGCCTATCGTGGCGACAAGCTGACCAAGCGCGTCTGGCAGGAGATCCTGGCCGGGGAATATGTTGCCCAGGCGTTCGTGACTCCAGGTGAGCGCAAGGTCAGCGGGGATGACTCAGGGCAAGCCATGAAGTTCGACATGCGGGCGTACACATACGAGGGATCTGTCATGTGGTTGGCCGCCCGGTTGTATCAGGGACAGACCACCAACTTTCGTACCTTGGGCGGAGGCTTTGCGCCGGTGTTCAGCGGCTCGATGGAGGGCGGCCTCAGCGCATCGTCGAGTTCAGGCGCCTGCGGGCCGGCCATGGACCACTGCAGTCCGGCTAGCTGCTGATGGCTCCGAGCACCTGCGTGAAATAGGCCAGTCTTCTTGAACAAGGGTCCCGTCAATCCCGAGGCAGGGGCACCGGGGTCAACGCTGATCCGGTCAATCGGGCCATTCCAGCTGACGCTGTATGGACTCGGGAGCATGCTTGGCTTGGACATCTACGGGCTGACCTGCGATGGTCATCGGCGCGCAGATCTCTGTGGCGGTGGCCGTCTTGGCCGTTTCCGTCGTGCCTTGGCGCGAATTGTCGAAAGCACCCGGGCCGTTAACGGAGGTGATCGCGCGTGCCGCGCCAGCCATCACGCCCTGGGTCTTTACCGTGATGACGCTGTTCGCGGTCGCCAACACGGCGCTGGTCAACTACGTCACGAGTTCCCGCCTGGTCTATGGCATGGCGTAGCAGGGGCTTTTGCCGCGGGCGCTGGGCAATGTGCACCAGCGCTCGCGCACTCCGCACCTGGCAGCCATTATGCTGATGTCGCTCCTGCTGCCTCTCGGAATGTTCGGCAGCATCGCCAACTTGGCCTCGGCCTCTGTGCTACTGCTGCTCGCCGTCTTCGCCGTCGTGAACGGTGCCCTGTTTATCCTCAAGGGGCGCCGGAGCGAGCCGGCCGGCCGGTTTGAAATTACGCGCTGGGTGCCAGCTGCGGGAACCGTCATATGCCTGTTACTGGTCGGCATCCGGCTTTCAAGCAGTGACCGGCACGCCTCTGCTTTGGCTGGGGGGCTCTGGCGGGAATCCTGGCCTTGTATGCACTGCTGCGTTCGAAGTCGGTTTAGATTGCTCGCTGGTAGCCGTCCTTTAACGCTGAGTGTTCCCTCGCTCGGCAGAGCCGCCAGGCAACGGTAGCGCACCTCCGGTGTTGAGCCCAAATCGACCGCCAGTTCGATTCGTGACCTGACATTGATCGCGAGCCTGCGGTCGCTGGATGGCGATGCGCAGGTCCGTAGTGATGGCCTGCGCTCACTGGTCAGTTTCAACTGGGTACGCCAACAGCTGAACGTCCGCATCCCGGTCCATGCGTGATCCCCCAAGCGTTCGCCCCCCCACGGCTTGGACGTTTCCCGGGTCAGCCCGATTGCGAAGCGACCGCATGAAGCGTTCGTTCACGACTCAATGGCCTTCACCTGCCTGCGTGCTCGCGGCTTTCGCATCAGCACGTAGGCAGCGGGAATCACAAACAAGGACAGAAGCGGCGCCGTCACCATGCCGCCCAGCATGGGGGCCGCGATGCGGCTCATGACTTCCGAGCCGGTCCCGCTGCTCCAAACGATCGGAACCAGGCCTGCCAGGATCACTGCCACGGTCATGGCCTTGGGCCGCACGCGCAGTACGGCGCCCTCCCGGATGGCGTCCAGTAACTCTTCAAGCGTGGGCTCCCGACCGTCCGGGCACCTCTCGGCCAATGCCTGCTTGAGGTAGATGAGCATTACCACACCGAACTCCGCTGCAACCCCTGCCAGCGCAATGAAACCTACCCCCGTCGCGATCGACAGGTTGTAGTTCATCAGGTACAGAAACCAGATTCCGCCGGTGAGCGCAAACGGCAGCGTGGCCATGATCAAGGCCGCCTCACCCAGGCGGGAGAAGGTCAGGAAGAGCAGCACAAAAATGATCAACAGCGTTGCGGGCACCACCACTTTCAGGCGTGCATTGGCCCGCTCCAGGTATTCAAACTGGCCCGAATACGTGATGCTGACACCGGGTTCGAGCTTGATCTGGCGGCCCACCGCGTCGCGCAGATCATTCGCAACCGAGGCCAGGTCGCGCCCTCGCACATCGACATACACCCAGCCCGATGGGCGGGCATTCTCGCTCTTGAGCATCGGTGGGCCATCGGTGATGGACACCGTGGCCACGCTGCCCAGCGTGACCTGCTGCCCCGTGGGCGTTGAGAAAGGCAACTGGGCCAGGCGTTCGGGAGAGTCCCTCCATTCGCGCGGGTAGCGCAAACTGATGGGGAACCGGGCCAGCCCTTCGACGGTTTCGGAGATGTTTTCTCCCCCGATGGCCCCCGAGACCACGGCCTGGACGTCGGACACATTCAGGCCATACCGTCCCGCCGCTGCGCGATCAATGCGCACATCTACATAGCGCCCACCCGTCAGGCGCTCCGCGAGCGCCGATGACACACCAGGAATCCCCTTGGCCACTTGCTCGACCTGAGCGGCGATCCCATCGATCACGCGCAGGTCACTTCCGGTGACTTTGACTCCGATCGGGCTCTTGATGCCCGTGGCCAGCATGTCGATGCGGTTGCGGATGGGAGGGATCCAGATGTTGGACAGGCCCGGGATTTTGACGGCCTTGTCCAACTCCTCGATGAGGCTTTCGGGCGTCATGCCTGGGCGCCACTGGTCCCTGGGCTTGAGTTTCACCGTGGTTTCGAACATCTCCAGCGGCGCGGGGTCGGTCGCTGTCTCCGCGCGTCCCGCTTTGCCAAACACCCGCTCGACCTCGGGCACCGTCTTGATCATGCGATTGCTCAGCTGCAGCAGTTCGGTTGCCCGCTGGGCCGAGAGTCCCGGCAGCGCTGAAGGCATGTACAGCAGATCCCCCTCGTCCAGACGCGGCAGGAACTCGCCGCCCAGTCGGGACAAGGGCCAGATCGTTGTTGCCAATGCCAGTACGGCAATGACGAGGGTCGACTTGGGGCGAGAGAGAACCCATTCGAGGCATGGCCGGTACACCGTGATCAGCACCCGCGTGATGGGGTTCTTCTGCTCGTCGGGGATGCGACCCCGTATCCAATAGCCCATGAGCACGGGAATCAGGGTGACGGAAAGACCCGCCGCCGCCGCCATGGCGTAGGTCTTGGTGAAGGCCAGTGGCCCGAACAGGCGCCCCTCCTGCGCTTCGAGGGTGAAGACCGGGACGAAGGATAAGGTGATGATCAGCAGCGAGAAGAACAGCGCAGGCCCGACCTCTTCGGCAGCCTCGGTGATGACGGTCCATCGCTCCTGCCCGACAAGTGCTCGGTCCGGATGGGCGTGCTGCCAGGCCTCCAGCTTCTTGTGGGCGTTCTCGATCATCACCACGGCGGCGTCCACCATGGCACCTATGGCGATCGCGATCCCACCCAGGGACATGATGTTGGCGTTGATGCCCTGGTAGTGCATGACCAGGAAAGCGGTCATGACCCCCAGCGGCAGCGAGATGATGGCCACCAGCGCGGATCGCAGGTGCCACAGGAAAACGACGCAGACCAGTGCGACCACGGCAAACTCCTCCAGCAGCTTGACCGTGAGGTTCTGGATGGCCCGCTCGATGAGTGCGCTGCGGTCGTACGTGGTGACGATCTCAACCCCCTTGGGCAGGCTGCTTTGCAGCTGCGCCAGCTTGGCCTTGACGGCCGCGATGGTCTCCTGGGCGTTCTTGCCGGAGCGCAGGATCACCACCCCTCCCGCGACCTCTCCTTCACCGTCGAGCTCTGCGATACCGCGGCGCATTTCCGGGCCTGTCTGGACCGTCGCTACATCTCCAAGGCGTACCGTGATTCCGCCGCGCGCCGCCAAGGGGACTGCGCGAAAATCGTCCAGGGTCTTGAGGTAGCCGTTTGCACGCACCATGTACTCCGCGCCGGCCAGTTCCAGCACCGACCCGCCGGTTTCCTGGTTCGCATTCATGACCGCCTCGCGCACCTGTCCTTGGCTGATCCCGTAGGAGGCGAGCTTGATGGGGTCGAGAACGACCTGGTACTGCTTGACCATCCCTCCCACCGAAGCCACTTCGGCGACGTTGGGCAAGCTCTTGAGTTCGAACTTCAGGAACCAGTCCTGCAGGGCGCGCAGTTGGGCCAGATCATTCTTACCAGTGCGATCCACCAGCGCGTACTGGTAGATCCAGCCCACACCTGTCGCATCCGGTCCCAGAGACGACTTGGCCGTGGCTGGCAATCGGCCCTGCACCTGGTTCATGTACTCCAGCACCCTCGAACGTGCCCAATAGAGATCGGTTCCGTCCTCGAACAGGATGTAGACGAACGAGTCCCCGAAGAACGAAAAGCCGCGCACCGTCTTCGCCCCTGGCACGGACAGCATCGTGGTCGACAGCGGGTAGGTCACCTGGTTTTCGACAATCTGCGGTGCCTGGCCGGGATAGCTGGTGCGAATGATGACCTGGACGTCCGAGAGGTCCGGCAGCGCATCCACAGGGGTCATGCGCACAGCCCACCCGCCCCAGGCCGTGAGCATCAATGTGGCCAGAAGCACCAGAAAGCGGTTCGCGACCGACCAGCGGATCAGTCGCGCGATCATGGCTTGGTCCTTTCCACCGCGGTGATCACAAAGTCCTTGCCTTGTTGCCGGAAGGTGAACCGCACCTGCTGCTCGGGTTTCAAACCCTTGGCCAACTCGGGCGCCGCCAGCTTGAATGGCATGGTCATGCCGGGCCATTTCAGCTCGGGGACGGCATCGTGGGTGAGGGTCATCTCGGTCGGCGTCACCTCATCTATTACCCCTCGCACGGTAAAACTCTTGGGCGCTGACGCGGGTGCTGCAGGGACTGATGAACCCTGCGCACTGGCAGATTGCGTGCCAGTGGCCTGCGCTTGGGCAGGCATGATCCCCCGCAGGCTTGCTTCCGAATCAATGAGGAACTGCGCGGATGCGACCACCTGCTGCCCTGCAGTCAAGCCGTCTCGCACGACCAGGCGGTCATCGATTTCGGCACCGAGTTGCACCTGTACGGGATGGTATTTGCCAGGCCCATCCACCACGTAGACCAGTGCCTGCTTACCGGTGCGGATCACCGATTCACTGGGCACTAGCAGTGCGGGTCGAGCCGTGCCGGTCAGGACAATCTGCCCGGACATGCCCGCTTTGAGGCGCAGGCCGGGGTTGGGAAGCTCCAGGCGCACGCGCACCGTACGGGTATCGCGGTTGGCTTCGGGCAGGATGCTCACGATACGCGCCTTGAGGGTTTCGCCTGCAAAAGCGGCCAGCCGCACCTGGGCGTCTTGCCCCAGTTGCAAGGGCCCGCTTTGCGCCTCGGGAACGGCGGCCTCGATCCAGACACTGGCCAGCCCGTTCACGCGGACTAGGTTGGCACCCGCGGAAACCGTCATTCCCTGGCGCACCATGAGTTCCGCCACCAGGCCCCCCTGCGGAAAGGTCACGGTGTAGCGGCCCTGGGGTTCGCCCGTGCGTTCCACCTGGGCCACGAGCGCAGCCGGCATGCCCAGCAGCGCCAGTCGCTGGCGCGCGGCCGCCGTCAGCGTGTCGTCCTTGAGGGCCCGAACCGCGAGGAATTCGCGCTGCGCAGCGACCCATTCGGGCAGCAGCAGGTCGGCAAGCGGCGCGCCTGCGGCTACCACGTCGCCCGGCGCCCTGGCGTACACCCGCTCTACAAACCCGGCCGAGCGGGCCTGGACGATACTCACATCGCGGTCATTGAGCTGCACCGAGCCCAGCGCAACAACGTCGGCGCCAATGTCACGTTGTTCCACCACAGCGGTGCGCAGACCCAGGGCCTGCACCGCCTGTGCGGACACATTCAGCCCGCTGCCTTGCTGCATGTCTTCATCCGCATACTTGGGGACCAAGGCCATGTCCATGAAGGGCGACTTGCCCGGTTTTTCGAACTTCTGTGTCGGCACCATGGGGTCGTACCAGTACAAGACCTTGCGGTCGGACTTCGTGGCTCCTGTCTCTGCTGTGGATACACCAGCCCCGGTGCCACCAGAGATGCGCCATTGGGCCAGGCCCCATCCCAGCGCGATGCCTGCGCAGAGCAACGCCACCGCCACAGCGGTTTTTTTGAAACCAGAATTTGTCATGTCGTTCTCCGCTCAATCGGCAATCAGGCTGTTCAGCCGGGCAGTCACTGCATCGCGCTGCACCTGCAGATCGATCAAGCGCCATTGCGCCTCGAGCACCTGGGCGCGGGCACCCAGCACTGCACTGAGGTCGCCCTTGGCGGCCTGGTAGTTGGAAAGCGCGAGTTGGGCACGTCCCTGCGCCAGGCCGATGCCGGCGGACTGCAGTCGCTCGATCTGGCTTTGCAGCGCAGCTAGCTCGGCGGCGCTGTCGTCAAGCTCCTGCAAGCGCCTGCGGGTCACGTCTTCCTGCTCGGCCTCCAGACGCTGCAGCTCCAGTTGCTTGGCCTTGATCTGGGGACCCTGGCGCCGCTCTTGTTGCCACGGAAGATCAAACGTCACCTGGAAAGACACCATGTCGCCCCACCGGCGCGCACGGCGGCTGTAGGCGACCTCCCAGGACCAGTCTCCGCGCGTTTGTGCCTGCGCCTCGAGCGACTCGGCCGCGGCCATGGCCTGCATGGCTGGATACTGGGCGAGCTCGGCGTGGCGCTGCACCTGCGCGCGCAGTTCTTCCACAGGGCGGCTGAGCGGACCAGGCGTGCCCTGCAGCACTTCATCGGAACGGGAGCCCACCCAGCGCCGCAGCATCGCGCGCGCTTTGGCGCGATCCCTGCGGAGGTCATCTCGCCTGTCCGACAGAGCAAGCGCCTCCTGCCGGGCCGCCAGCAGGTCATTCGCCTGGGCCGTCCCTCCTGCGATGCGCGAGGGGAGACTGTCCTGCAGGCGCTGGTTCTCCGCCAGCAAGTCCGTGATCACCAAATCGCGCTGCTCAATGGCCTGGGCCAGGATCCAGGCTTGGCTCAGTTCCTGGCGGATCTGCACCCGCTGAACCGCCAAAGTGGCTCGTTCACGCTCTACCTTGGCCTGGGCGCCGGCGATCTGCGCATCGCGCTTGGCCCGGTTGGGGACTTCCTGCATCAGCGCCAGGCGCTGCATGGTCATGGATTCGCGCGACAAGCTTCCACGGTCCATGCCGGTGACAGGGAAGTTCTCGATACCTAACGATAGTTTGGGGTCGGGCAGCGTTCCGGCTGCCTTCTGGGTACTGCCGGCCGCGTCAATCTGTAGCCGCTGGGCTGTGATGCGGGGACTTTGCTGCTCAGCCAGCTCCAGCGCTTCGGTGAAGCCCAGGGCATGGACTGGGGGGCTAAGGGTACCTGCGACCGCCAGGAAGGCTCCCAGCGTGCCAAGGTGCAGGGTGCGCGTGCGCTGCGGGGCGCGTGAAGACGCTGCCATGCGCCCGCACGGGGCGCCGGTAAAGACATTTGACATGATGGTCCTCGAAAATGAATGGGCACGAAGTCAGACTTGCGCACACGCTGCAGGGCAGCGTGCACACCGTACGCGATCAATTCCGAAAGACCTTGTGTGTCAGATACAGGGGTGGGGATCCCGCTCGGCTGTCGAACTCCGCGTAGAGAGCCCGGGGGTCGGCGCGTTGCAACTCGTCCAGCACCGCGGGCAGCACATAGGCAACCCAGATGGCATGAGCCGCAATGGCCTGCAGGTCAAGGCTGTGTAGCGAAGGAGCAGACTGGTTGTCGCCTTCGCAATGGGCTCGGCACAACTGAGGATCCTGCTCATCCATGGTCCCCGCCATGGCGTGGCACTCGGGCATGGACGCCATGGGGACGGCTTCCTCCATGGCCATGCCCGCCTTTTGCATCGACGAAGCATGGGCTGCGGAGTCGAGCCTCGGGCAGGCATAGGCAGCCAGGGCGAATTGCATAAGAAGCAACGCCGCTACCAGGAGGCTGGAAATCCAGCGTCCTTGGCGCGACACGATGCTTCTGACGTTTGTCATGGTGCGATGGTACCCAAGTCGGGGGGCTGGGACTGAACGCAGATCACATTCTGGTTGCGATAACTGCCTATCCCTTGCGCAAACGCAATGCATTGGCGATCACGGATGCCGAACTCAGGCTCATCGCCAGGGCGGCAATCATCGGCGACAGCAGCCAGCCGGTAAACGGGTAAAGCAGACCCGCGGCGATTGGGATGCCCAGGGCGTTGTACAAGAAGGCGAACATGAGGTTCTGCTTCATGTTCCCCACCGTAGCCTCCGACAGTTCGCGCGCCGTGGAGATTCCGCGAAGGTCCCCTTTGACGAGGGTAACCTGAGCACTGTTCATCGCCACGTCGGTGCCGGTACCCATCGCGATCCCTACATCCGCTTTGGCAAGTGCAGGCGCGTCGTTGATCCCGTCGCCAGCCATGGCTACGACACGGCCTTCGGCCTGCAGCCTGGAAACCAGGGCCAGCTTGTCCGCAGGCTTGACCTCACCGTGGACTTCATCGATCCCGAGCTTAGCGCCCACCGCCTTGGCGGTGGTCATGCCGTCGCCTGTGGCCATGATGATGCGCATGCCTGCCGCGTGCAGGGTTGCCAAGGCCTCCGGCGTGCTGGCCTTGACTGCATCCGAGACCGCCAGCAACCCTTGCAACTGACCATCCGCTGCCAGGTACATCACGCTGGCGCCCGTGGCACGTAAAGCCTCGGCCTGCGCCAGCAGCGGCTCCGCTGACACACCCACTTGCTCCATCAGGACAGTGTTACCCAGGGCCAGTTGGCGGCCTGCAACCCGACCGCGCACGCCGATACCCGATCCGGATTCGAAATCCTCGGGCTTGTCCAGCGCCAGGCCCTTGGCCCGCGCCGCCTGGACAATCGCGTCCGCCAGGGGATGCTCACTACCTTGGTCCAGGCTGGCCGCCAGGCGCAGCACATCGTCCTCGGACAAGCCGGGCATGGCGACCACCCGCTCGAACGACGGCTTGCCCTCGGTAAGCGTGCCGGTCTTGTCCACGATCAACGTGTCCACCTTGCGCAGGTTCTCAATGGCTGCGGCATCTCGGAACAGAACGCCACTGGTCGCGCCCCGGCCCGTCGCCACCATGATGGACATGGGTGTGGCCAGGCCCAATGCGCAGGGACAGGCGATGATCAGCACTGCAACCGCATTGACCAGGCCATAGACCCAGCGTGGCTCCGGTCCGAACAGGCCCCATGCGAACAGTGTCAGAAGCGCGATGCCGACCACGGCCATCACGAAATACCCCGCCACCTGGTCTGCCATGCGCTGCATGGGCGCCCGTGAGCGCTGCGCCTGCGAGACCATCTGCACGATCTGGGACAGCATGGTGGCAGATCCCACACGCTCCGATCGGATGATCAGCGCACCGTTGGTGTTGAGCGTGGCGCCAATCACGGCATCCCCTGGCCCTTTGACGATGGGCAAGGGCTCGCCTGTAAGCATGGCTTCGTCCACAGCGCTGCTGCCTTCGACCACCACTCCATCCACTGGCACCTTCTCACCGGGGCGCACGCGCAACAGATCGCCCACATGCACATGGGACAGGGGCACGTCGCTTTCCTGCCCGTCGGGGTCGATGCGCCGCGCGGTCTTGGGCGCCAGGCCCAGCAGCGACTTGATGGCGGCAGAGGTCTGGGAGCGCGCCTTGAGCTCCAGCATCTGGCCGAGCAGCGTGAGCGAGATGATCACGGCCGCAGCTTCAAAGTACACCGACACGCGCCCCATGGCCTGGAACGACGCCGGAAAAACACCCGGAGCCACGGTGGCTACCAAGCTGTAGACGAAGGCAGCGCCTGTGCCCAGACTGATCAGCGTCCACATGTTGGGGCTGCGATTCATCACCGACTGGGCGCCACGCACGAAGAAGGGCCAACCAGCCCACAGCACGATGGGAACGGTCAGGACCAGCTCGATCCAGCTCTGGGTGGCCATCTCAAACCACTGCAGGCGGTGTCCCGCCATGGCCAGGACCGTGACTACGATGGTCAGGGGCAGTGTCCACCAGAAACGGTGACGAAAATCCACCAGCTCGGCGTTCTCGCCTTCCTCCAGCGTCGGAAGCATCGGCTCCAGGCTCATGCCGCACTTGGGACAGTTTCCTGGGTGGTCCTGCTGCACTTCCGGGTGCATGGGACAGGTGTATATCGTGCCCGGCTGGGCCGCTTTGGGTTCGTGCGAAGCCGGTGTGTCGCTCCCGGACACGTACTTCTCTGGGGTCTCGACGAATTTCGTGCGGCACTTGGCACTGCAAAAGTAGAAGTGATGCCCTTCGTGTTCCACAGAATGATGGGATTGATCAGTCACACCCATGCCGCAGACGGGATCCTTGAGATCCGTCGGTGGATGGGGCGCATGCGCGTCATGGCCCTCATGGGCGTGGCGGTTGTGCGGCGTTGCAGTTGACATGTTTGGAGCTCCTGTCTATCGGCGTGGCGGTAGGCCTGGTGCGAACAATAGGCCCTGACACGGTGGCAATGTCAAGCCTGAACGTGGGCAACACCTGATTTATCGCAAGTCCCGCCTCTGCCCTGCGCAAATCCCATTGCAGGGAGCCCAAAAGCCACTGCCCCTGGATCTGGATGGGCTCCAGGTCCAGGGGCAGCGGCTGGGATTGCTGGCAGGCTACTTCGCGCCTGCAGGCGCTTTGCCGCTTCGGGCCAAAAACGCGTCCAGGACTGCAATCTCTTTTTTCTGCGCCGAGATAATCTCCTTGGCCATCTTCAGCAACTGCGGATCCTTGCCATCGCGCAGTTCGCCCTGGGCCATGTCGATCGCGCCCTGGTGATGGATACGCATCATCTGCGCGAAGTCCACATCGGGGTTTCCGGTCATCGCCATAGCCGACATCTTCTCGTTGTTCTCCTTCATCATGGACTTCATGTCCATCTTGCCGGCGGGCATCGAGGAGTCCAGGCCGGAGCCTTTCATTCCGGCGTGCGGTGCTTGCTGGGCCTGCACGGCCAAGGGGGATACCAAGGCGCTGACCGCCAGTGCGACAGCGGGGATCGATTTCAGGACAGGGTGGGAAGTATTCATGGCATTTCTCCAGACAGGGATGACGTTGCGGTTCAGTTGGCGCTGGCCATGGAGCGGCACTCCTGCGCGCACTTGTGGCACGCAGCGGCGCAAGCTTGGCAATGCTCAGCTTCGTGTTTGGCGCATTCATCGCCGCAGGATTGGCAAATCTCGGCGCACAGCGCGCAGATGGCCTTGGCGTGCTCACTATTGCGCGCCATGGCGCTGGCGGCAAAACTGCACACAGCCGCGCAGTCTGCATCAAGAGAGATGCAGCGTGCCATCATTTTGACGTCTTCTTCCTGGAGGCATGCAGCGAAGCATTGATTGCAAGTGGTGGCGCACGAAAGGCAGGCTTCGATGCAGCTTTGGTAAGGGGTCTTGGCGTGGTTCATTGGAAGCTCCTTGATATCTTTGGAATGGGTAGGGTTCTGTGTGAAATCCAGCGCAGTGGGCTGCGAGGAGCGACCATCTTCTGTCGCTGCATGCCGTCAGCACTGTAGGCCGGCACCGACGATTTGCCCCATTACGTACAGCTTTGCGCCCGACACGGGTCGAGGATTACACCGAGCTTTCAGAACCGTAATCTGACCGTCAGATTGGAAGCGCGCATGCCTTGGTTTTGGTGTTTAGTGATCGCTTGCGCATGCATGTCAAAAGCGTAATCGACCGGTCAGCCCTTTGTATGGGTGCGCTTTGTAGACTTCTCTCCGTGGTGCAGTTAAACGCCACCTGGATGGACCATATCGGGCATCCGGCGCCACAGGAGACCATCATGAAAATCCGTACCGCCGTCCTCGTTGCCAGCCTCGCAGCATCCGCCACGGCATCTTTCGCCACTTCCGTGTACCACGCCAGCCCGAGCCAGGAGGAAGGCGTGACCTTTGCCCCTGACCACATGGGCAACGCCGTGAGCCGCCAGGCTGTGGAAAGCACCGTGCTTGACGCCCAGAAGGACGGTTCTCTGTACTGGATCAGCCGCGGCTATCCAGCCACCTATCCGCTGGTGAAGGGCCCGCAGTTGACGAAGACTCGCCAGCAAGTCCTTGACGAGCTGCAGGCCGCCAAACGCAACCCTGTAGGCCGCGACGGTGTGCGCGACATGGGCGGCGAGGCCGGCTGGGTCGATGCCCGCCAATTGCCCTGATCTTGCATTCAGACGAAGCACTGCCGCCGGGCCGCTCGTACACGCTCGCGGTAGTGCTCACTTTTCTCAATCTTTCAGCTAGGAACACCACCATGAAACTCAAATCCACTCTCATCGTTCTTTCGCTCATCGCCGCCCCCGCGTTCGCTTCGGACCAGAGTGTCAGCAAGACGCGCGATCAGGTGCAGGCAGAGCTGGTGCAGGCCATTCGAAGCGGCGAGATGCTCGCCTCTGGCGAGTCAGGCCTGACGCTCAAGCAGCTCAACCCCCATGCCTACCCCGTGACCGCGTCTGCGCTCGGCGCAAAGACACGCGACCAAGTGCGGGCTGAACTGGAGCAGGCAATCCGTACGGGCGACATCATGGCCGGCGGCGAGTCGGGAGCGAAGCTCAATGAGCTTGATCCTGCACGCTATCCTGCAGTCGCCTCGGCACCTTCTAAAACCCGCGATCAGGTCAAGAACGAACTGGCGCGCGCCATCAGCAGTGGTGAACTCGTGGCGGTCGGTGAAGACGGCCGCAAGCTCAACGAGATCTATCCCGATCGCTACCATGCGGCGCACCACGCGGCAGTGGCGGGCAACTCGCTGGAATCCGCCCAGGAACCCCGGTTCTGACGCGGGCTCCGGACTCCAGGGCCCTAGCATTCGCCGTCACGCCATAGAGCACGCCGGTAGTAAGCGGCCAGCCATGCCATCTTGACGACGACATCAATCCTTTCAGTAGCCATTGATCTCGTCGACCGCATCCCCTCCGTCGTAGAACTTCCCGATGGCTTTGTCCAGCCGCTTGAGCAACGCATTCAGCGTCTCACCTTCCCGGCGAACGAGCATGGCCACACTGTTGTGACCATCAGCCGCAGTGGCCGCACATTTGATCGGGTAGATCGCACCAATGGTGATGTCGCCGCCGTCGTCGATGAGTGCTTCAATGTTCTTCATGCGACGGCATTGTGCCGTTTGCCGACTGGCTCCAGCGGTGCGGCAGCAACTCATCAATCCGGTGGTTCGGGTGCGCTTGCAGGCGCTCCAGTACGTCCTTGAGGTACCTCCACGGATCGTGCCCATGCAGCTTGGCCGACTGCACGAGGCTCATCACCATGGCGGTCCGCTGCCCAGCCAGTTCGCTGCCACAGAACAGCCATGCTTTGCGTCCCATCGCCCATGGGCGCATCAGTCGCTCAACGTGGTTGTTGTCGATACTGACATCACCATCGTGCAGGAAGCGACCCAGTGCCTCCCAGCGCTTGAGGCTGTAGTCCAGGGCAGCGGCGATGCCCCCGCCGTCCGCCACGCGCGTTCTCTCCAGGCGCAGCCATACATGCAACTCGTCCCACAGCGGCTGGGTGTGCAGCCGTCGTAGTGCCAGCCGATCCGCCGCTGTCATCCCCCGCGCTTGCTGCTCGATCCGGTACAGCGCGGCCATGCGCTGGATGGTCTGTGCTGCCACCGGGCTTGCATGGGCCTTGGCCAGTTCATCGAACTTGCGGCGCGCATGCGCCAGGCATCCGGCCTCCTGGCGATCTTCTGCGCGGAACACCGCGTCGTACCCCTTGTAGTCGTCACAGGTGATGGTGCCGCACCAGCCGTGCAGGAACGCCATTGGGTACTTCGCACCACGGCCCGCGCAGAAGTCGTAGATCACGCCAGGCGTGCGGTCGTGCTCGCCTCGGGCATATGCCCAGATGTAGGCCTTGATGGTCTTGCCTGCTCCGGGATCGAGCATCCTCACCGGTGTTTCATCGGCGTGCAGTACCTGCGCTCCCAGCACGAACGCACGATGCGCGTCGTACAGCGGCTGCAGGCTGGCTCCGGCAGCTCCAGACCAGGCGGCCAGCGTAGAGCGCGGTGTGTGCACGCCAGAGCGGGCATTGATCTGCTCTTGCCGGTAGTACGGCAGGTGGTCCACGAAGCGGCTGACCAGTGTGTGCGCCAGCAGTCCCGATGTCGGCATGCCCTTGTCGATGATCTGAGGTTCGACGGGCTCTTGCACCAGTAGCTGGCAGCACTTGCAGGCCCATTTGCCGCGCACATGGCGCTGCACGAAGAACTCGGCCGGAACAATATCCAACCGCTCACTCACGTCTTCGCCGATGCGCACCATTGCTCGGCCGCACCCCGGCGATGGGCATGTGGTGTTCTCGGGTTCGTGGCGGTGCTCGACGCGGCGCAGGTGTTCTGGCAGTGGCTGGCGGCGCGGCTGGCGCTTGGTGTCTGCCGAAGGCGAGGTGCTCGGCCCGGATGCTCCCTGCAGGGCTAGCAGTTGGGCCTGCAGGCTGGCCTCATCCTCGGCCACTGTCTCTTCGAACATCTGGCGCTGCCCGGCGTTCATGCGCTCGGTCTTGGCTCCAAACTTCCAGGCCTTCAGACGCGCCAGCTCGTGCGTGATGCGCTCCAGCTTGGTGTCCTTGAACTTGATCTCCTGGGCATGCTCAGTGGCCTGCTTGTCGCGTGCCTGCAGTAGCGTGTCCATCGCCGTGAGTTGGGCCAGCATCTCGGTGGCCAGCTCGACCATGGCGCTCTGGCTCAGACCTTGGAGGTCCTGGGCTTTGAGCGCATTCACATCGAACATGCGCCATTGTCTGAAGCCTGGCGATGGGTGTCATCGGGGCATTCTCGAATTGCCCCGTGCGCGATCCTCACCGGTGCACACGGGGCTATCCATCACACGCGCGTGATGGTCTGCATGTGCATGAGCCGCTGCCACGGCAACCCCACAACGAGGGCATCGAACTGGGTCTGTGTGAGTGTGGGTTGCGGCAGCGACTCGCCGTCACTGGGCCAGGCGAAGCGTCCCTGGTTCAGACGGCGCGTTGCGCACCACACGCCAAAGCCGTCATGCACCACCAGCTTCATCCGCGTGCCACGTGCATTGGCAAAGAGGTAGCCGTGGTGGGCCTGCGCGGCGCCGAAGACCTGCACCACGCGGGCGATCAGGCGGTCGGCGCCGGCACGCATGTCCACGGGATCTACTGCGAGCCACAAGGCATCGATGCGTATCATCGAAGCAGCTCGCACATCCAGGCAGCGCACTCGCTGGCGGCATCAATGGGCCATGTCATGGAGATCGAGGTCGTGCCGCGACGCAATTCGATGCGGATGTCAGCGGCCGCAGTCTTGGTCGGCAGCTGCATCGGCACAAAGGCAGGGGCGTTCGCCACCTGGCGCTTGGGCGTCGGCGGTGCATCTGGCAAGGCGACACCGGGACGCATCTCGGCGGCTTGCACCCAGCGTCGCAGCAGGTTCGCGTTGATCCCATTGGCCATCGCTACCGCAGCCATCGACATGCCTGGCTGCATGCATGACGCCACCGCATTCGCTTTGAATTCGTCGCTGTGCAAGCGTCGGCGCCGACGACCTTCGCCGCTTTGTTCAGGAGTAGTGTTCACGTGTCCACCAAGAGTTGAGGTGGACACGAGGCTCCTACGAGAGCGCCTTTGATTCAAGATGCCATGGCTGGCCGCTTACCGCCGGTAGCCAGCTCGGCTGGCCAGCGCGTCAGCCTCAACGGACTGTTGAGCATGATCCTGGAACCAACTCACCCCTGAGCTGGATTTGGTCGTGTAGACCTGCTCCCAATGATCTTTGGACTGCAAGATATTCTCCTGAGCAGATGGTAAGGCGTCGACATCGCTGCAATGTACCCGCCTCGCGGCTGGATTGCCGAGTGTCTGGTCACGGCCGGTGCTTGCAGCTTGGTCAATGGCCCTGCGTACATCACACCTGCATGTTCATCACATCCGTATAGGCCTGAACAATTCGGTTGCGAGTCTGAAGCGTTGCCTGAAACGCGATGTTGGACTTGACTCCCGCGAGCATGGTTTCTTCCAAGCCGACGGTGGGGTTTCCGAAGGTCACCTCCCGACTCAAGCGACCCGACTCGCTTTGCAGCTTGGTGGTGGTGGTCAATGCC
>NZ_JBKDTZ010000099.1:0-7424 GCF_046339755.1 Acidovorax sp. | reverse complement strand
GGGCGCCACCGTGTTCGCGGATGCCAATGGCAACCACAAGCTCGATGCGGGCGAGTGGTCCGCCACCACCGATGCCGCGGGCGGCTTCACGCTGCCGGCCAATGTGCAAGGGGCGCTGGTGGCCACGGGCGGCACCGACCTGCTCACCAACAAGGCCTTCAAGGGCCTGCTCAGCGCACCGGCCGGCAGCACGGTGCTGAACCCCATCACCACCCTGGTCAAGGCGCTGATGGACAAGGGCGGCGCCACCACCACGGTGGAGCAGGCCACGGCCCTGCTGGCCAAGGCGCTCAACCTGCCTGCGGGCGTCAACCTGCTGGCCTATGACCCGCTGGCCGTGCTGGCCAGCAGCAGCGCCAGCGCCGCCGACCAGGCCATGGCCCTGGGTTACCAGAAGGTGGCGGTGGCATTGGTCAACGTGGTCGGCATCGGCGCGGCCGCGCTGGATGCGGCCGAGGCCAAGGGCGCACAGCCGGGTGTGGCCACGCCGCATGCGGGCCAGCCTGGCGCGGCGGCGGGCACGCTGATCGCTTCCCTGGCGTACGCCATCGCAGCGGCGGCGGGCGGTGCCAGCGGTGTGGCGAACCTCTCGGACGCCGCCTTCCTGCGCGGCATCGTGGCCGATGCCGCGGGCGACTACGGCCTGCGGCTCGATGCCACCAGCCTGGACAACATCAGCAAGGTGGTGGATGCCGCCAACGATGCAACCGGTGCCGCCAGCACGGTCGCAGTGCTGGGCCAGGTGGCGGCGGCGGCCACCGATGCGGCGGGCTCGGTGGCCACGGGCAACTTCCAGGCCGCGGTCAACGGCTACACCGGCGATGCCTTCACGGCCGTGGTGCAGCAGCAGGCCGTGGGGGAACTGGCGCCCGGTGTGTCCGCCGGCCAGGGCAGCAATCCGCCCGCGCCACCTGCATCGGGTGGCGGCGACACGGGGGGCGGCGCGCCCGGCCCTGGGGACACGCAGGCACCGGGGCTGACCATCACCAGTTCTGCCGCCGCGCTCAAGACCGGCGGCACGGCCACCATCAGCTTCACCTTCACCGAAGACCCGGGCGCGAGTTTCACCGCGGCCGACATCACCACCACTGGCGGCACGCTGGGCGCGCTGAGCGGTACGGGCCTGGTGCGCACGGCCACCTTCACGGCCACCGCGTCGGCCAACCTCGACACGGGTGGACACATCGCCGTGGCCAAGGACAGCTACAGCGATGCGGCTGGCAACAAGGGCGCGGCCGCGGCCGTGGACATCGCCACGGTGTTCAACCCGGTGCTGTTCGTGGGCAACAGCGCCACCTTTGCGCGCATCGACCCGGCCATGTCGTACAACACCTACGACGCGGCCACCAACCCCTTCGGCGTGCACGACCTGACCTCGCCGGCCAATGGTGGCACCTTCACCAACCTCACGGGGGCCAACCTGTACGAGCCGCACCCCTGGGGCGGTGTGGCGGGCCTGTTCGACAGGTTCGCTGACCAGGTGGGGCTGGGCTACGATGTATCGCTCTCCACCCGCAACGCCGCCACGCTCAAGGGCCATTACCTGAACTCATCGGCCGCGGGCTGGGACATGCGCGGCAACATCGCCAGCCAGAAGTGGGAGCTGGTGGTGCTGCAGGACCAGACGGACGAACCCCTGCCCTCGGGATCGGGCACCATCACCTTCGCGGCCGGCAGCGCCACGGCCAACCTGGTGATCACGCCCACGGCCGATGGCGCCAAGGAGTACGACGAGACCCTGGCGCTCAAGCTCGCCGCCTCGGCCGGCTACCGTGTCGGCACCAGTTCTGCCGTCGGAACCACGATCCTCAACGATGACCCCAATGCGCCCGCCACCGACCCGGCCCTGGCCACGGTGTCCCTGGCGGCCAGCCCCGGCCAGGTGACGGAGGACGGCACGGCCAACCTGGTGTTCACCTTCACGCGCACCGGCTCCACCGCCAGCGACCTGACGGTGACGTTCACCGCGTTCCGCGACGGGTCCACCTCGCCTTCGGTCTCGACCACGGTCAATGCGAGCCAGGACCTGGAGATGTACAACACCACCAGCGGCGCCTTTTCGGCGGCAGGCGGCGCCGGCACATCGCCCTACCGTTTTACCAGCGGCAACGGCTTTGCCAGCAGCTCGGACACCGGGGCGCCCACCACCACGGGCAGCGTGTCGTTCACCTCCAACACCGGCACCATCGTCATCAAGGCAGGCCAGGCCTCGGCCAGCATCACGCTGGACCCGCATGGCGACAACGTGGTGGAGGCCGACGAGGCGATCCGCCTCTCGCTGACGCACCCGAGCACTGGCACGGACTACAACCTGGGCACGCTGGGCGCCGTTTCGGGCACCATCGTCAACGACGACTTCGCGGTCGGCACGGACATCAGCCTGCCCAACATCACGCTGGGCCTGAGCTCCGCCGCAGGTGTGTACGAGAACGCCGGCCAGAACCTGGTCTACACCTTCACGCGCAGCGGCGACACCAGCTCTGCACTCACGGTGAACTTCACGGCCGATGGCACGGCCACCTACTTCGCGGCCGATCCATCGAAGTCGGACTTCGGCATTTCCGCCAACGCCACGCTGACCACCACCTCGGGCGCCAATGCCGACATCGGGGAGTTCCAGAAGTACGCCACGCTGATCGAGGACTTCGTGCACACCGGCGCGGCCGACACCGCTACCCAGCCCGGCACCACCATCGCGGGCAACCCCAATGCCGATGCTTCGACCGACATGTACCTCTATGCCACCTGGGCCCGGCCCGACATGGTGGCCGGGGCCTACGACATGCTCACCTCGCGCACTCTCAACGGGGCGGGGGCCTACGAGGGCACGGGAGACATCAGCCGCTCGGACACCCAGGCCAGTGCCTACTACCTGTCGCTGGAGGGCATGACCACCGATCTGCAGAATGCCTACGCCAACCTGGCGGCCGTCAATCCCGACTTCAAGGGCGTGGCGCCGGTGGGCACGGCCTTCATGACCGCCGTGCAGAATGGCTTGTCCATCCGCGACCCCTATACCGAGACGGGCGGTACCACGGTGGCCAACGGCGGCAAGATCAATCTCTGGCACGACGACAACCTGCACGCCAGCAAGTACGGCTCCTACCTGTCGGGCCTGGTGCTGTTCGAGACGCTCACCGGCCTGGACGCGCGTTCGTTGGGGGCCGGCGACAAGGTGGCGAGCGACCTGGGCATCGACGCGGCCACGGCCGTGGCGCTGCAGAAGGTGGCCTCGGCCACGCTGGGCTTCGACCAGTCCTACCAATGGAGCGCACCGGGCAAGGTGGTCGACCTGGGCGGCACCAACGCCACGGCCACGCTGGCCACGGCCGGCGGCTTCAGCTTTGCCGACCCGGCGTTTGCCGCGCACACCGTGAGCGTCACGCCCACGGCGGGCGCGCTGGGCACGCTGACCGCGCAACTGCGTTCCGACGGCCATACTGGCCAGGTCAACTGGCTCTACACCGTGGGCAACCAGACCATCGACCCGCTGCTGGCCAGCGGCCAGCAGCGCCACGACCAGTTCACCGTGACCCTGGACGACGGCCACGGCCATGTGAGCACGCGCCTGGTCGACATCACCCTGGTGGGTACCGCTGTCATTTGAGGAGGGGGCGGCAATGCGCAGCAAGCTGTGCTCCGCGTCACAGCCTTGGAGGCTGCACCGGCCTATTATTTCCTTGCCGGCCTCCAAGCGGCATCCCCTCTTGCGACAAGCAAGTTGCTGCCCGCCTCCGTGCGGGCTTTTTTTTGCCGGCCTGGTCGGCGGTGAACTTCTGGCCGCCTGGTGGTTCAGACAGCGTTGAGCTTGGGGGCCACGGCGATGCCGCCCTCTGCAGCCGCCTACCGAGAGAAGAAAAGGAACAAGCAAGCATGAGCAGCAGATTCATCCGAACCCTGGCCGCAGCCGCAACGCTGGCCGGCGCATCGGGCGCCGCCATGGCCGCTGGCGGCCCGCTGGACGGTGTCTACCAGTGCGCGGTGGCCGGCACCGGCGTGTTCATCACCGTCAGCGGCCAGCCCAGCGGCCCCTCGATGTTCACCATCGCGGCCCTGGGCCCTGCCAATTCGCTCTACGGCTACGGCATGGGCACGGCCACGGCCTCGTCGTTCACCGGCACCACCAGCTTCAACCTGCCGTTCACCCTGTCGGTGAGCCAGGGCAACCTGATCGGCAGCATGGGCGTGCTGCAGGGCAGCACGGCCGCCCAACTGCCGGTGAACTGCGCCAAGCTGTTCTGAGTCTGTCCGGGTAACGGGCTTGCCCGCTCAGTCCTTTCGCCGCTCCAGCGTCACGAAGCTGAAGGGCAATCCATTCGTGGAGGTGTGCGTGCTGCGTGCGGTCTCATGCCAGCCGGCATCGAGCACGGGTGCGTGGGCATCACCCTCGAAATCCTGCGCAATCT
The DNA here is from genome assembly GCF_046339755.1 of Acidovorax sp. Lineage (GTDB taxonomy): Bacteria > Pseudomonadota > Gammaproteobacteria > Burkholderiales > Burkholderiaceae_C > Acidovorax. The sequence continues at coordinate 3,018 of NZ_JBKDTZ010000099.1, read as the reverse complement.
CGGTGAGCTCGATGCGGTCGGCCAGGGGCTGGGCCTCGGCATAGACCTGTGCGCCGCCGATCACCCACACCGTCTGGCCGGCGCTGGCGTGCTGCAGGGCATCCTGAAGGCTGGTGGCACGCAGCGCGCCTTCGGCCGACCAGTCGGCCTGGCGCGTGATGACGATGTTGGTGCGCCCGGGCAGCGGGCGAAAGCGCGGGGGCAGCGAGTCCCAGGTCTTGCGGCCCATGACCACGGGGCAGCCCTGGGTGAGCGACTTGAAGTGCGCCATGTCCTCGGGCAAATGCCAGGGCAGGCGGTTGTCCTTGCCGATCACGCCATTGGCGGCGCGCGCGTAGATCATGTGCAATGGCATGGGGGCACTTCCTTAGATGTGCATGACGGCCAGTGCGCCGACCACGATGCCGATGCCGGCCACACCGTACATGCCGTACTCCAGCCACTTCTTGCGCGTGAGCAGGGCAATCGCGGCCAGCGCGATCGCTACCTGCAGCGCCGTGGTGGCCTGGGCCCAGCGGTGGTGCTGGTGCATCTGCTCTTCGCTCTGGCGGTCGAACCTGTGGCTGTCGGCTTCCAGCTTTTCGGCGACGACCTTGATCTCGTTCTTCTCGCTCTCGTAGCGGTCCACCTTGGCCTGGTAGGTGGCCTTGCGGTCCTCGGGCGCCAGGTCGCGGGCCAGCTCGGCCAGGGACTGCTTGGTGCTCTTGGACTGGAAGTAGTTCCACTGGTTGGAGGCCTCGGTCTTCTTGATGGCCGCGTCGTTCTTGAGCAGGCCGGCATTGGCCTGCGTGGCACCGCCCATGTACGCGAAGATCGCGCCCACCGTGGCCACGATGGCCGTGAACATCGCGATCTTGCTCATCGACGAGCCGCCGTTTTCGCTGCCGTGGCTGGCTGCGTGGTCGTCGCCATGGCCGTGGCCCTGGGCGGCATGCTCCACTGCGTGGTCGTGGGGGCCGTGTACGTGAAATCCGCCGGAAGACATAGTGAGTGCTCTTTGTAGTTCGTGAAGGGAGGCAGGGGATGTCAGGCAGGGCGCAGCGGCGCCTGCACTGCAGCAATCATGGGGAGGCGAGGGGGGTCAGACCGCCACGGGCGCCTTGATGGCGGGGTGGCACTGGTAGTCCAGTACTTCGAAATCCTCGAACTGGTAGTCGAAGATGCTGTCCGGCCGGCGCTTGATGTGCAGCGTGGGGTAGGGGTAGGGCGTGCGCGCCAGCTGGGTCTGCACCTGTTCGTGGTGGTTGCTGTAGATGTGGCAATCGCCGCCGGTCCAGATGAAGTCGCCCACGTCCAGGTCGCACTGCTGGGCCACCATGTGGGTCAGCAGCGCATAGCTGGCGATGTTGAAGGGCACGCCCAAAAAGATGTCGGCGCTGCGCTGGTACAGTTGGCAGCTGAGCGTGCCGCGGCCCTCGGGCTCCTGCGCTGGCGCCACGTAGAACTGGAAGAAGGCGTGGCAGGGCATGAGCGCCATCTTGTTCAGCTCGGCCACGTTCCACGCGCTCACGATGATGCGGCGCGAGTCGGGGTTGGTCTTGAGCGTCTTGATGACGTCGCTGATCTGATCGATGTGGCCACCATCGGGCGTGGGCCAACTGCGCCACTGCACGCCGTACACGGGCCCCAGGTCGCCATCTTCGCGCGCCCATTCGTCCCAGATGGTGACGCCGCGCTCCTTGAGCCAGTTGTTGTTGCTCGACCCCGTGAGGAACCACAGCAGCTCCTGGATGATGGAGCGCAGGTGCACCTTCTTGGTGGTGACCAGCGGAAAGCCTTCTTTCAGGTCGAAGCGCATCTGGTGCCCGAACACGCTGGTCGTGCCCGTGCCCGTGCGGTCGGACTTGTGCACGCCCTGCGTGAACACATGGCGCATGAAGTCCTCGTACTGGGAGCGTACGGGGCGGGCAGGCTGGGCGGAAGGCTGGGTCATGGAATCGAATCGCTCGCGGTGGGGCGCTGGGCCGTCGGGGGAAGGCCTTTGCCGACTGCGGATTTTATGCGGAGAGGAACCATCGGGGGTTGGCGCCTTGACGTATCGTTCGGCCATGACCTCTTCCTCTGCTTCCATCACCATCCGCCCGCTTGAACCTGCCGATTGGGCCACCGTATGGCCCATCCTGCACAGCACCTTCCAGGCGGGCGACACGTATGCGTTCTCGCCCGACAGCACCGAGGCCGAGATCCACAAGGCCTGGGTGGAGCTGCCCGCCGCCACCTTCGTGGCCTGCGGGGCGGGCGGCGAGATCCTGGGCACTTACTTCATCAAGGCCAACCAGGCGGGCCTGGGCGCCCATGTGTGCAACTGCGGTTATGTGGTCGCCCCGGCTGCACAAGGGCAGGGCGTGGCTTCGCTGATGTGCGAGCACTCTCAACGGCAGGCCGTGGCCATGGGGTTCCGCGCCATGCAGTTCAACCTGGTGGTGGCCACCAACGAGCGCGCCGTGCGCCTCTGGCAGCATCTTGGCTTTGCGATCGTGGGCACGCTGCCCGGGGCATTCAGGCACCGTGCGCTGGGCTATGTCGATGCCCATGTGATGTTCAAGACATTGGTGGCTTGAGCTGTTTGCCAATGGAAAAGGGCTCCCGACCGGGAGCCCTTTTTGCTTGGGGATGTGGGGGAACACTTCCACATGGTGGCGGTGCCCACGACCGTGAAACACCACCACCATGGGAAGGCCCGCAACTGGCGGACCTTGCTATGAAGGCCCTTGTTCTTACAGGGCGCTGATCTCGCCCGAAGGGATCTGGCCGGTGCGCACGGCTTCGGCAGCCGCTGCACGCACGGCAGCGCGGTCGGCGGTGGACTTGTAGGTCACGACGCGCGAACCGGCAGGCTCGATGCTGCGGGTCTGGGCCACCGTAGCGGCTTCAGCGGCCACTTCGGCGCGGGTGCGGTTGGTCTCGAACTTGGTGGCGAATTGCGAAGCATCGGCTTCGTCGGCGTGGGCACCAAACGATGCGAAAGCGGCAACAGCGGCGATGGAGAGGAAACGTGCGGTCGTGTTCATGATGAAA
>NZ_JBKDTZ010000098.1:0-8149 GCF_046339755.1 Acidovorax sp. | reverse complement strand
GCCGTTGCGAAGAATGGGCCGTCTGGCAGCCCGCCCCCACCCCTTTCGGCCGGGGCCGTGACGCGCCGGGCCTGGGGTGAGCGCGTGCCGAAGGACACGCGCATCGTTGTCTAGCTTGCCGCAGCTGTTTGAGCGAAGTTCGAAGAACGCAGCGAGTTCTGCGGCACCACCCCAGGCCCGAGCATCGCAGGTTGCCCCCGTTCGCCCGACAGGGCGTACGGGGGACGCAGACTGGGGGTCGCCTTCTCTTTGGTGACTTTCTCTTGGCGACTCAAGAGAAAGTTACTGCGCCGCCGGGCGCACACCCCGGCCTCCGCCCTCAACCCAAAAACAGAAGCAACCACAACCAACAATCAAGGCCTCAACAAAGCAGCAAACTCCAAAGCCGCCCGACTCCGAGAAGCCCGCTTGCGCCACAAAATCCCCGCATGCCGCACCATCCCAGGCGAATGCAGATTGATGGCATGCAGGTCGGCCGCCTGCAGGGCAGCACGTTCAGGCGCAATGCTCGCCAGATCCCCCCACCGGCACACATCGAGCAAGCCCTCCACCGACTCCATCTCCACCCGCACCACCGGCACCACCCCCACAGCCCGCAGGTTGTCATCGATGAGACGGCGGGTAGTGAACGCCCGCGGCAACATGGCCAAAGGCACGCCAGCCAAATCCTTCAACGCCAGAGTCCGGCGACGAGCCAATGGGTGCGCCCCGTTCACCACCAACTGCAGCCGCTCCTCGAACAGCGGCTCGGTCTCGATCTCCTCGCGTTCGGTGGGGTAGAAGGCGATGCCCACATCCAGTTGCCCCTCCACCAACAGCTCCTCGATGGGCCCGGCCCGCAAGTCACGCACCACCACGTTGACGCGCGGGTACGCGCTGCTGAACGCGGCCACTGCGGCAGGCACCAGGGTGTGCAAAAAGGTCGGGATCACCCCCACGGTGAGCGAGCCCGACTCCAGCGCCCCCATGTCGGCCAGGGCCATGCGCCCGGCCTCGATCTCCTGCAGGGCCCGCGCGGCGTAGGTGCGAAAGGCCACCCCCGCCTGCGACAGCTTGAGCCCGCGGCCCAAGCGGTCGAACAGGGCCACGCCCAGCTCCTGCTCCAGCTGGCGCAGGCCGTGCGACAGCGTGGACTGGGTGACGAACAGGTTCTGCGCCGACTGCGTCAGGTGCTCGGTGCGCGCGATGTCGAGGAAATAGCGGAGCTGGCGGATTTCCATGAAAGCATTCTGGGGGTAGCAGCAAACCCATCGATGATATCGAACGATGCGTTGCAAATGAATCATTGGATTTGCCGGCAGGCAGAAACTAACCTTCGCCTTGATTGATTGAACCGTTTCCCGCTTACCGACCGAAGGCCTGCCCCATGACCAACCACCCCGGTGGTTTCACCATCGAGCGCATCGAAGCGCGCATCCTGGACATCCCCACCATCCGCCCGCACAAGCTCTCGTTCGGCGCCATCAGCCGCCAGAGCCCGGTCATCGTGCAGCTGTGGCTGGCCGACGGGGCCTGCGGCTTCGGCGAGGCGGCCACCATTGGCGGCCCTTCGTGGAATGAAGAGTCGCCCGAGAGCATCCAGCACGCCATCACCCAGTACCTGGCGCCCGCCCTGCGCGGCCAGGGCGCGGGCGGCTTCGAGGCCGCGCTGGCGCGCATGGACAAGGCCTGCAAGGGCAATGCCTTTGCCAAGAGCGCCGTGGAAATGGCCCTGATAGATGCCGTAAGCCGAACGCTGGGCCTGCCGGCCTGGCAACTGCTGGGCGGCAAGGTGCACGCCAGCCTGCCCTTGGCCTGGACCCTGGCCAGCGGCAATGTGGAGCGCGACCTGCAGGAGGCCCAGCTGCGCCTGGAGCAACGCCGCCACCATATCTTCAAGATGAAGATCGGCGCCAACGCCCCGGCCGACGATGTGGCCCACGTGACCCAGATCGCCCGGGGCCTGGCGGGCCGTGCCACGCTGACGGTGGACGTGAACCAGGCCTGGGACGGCAACACCGCGCGCCGCTACCTGCCGCAGTTGGTGGAGGCCGGCGTGACACTGATCGAGCAGCCCGTCGCCCACTGGAATGTGGAGGCCCTGAAAGAGCTGACCGCCACGCTGGGCCGCGACGCCCTCATCATGGCCGACGAGACCGTGTGCACCCCGCAGGACGCCATGGCGCTGGCGCGCGGCCAGGCCTGCCATGTGTTCTCGCTCAAGGTGGCCAAGCACGGCGGCCTGCTGCGCACGCGCAAGGTGGCGGCGATCGCCGAGGCGGCCGACATCGGCTGGTATGGCGGCACCATGCTGGAGACCTCGCTGGGCAGTGCCGCGTCGGCCCACGTGTTCTCCACCCTGGGCAGCCAGCACCATGGCTGCGAGCTGTTCGGCCCGCAATTGCTGGTGGATGACATTGTGGAGAACCAGATGCCCATCACCGACTTCGCCCTGCAGTTGCCCGATGGCCCGGGCTTCGGGGTGGAGGTCTCGCTCGCACAGCTCGACCGCTTCGACCGCGCACTCGCAGGCAAGGCGCCCCTGCACATCGACCTGGGCCGCCAGGCCACCACCGTTTAAGCAAGCAAACAAGGAGACCCCCACATGCTGTTCCTCGTCCGCATGGATGTGCACATCCCCCACGACCTGCCCACCGAGCAGGCCAACGAGATCAAGGCCCGCGAAAAGGCCTACTCCCAGGAGCTGCAGCGCGACGGCCGCTGGCCCCATATCTGGCGCGTGGTGGGCGAGTACGCCAACTACAGCGTCTTCGACGTGGCCTCGAACGACGAGCTGCACCAGCTGCTGCAGGGACTGCCGCTGTTCACGTTCATGAAGATCTCCGTGACGCCACTGGCCAAGCACCCCTCGGCCATCTGACCGCAATCCCCAAGAAGAGTACCGGAGACAAGACGAATGAATCGACAAACCCTGTTGGCCCTGCTGGCCGCAACCACCGCGCTGGCGATGCTGCCCACGGCGCATGCCCAGACTAGCGGCGCCAACTGGCCGAACAAGCCCATCCGCTGGGTCGTGCCCTTCCCGCCCGGCGGTGCCATGGACGCGATCGCCCGCACCCTGGGCGAGAAAGCCGGCCAGGCGCTGGGCCAGCCCTTCGTGATCGAGAACAAGGCCGGTGCGGGCGGCAACATCGGTGCCGAGTTCGTGTCCAAGCAGCCGGCCGATGGCTACACGCTGATGATCACGTCCATCGGCATGGCCACCAACAAGCCGCTGTACGGCAAGCTCTCCTACGACCCCATCAAGGACTTCGCGCCCGTGAGCCTGCTGGCCGTGGTGCCCAACGTACTGGTGACCAATGCCACCCAGCCCGACGTGAAGACCGCCGCCGACGTGATCGCCGCCGCGCGCAAGGCGCCGGGTAAGCTCACCTACGGCTCTGCCGGCAACGGCACGTCCATCCACCTGGCGGGAGAGGTGTTCAACTCGCTCGCGCAGATCGACATGCTGCACATCCCCTACAAGGGCAGCGGCCCAGCCGTGGCCGACCTGCTGGGCGGGCAGATCAACTACATGTTCGACAGCATCACCTCGGCGCGGCCGCATATCCAGTCGGGCAAGCTGCGCGCGCTGGGCGTGACCACGGCCAAGCGCTCGGCCACCCTGCCCAATGTGCCCACGCTGGCCGAGGCGGGCCTGCCGGGCTACGAGGTCTCGCCCTGGTTCGCGGTGTTCATGCCGGCCGGCACGCCCGCGCCCATCGTCAACAAGCTCAACGCCGCGCTGCGCGATGCGATGAAGCAGCCCGATGTGGTGGCCCGCTTCGAGACCATCGGCGCCGAGCCCGTGGGCTCCACGCCTGCTGAACTGGCCACCCACCTGGCACGCGAGTCGGAGCGCTGGGCGAAATTGATCGCCGAACGCCACATCAGGCTCGACTGAGCAACACCCCGGCAATTCTTTCCCACGAACCACCCCACAGAGGAGACAAGAACATGGCAGAACTCACCCAGGCCCAGTTGCTCGCACTGGTCAACACGAAGAAGATCGCCCCCGGCAACCCGCGCGTGCGCCAGCTCACCGAGCGCATCGTCACCGACCTGTTCAAGACCATCGACGAGCTCGACGTGACCCCCGACGAGTTCTGGGCCGCCACCGCCTGGCTCACGCGCCTGGGTGCTGCGGGGCAGACCGGCCTGATCACGGCGGGCCTGGGCTTTGACCGCCTGCTCGACATCCGCGCCGACGAGGCAGACCAGAAGGCCGGCCGCGAAGGCGGCACGCCCCGCGCCATCGAAGGGCCTCTGTTCGTTGCCGGTGCACCGACTTCCAAGGTAGAGGTGCGGGTGGACGAAGGCGAGCCCAAGGGCGAGATCTTCATCATGGAAGGCCAGGTGCTGGACCTCGATGGCCACCCTGTGCCGCATGCCATGGTCGATGTGTGGCATGCCAATGAGAAAGGCGGCTACTCGCACTTCTTTCCGGGCATGCAGCCCTATGAATTGCGCCGGCGCATCGAGACCGATGCCAAGGGCTTCTACCGCTTTCGCAGCTTTTTGCCACCGGGCTATGCGATCCCACCGACCGGGCCGGTGGCCGAGCTGTTCGCCGCCCTGGGCCGCCATGGCCAACGCCCGGCGCACATCCACTTCCTGGTCACTGCGCCCGGCATGCGCACGCTGACCACGCAGGTGAACATTCCGGGCGACAGCTATATCGATGATGACTTCGCTTTCGCCACGCGCGATGGGTTGATTGTTTCGCTGGAGCGCAATGTGGCGCCCCAGGGCTATGAGTCCCTGGGCATCACGGCACCGTTCACGCGCTCGGTGTTCAACTTCGTGCTGCCCAAGGCCGCCAGCGAAGACGAGGCCCTGCCGCTCACCCGCATGGAGCGCGTGGCCACACCGGGCTGATACGCACCCGCCCCAAGGCCAAGCTGCCCTCACCCGGGCGGCTTTTTGCGTTGGCGCCGACCTATGCAGACCCTGCCCCGCTGCAGGAAAAACCCCGTGGCGCCCGCCGGCGTGATGGCGCACCATACTTGCACCATCCGCCCCCGTGCAGCCCGGCTGCTGCAAGGCGGAATGCTGGAGACCCCCTTGGCCAATCCTCTCTCGCTGCTGCGTTTCAACGCCGACACCGGCCATATCTGGCTTGACGAGCAGCGCATGCTGCTTCTCCATGCCCGCGCGCTGGCGGCGCTGCGCAAGGAACTGTTCGACTCCCTGGGCGTGGAGCGCGCACGCGGCCTGCTCATCCGCATGGGCTTTGCCTCGGGCCAGCGCGATGGCGAGCTGGCCGTCAAGCAGCGGCGCGCCGGCCTCAAGACGCACGATGCCTTTCTGCTCGGCCCGCAGCTGCATTCCATCGAAGGCGTGGTGTCGGTCGAAAAGGTGCAGCTCGACATCAACCTCGCGCAGGGCCATTTCTATGGCGAGTTCCTGTGGACCAACTCCTGGGAGGACGAGGTCAACATCAGCGATTTTGGCTTTGGCGACGACCCGGCCTGCTGGACGCAAATCGGCTACGCCTCGGGCTACACCAGCACCTTCATGGGCCAGCTCGTGGTCTACAAGGAGGTGGAATGCCGCAGCCAGGGCGATGCGCTGTGCCGCATCGTCGGCCAGGTGGCCGAGCGCTGGAACGACGATGCCTATGTGGCCTACTTCCAGCCCCAGCCCTTTGCCGCGCAGCTCATCGACTACCAGATCGGCCTGGACCAGCTGCGCAGCGTGCAGGCGCGCCGGCGCTACGACAGCAAGCTGGTGGGCGTGTCGCCCGGCTTTCGCGAGGCCTTCGAACTGCTCAGCCGCGCGGCGGACAACGCCATCACCGTGCTGCTGCTGGGCGAGACCGGCGTGGGCAAGGAGGTCTTTGCGCGCTGGCTGCACGAGAACGGGCCGCGCGCCAAGGGGCCGTTCATCGCCGTGAACTGCGCAGCCATACCGCACGAGCTGATCGAGGCCGAGCTCTTCGGCGTGGAGAAAGGCGCCTACACCGGCGCCCACCTGGCGCGGGCCGGGCGCTTCGAGCGGGCGCACGGCGGCACGCTGTTCCTCGACGAGATCGGCGACTTGCCGCTGGCCGCGCAGGTCAAACTGCTGCGCGCCCTGCAGACCGGCGAGGTGGAGCGCCTGGGCGCCGAGAACAGCACGCCCTTCGACGTGCGCATCGTCGCCGCCACCAATGTCAACCTGCAGCAGGCCATGCAGTCCGGGCGCTTCCGAGCCGACCTGTTCTACCGCCTGAACACCTTTCCCATCACCATACCGCCGCTGCGCGAGCGCACGGCCGACATACCCGCCCTGGTGGACCGCTTCGTGGAGCGCTATGGCGAGCTGTACCGCAAGAAGGTGCTGGGCCTGACCGACAAGGCCATGCGCGCGGTGCTGGGCCACCCATGGCCGGGCAACATCCGCGAGCTGGAGAACGTGATGGAACGCGCCGTGCTGCTGGCACCGGACAACGGCTTCATCGAGGCCTCGCACCTGTCGGGCGTGGCGCCCCCAGCCCAGGGCGGGCAGCTCGACGGGCGCGGTGCAGTGACACGCGGCGCGCCCAGCGATGCCATCGACGGCATCTGCACCGAGGTGCTGGACCGCAACGTGGACCTGGCCCAGCTGGAGCAGCGCCTACTGCAGACGGCCTTGCAGCGTGCGGGCGGCAACCTCTCGCAGGCGGCGCGCCTGCTGGGCATCACGCGGCCGCAGTTGGCCTACCGCCTCAAGAAAGAAGGCGTTCCCACGGCCTGAACCGGCGCGGAGCCCCGCCGCGCCCATCCCTGTTGCCTCCTCCCCACAGCCCCTCACCGGGGCCGCAGCGCATGGCCGGCCCACGCCCGTGCGCCACTTCACCATTTGATCAAGCTGCACCGCAGCATTTGATGATTTCAGGCTTCAGGAAAACCCTGGCAACGGGGTGACTGCAAGGGGCCAACCCATGCAAATCAAGGGCTTGCGCGCGCTGGCACAGCGATTGCCCTTTCTACACCGCCCGGGCCCCTGGCCCCCCTTCGATTGGTGTAGTGAACAAATGACCCAAACCCACGGCATGACCCCACCGGCATCGGCCAGCGAGATGAGCGGCCTGCCCTGCTATGTGCGGGTGACCGGCACGCTGGAGCAGCGCTTCGTCGCGTTCGAGTTCGCCATCGGCGACCCCGAGCTGGCGGTGGAGCTGGTCCTGCTGTTCGACCAGTTCCACGCCTTCTGCGCACAGCACCAGGCCATCCACCTCGATGCCGAAGAGGGCGCGCGGCTGGACTACGAGCGCCTGAAATGGCGCTTCGGCGCGCCCGGCATCGACCACTGACTCAGATCCCCACCCACAACCACAGCACCAGGAGACAACACGATGCATGTCGACATCCAGACCACCAGCGTCAAGCCGATCAGGCAGACCTTCTCATTCATTGCGCGCCGCCTGGGCGCGGACAAGCCCGCGTCGCGCTACCAGGAGGCGACCATCGACATGCAACCGGAGGTGAACTTCCACTACCGGCCGCTGTGGGAGCCCGAGCGCGCGCTGTACGACAAGCGCCGCACGGCCATCGTGATGCAGGACTGGTACGCCTTCAAGGACCCGCGCCACTTCTACTACGGCGTGTACGTGATGGCCCGCGCCAAGCAGCAGGACGCGACCGACCGGCAGTACGAGTTCGTGGAAAAGCGCCAGCTGCTCGGCCAGCTCGACGCGGCCACGCGCCAGCGCATCCAGTGCGCGCTGGTGCCGCTGCGCCACTACGAGTGGGGCGCCAACATGAACAACTGCTTCATCACCGCCTACGGCTGGGGCGCAGCGATCACGCAGGCCACCCAATTCGCCACCATGGACCGCCTGGGCATCGCCCAGTACCTCACGCGGGTGGGGTTGATGCTGGACACCAACGGCGAGGCCGCCCTCGACCAGGCCAAGGAGGACTGGCTGCATGCCCCCGCCTGGCAGGGCGTGCGCCGCCTGATGGAGAACCTGTTCGTCACCAAGGACTGGTTCGAGGTGTTCGTGGCGCAGAACCTGGTGTTCGACGGCGTGCTGTACCCGCTGGTCTACCGCCACCTGGAGGCGGACCTGAACCCGGGCACCGGCAACGCCCTGTCGATGCTGACCGGCGTCATGAACGACAGGTACGACGAGACCACCCGCGGGGTGGACGCCACCGTGAAGACCGCCGCCGAGGAATCGCCGCCCAACGCAGCGCACCGCACC
>NZ_JBKDTZ010000097.1:0-9867 GCF_046339755.1 Acidovorax sp. | reverse complement strand
GTGCGCTCATGGTTTGACCACGTAGGTGGATTCCGTGCCGCGGATCGGTCCGCCCGTCACGTTCACCGGCCGGGCATTCGGGTTGCGCAGGATTTCCTTGGCGGCGGCCATGTCTGCCGGGTAGCGCGCCCGGGCCTGGGCCTCGCAGGAGCGGCGCTCGGCCCCCGCCTGGGCACGGCACTCCTCCAGCGCCAATTTCATGCCGCCGCCCGCCTCGCGGATGGCGGTGTTGTAGCGCTGCTGGGGTGTCATGTCTGCCACGGCACCGCGCTGCAGCGATGCCTCGTCGCCCTGCTGGTACCAGCCCATGGCCACACCCAGATAGCTGGCCAGGAACGAGCCTGCCACGCCCAGCAGGGCCGTCATGATCCAGCCCATGGAGTCGTTTCCTGGCTTGATGGCGCGCGTTGTCATGCGGATTGAAGCAGGCCAGTCGGCTTACTTGGCAGCTGGGGTGTTGGCTTCGACCGCAGCGGCTGCCGGGGTGACGCGGCGTGCCCCGTCGAAACGGCGCTGCCAGTAGGAAACACGCATGTCTTCGACCCGCACTTCCGATCCACTGCGAGGAGAGTGAATGAATTTGCCATCACCCACGTAAATACCCACATGGCTGAATGCACGGCGCATGGTGTTGAAGAACACCAGATCGCCCGGCTGCAGTTCCTTCTTGTCGATCACCGTGGTGGTGGCGGCCTGCTGGTCCGCCCGGCGGGGCAGCAAAAGGCCCACCGTCTGCTCGTACATCGCGCGGACGAAACCGCTGCCATCGAATCCGGTCTCGGCGCTGTTGCCACCGCGCTTGTAGCGCACCCCGAGGAAGCCCATGGCATTGCCCACGAGATCGGACGCCTTGTCCGCCACCGTGTGTGCCTTGTCTGCCACGGTGTGCTGCACGTCCTTCAACTGGGATATGAGACCCTTGTCCATCAGGATTTTTTCCATGTCATCCGCTTGACCGGTGGATGGTGCAGCCTGTGCGCTGACAGCGCAAGCCATGAGGAGGGTGCAAAACCATTTGGACATGGGTGCGGAGGGTACCACGCGAATTGGCACATTTTGTGAGGGAAGTCACGTATGTGGTGACGGCCTGGCTGGACATGCGCTCCCGATTCCCGTACGGAAACCCGAGAAAATGGGGCCGCTGTTACGATGGTTGACATGAATCTGACGCCAAAACGCACCATTTCTCCTGCATCTCTGGGGTTTTTCGCTGCCTTGGCCTGCGGGGGCATGCTCGCCATGCCGGCTGCCGCCCAGCCAGCCAAGGGTGTCACCTTGGCGTCAGTGGCAACGGGCCTGGTCAACCCCTGGGCGGTGGCCTTTCTGCCGGAGGGCCGCTTTCTGGTCACCGAACGGCCGGGCCGCATGCGCGTGGTCGAAGCCAACGGTCAATTGGGGCCCGCACTGTCCGGGCTGCCCAGCATTGCTACCGGAGGGCAGGGCGGTTTGCTCGACGTGGTGACCGATGCCGATTTCGCGAAGAACCGGCGCATCTTCTTTTGCTACTCGGAGCCCGGCGCCGCCGGAGCCTCCGAGAACAGCACGGCCCTGGCGCGCGCCACGCTGGCGGCTGACGGGCGCTCGCTGCAGGACGTCAAGGTCATCTTCAGCCAGAAACCCAAGGTGGCCAGCAACCTGCACTTTGGCTGCCGCATCGTGCAGGCTGGCGACGGCAACCTGTTCCTGGCGCTGGGCGAGCGCTACCACCGCAAGGACGACGCGCAGAAGCTCGACAACCACCACGGCAAGATCGTGCGCATCACGCCCGATGGCGCGGTGCCGGCCGACAATCCGTTCCGCGAGCGTGCTGGCGCCTTGCCCGAGATCTGGAGCTACGGCCACCGCAACGCCCAGGGCGCCACGCTCGCACCCGACGGCAAGCTGTGGATGCACGAGCACGGCCCCCAGGGCGGCGACGAGATCAACCTGCCCCAGCCGGGCCGCAACTACGGCTGGCCGGTCATCACCTACGGCGAGAACTACGGCGGCGGCAAGGTGGGCGAGGGCACGGCCAAGGCCGGCATGGAGCAGCCGCTGCACTACTGGGTGCCTTCCATCGCCCCATCGGGCATGGCCTTCCTGACCAGCGAGCGCTATGGCGCCGCCTGGCGCGGCAGCCTGTTCGTGGGCTCGCTCAAGTTCGGCACGCTGCACCGGATCGAGGTGGCGGGTGGCAAGGTACAGCGCGAAGAGAAGCTGCTGCAGGGCAACAACGAGCGCATCCGCGACGTGCGCCAGGGGCCGGACGGCTGGCTCTACCTGCTGACGGACAGCCCGCAGGGGCGCCTGTTGCGGCTGGCACCGGCATCCTGACCCAGCCTGAGGCTGCGACAATATGGGGCATTCCCATTGAATTCCCCCAAGATCGCCCATGCTGCTCGACGCCTCTGAATCCCAACTCGTCCTGGTGGACTACCAGGAACGCCTGATGCCCGCCATTGCCGATGCTGCTGCCGTGCTGGCCAATGCGCGCCGCCTGGCACAGATCGCGCAGTTGCTGGAGGTGCCGGTCTGGGGCACGGAGCAGAATCCTTCGCGCCTGGGCGCCAACGACGCAGCCCTGCGCGCGCTCTGCCAGCGCACCCTGGCCAAGATGCATTTCAGCGCCGCGGAAGAAGGCCTGGGCGAATGGCTGCGCCCCCCTGCCAAGCCCCAGCAGGGCGGCAATGCGCGCAGCCTGCCCAAGCACCTGCAAAAGCCTGCCCAGCAGGCGCCCGAGCGCGGCACCATCGTCATCGCTGGCTGCGAGGCCCATGTCTGCCTGCTGCAGACGGCGCTGGACCTGATCGAGGACGAGTTCGACGTCTGGGTCGTGACCGATGCCTGCGGCTCGCGCACCGACCGCAACCGCGACGCCGCCTTTGACCGCCTGGCGGGCGCTGGAGCAGAGCTGGTCACCACGGAAATGGTCGCCTTCGAGTGGCTGGGCAGCTGCGAGCACCCGGACTTCAAGGATGTGCTGGCGCTGATCAAGTAAACAGCCCGCCCCGGACCGCCGTGCCGCGGCCCCTGCGCCGCACGGCGCGGACGCGCGTGGCGCGTCAGCTTCCCGCAAGCCCGTCATGAATAATTATGAATTCAGAAATGCGCCCCAACCGAGGTGCGCAGACGAGATGCAGGAGACACCGCATGACCACAACGCGCTACGCAGATTTCTACCGCCAGTCGATGGAGCAGCCCGAGGCTTTCTGGGCCGAACAGGCCCGGCTCATCGACTGGAACACGCCCCCGGGGCAGATCTGCGACTACAGCAACCCGCCCTTCGCGCGCTGGTACGCGGGTGGCACCACCAACCTGTGCCACAACGCGGTGGACCGGCACATCGCCGGGCGCGCCGACCAGCCGGCCCTGGTGGCCATCTCCACCGAGACGGATACGGAGCGCAGCTACAGCTTTGCCGAGCTGCATGCCGAGGTGCAGCGCATGGCGGCCGTGCTCCTGGCCCTGGGGGTGAAGAAGGGCGACCGGGTGCTGATCTACATGCCCATGGTGGCCGAGGCGGCGTTCGCCATGCTGGCCTGCGTGCGCATTGGCGCTTTGCATTCGGTGGTGTTCGGGGGCTTTGCCTCGGGCTCGCTGGCCTCGCGCATCGAGGACGCCGAGCCCGTGGCCGTGGTCAGCGCCGATGCCGGCTCGCGCGGCGGCAAGGTCGTGCCCTACAAGCCGCTGCTCGACGAGGCCATCGCCCAGTCGCGCCACAAGCCCCAGGCCGTGTTGATGGTCAACCGCGGCCTGGCGCCGATGCAGCTGCACCCGGGACGTGACCATGACTGGGCGGCCCTGCGTGCCCAGCATCTCGATGCCACCGTGCCCTGCGAATGGGTGGATGCCACGCACCCGAGCTACACCCTGTACACCAGCGGCACCACGGGCAAGCCCAAGGGCGTGCAGCGCGACACCGGTGGTTATGCCGTGGCGCTGGCGGCCAGCATGCAGCACATCTTCGACGCGAAGCCCGGCGACACCTACTTCGCCACCAGCGACATCGGCTGGGTGGTGGGGCACAGCTACATCGTCTACGGTCCGCTGATCGCGGGCATGACCACCATCATGTACGAGGGCCTGCCGATCCGCCCCGATGCGGGCGTGTGGTGGAGCATCGTCGAGAAGTACCGGGTGACGCACATGTTCTCGGCCCCGACGGCGGTGCGCGTGCTCAAGAAGCAGGATGACAGCTGGCTGCGCAAGTACGACGTATCGTGCCTCAAGGCGCTGTGGCTGGCCGGCGAGCCGCTGGACGAGCCCCCGGCCCGGGGGATCAGCGAGGCGCTGCAGGTGCCCATCAGCGACAACTACTGGCAGACCGAGACCGGCTGGCCCATCCTCACGCTGGCCAATGGCGTGGAGCCACAGACCACGCGCTTCGGCAGCCCGGGCAAGGCCATGTACGGCTATGCCGTCAAGCTGATCGATGAATCCACGGGCGAAGAGCTCACGGGCGCCAGCCAGAAGGGTGTGGTCGCCATCGAGGGGCCGCTGCCGCCCGGCTGCATGCAGACCGTGTGGCGCGACGATGCACGCTTCGTCAACACCTACTGGAAGAGCATTCCCGGCAAGCTGATCTACAGTACCTTCGACTGGGGCATCCGCGACGCCGACGGCTACCACTTCATCCTGGGCCGCACCGATGATGTGATCAATGTCGCCGGTCACCGCCTGGGCACACGTGAGATCGAAGAGAGCATCGCCTCGCACCCCAATATCGCCGAGGTGGCCGTGGTCGGCGTGGCCGATGCGCTCAAGGGCCAGGTGGCCATGGCCTTTGCCGTGGCGCGCGACGCGAGCGCGCTGGGCGAGCCGGCCGCGCGGCTGAAGCTGGAGGGCGAGGTCATGCAGCGCGTGGACCAGCAATTGGGCGCCGTGGCACGCCCTTCGCGCGTGCACTTCGTGACCGTGCTGCCCAAGACGCGCAGCGGCAAGCTCTTGCGCCGCGCCCTGCAGGCCGTGGCCGAGCGGCGCGACCCGGGCGACCTGACCACCATGGAAGACCCGGCCGCGCTGCAGCAGGTGCGTGAACTGGTGGGAGATTCCCCGGCCTGAGGCGGGTCCAGCCCGGTTCAGCGGATCTGCCGGACCTTGCCGCCTGCCTCGCGCACGCTGGATTCGATGCGCTCGCGCAGGTCTGCCGGCAAATCGGCCACCGGCAGGGTGCTGAACTGCGCGGGCGAGAACAGCAGCAGCCAGACGCGCTCGAACTGCCAGATTTCCTTCACACTGGACCAGGGCAGCGTGGCCAGGCCCGCATTCGACTGCAGCGTGAAGCTTGTCTCATCCGCCCGCAGGGTGGCCTGTGCCGTGCCGCCCATATCACTCAGCTTGCCCATGGCATTGCGGTAGTGCACGGCATAGACGGTCGCGCATACCAGCAGGCTGATGGCCACGCCCGCACCGGTCGCGCCGATCTGCCAGGACCGGTCCCCGCGTGCCAGGAGCACGCCGAACCAGGTGGCCATGGCGGCAGTGACCAGCAGCGTGCGCATGCCCGTGGAGCGGCGCCAGAAGCAGGCGACCGCGTGGCGGACCAGGTCGGGTGTGTAGTGCAGGGTGGTTTCCAGGGGCATCGGAACAGATCGCCAGAAAAATGGGCCGCAGTGTGCCAGATGCCCGGCATCAGTGGGGCCGTTGCCTTTGCCAGCCAGCCGGCGTCTGCCACTGGGCCGCCCAGTCCACGAACTGCTCCAGCGCCATGGGCCGCGCGATGCAGTAGCCCTGGGCCTGGGCGCAGCCCAGCTGCTGCAGCATCTGGCCCTGTTCGATGGTTTCCACGCCTTCGGCGATCACCCGGTAGCCGAAGGAGCGGGCCAGGCCGATCACGCCCTGCACGATGGCCAGGTCGCCGGGGTCGCCCATCATGCCGTGCACGAAGCTCTGGTCGATCTTGAGCGTGTCCATGGGCAGGCGGCGCAGGTAGGTGAGCGACGAATAACCGGTGCCGAAGTCGTCGAGCGACACGGTGACGCCCAGCTCGCGCAGCCGCGTCAGCGTGGCGGCCACGGCACTGAGGTCGTAGAGCGCGGCGCTCTCGGTGATCTCGATCTCCACCTGGCGCGCATCGATGTCGGGGCACTCGGCCAGCGTGCGGGCCATCCAGTCGGCAAAGCCGGCGTGCTGCAGGTGCAGTGCCGAGATGTTGATGCTCACGGGAAGGGCGAGGCCATGGCCGTTCAGGCGCCTGAGAAGGTCCAGGGCCGCCCCGACCACCCATTGGCCGAAGCTGATCTCGAGCTCGGTGCCCTCCAGCAGCGGCAGAAAGGCACCGGGCGCACGCAGCCCGCGCTCGGGGTGTTGCCAGCGTGCCAGGGCCTCGGCCCCCACCCCGGCGCCGCTGCGCATGTCCACCTTGGGCTGCAGGTGCAGGACGAACTGCGCGCCGGCGATGGCCTCCTGCAGGTGCTTGCCCTGCTCGCGCTGCGCCAACAGGGCCCGTTCCTGCGCGGCATCGAACTGGTGGAAGCGGTTGCGCCCGGCCTGCTTGGCCGCGTACATGGCCTGGTCGGCATGGCGCAGCAGGGTATCGGCATCGGCCTCGTCCAGCGGGAACACGGTGTAGCCGATGCTGGCGGTGACGACCACGCGCTCGGTGTCCAGCGCGTAGGGGGCGGAGATGTTCTCCATCACCCGCGAGAGCATGCGTTCGCACTCGGCGGTGTCGGCCAGGTCGGGCAGCAGCATCACGAACTCGTCGCCGCCCAGGCGGGCCACGCTGTCGCCGGGGCGCAGGGCGCGCGTGAGGCGGCCCGCCACCATCACCAGCAGGCGGTCGCCAGCGCCGTGGCCCAGGCGGTCGTTCACGGGCTTGAAGCCATCGAGGTCCAGGTAGCCCACGCCCAGCAGGGTACCGCGTTCGCGCGCCTGGTCCAGGCATTCCTGCAGCCTGCGCGCCAGCAGCACGCGGTTGGGCAGGCCGGTGAGGGCATCGAAGTGCGCCATCTTCTGCAGCAGCACCTCCTGCTCGCGCTGGGGCGTCACATCGAGCGCCACGCCCAGCATGCGCAGGGGCTGACCGTCGGCGTCGAAGCTCACGATCTTGCCCAGGTTGCGCACCCAGCGCGTGCCCTCATGGGGGGCGGGCACCTTCCAGGTGGCATCGAAGGGCGTGGCCGGCCGCGCCGCATGGCGCGCCACTTCGGCCGTGATGCGGTCGATGTCTTCCGCCGCCACTGCGCTGGTCCAGCGCACCGAAGTCTGCGCGATGGCGCCCGGCGTCCTGCCCTGCATGGTGGCCCAGCGGCTGTCGCCGGTGATGGTGCCACGCGCCATGTCCCAGTCCCACAGGCCCAGGGAAGCAGCGGAGATGGTGAGCGAGAGCAGCTCTTCGCGCTCCCGGATCTGCTCTTCGTACCGCTTGCGGTCGGTGATGTCATGCACCGAGAACAGCCAGCAGGGTTCGCCGTCGAAATCGATGGCGCGCATGGACTGCAGCACGGTCAGCCGGGTGTTGGGGCGGCCATGGAGGGTCACCTCGTGGCTGGCCTGTGGGCCTTTCTGCTCGAAAGCCTGCATCAGCTGTCGCCGGTCCTCGGCGGTGAAGATGCCCAGTTGCACGGCGGTCTGGCCGATGGCCTCCTGGCGCGGTATGCCGAGCAAGGACTCCCAGGCCGGGTTCACATCCAGGTACTGGCCGTCGGCGCGGCGCGACAGGCCCATGGGGAAGGGCATGAGCTGGAAGATGCGCGAGAACCGCTCCTCGGATTGGCGCAGGCGTTCGTTGGCGCGCTTGGCCTCGTCGATGTCCTGCATGACCCCGCGCACGCGGGTGACACGGCCGTTTTCGATAACGGGTTCGCCGCGGGCGCGGACCCAGACCAGCCGGCCATCGGTGTGGTGCACCTCCAGCTCCAGGCTCCATTCGGCGCGATCCAGGATGCTCGCGCGGAAATGGTTGCGCAGCAGCTCGCGGTAAGGCGGGGCCACCATGCGGTCGATGTAGTCGGTGGGCAGCGGCGAGCCGGGCGGCATGCCGTGGATGTCGAAGCACACGTCCGACCAGTAGACCAGGCCCTTGCCGCGCACATCCTCCCAGGCACCCAGGCGTGCCAGCCGGCCGGCCTGTTGCAGCAGGCCATTGAGTGCGCGCAGTTCGTCGCTGGTGCGTTGGGCTTCGGTCATGTCGTGGAAAACGAAGACGAAACAGTTTTCGCCATCCACAAGCACGGACCGTGCCGACATCAGCCCCGGGATGCGCACACCGTGCCTCTGCGCCACCAGGGGCAGGCGGTCCACCTTGCCATGGCGCTGGTAGGTGTCCAGCAGGCGCTTGCGCTCCTCATCGCTGGCCCAGATCCGAAGGCCGGTCGAGGTCTGGCCCACCACCTGCTCGTGCGACAGGCCGAACATCTCGCAGAAGGCCGGATTCACGTCGACGTAGCAGCCGTCGGCGATGCGGGTGATGCCCGCCGGATCGGGCAGCGTCTGGTAGAACGAGGTGTACTTGGCTTCCGAGTCGCGCAGCGCCTGCTGGACCTCGCGGTTCGCGGAGATGTCCACGTCCATGCCGATCAGGCGCAACGGCTTGCCGCCCGCATCGCGCAGGGACACCATGCCGCGCGACATCAGCCAGCGCCAGCGCCCTGTGGTGTCGCGCACGCGGAATTCAGCCTCGTAGGTGTCCTCGAGCCCGTCCATGGCCCGGGCCAGCCTGGCGGCGTTGCGTTCCCGGTCCACCGGGTGGCGCAGGTCGTACCAGCGCTGCCACAGGCCAGGCGCCTTGAGCGCGTCTTCGCCCAGGCCGAACTGGGCATAGAAATCGCCTTCGCAGCGGAACTGGCGCGTGTCCACGTCCCACTCCCAGCGCCCGCCGTTCAGCGAGTCGAGGGCCATGCGCAACTGCTGCTCGCGCTGGCCCAGGAACCGGTGGGCCGATTCCGTCGCATCCATCGACTGGGCCTTGCTGATCAGCAGCAGGCGGCAACTGCCCAGCACCAGGATCCCGGCGCCATGCTGCCAGGGCAGGCCCTCCCACCAGCTCGCCATGGTGGGGACCTCGGCCTGGGCGCCCGCGGCGCTGAGCGCCAGGCCGCTCACCACCGGCAGGCTCGCTGCCAGGCCCAGCATCTCCGGCCAGCTGCGCTTGCCGCGGTAGAGCGCCACGCGCCGCCACAGAGCTCCGCAGGCCCAGCCACTGGCCAGCACCAGAGCCCCCGTGGGCGAGGGCGAGCCCTGGATCCAGGTGGCGGCCAGGAACGCCAGCCCCGCGGAGAGGGCGGTCGCGCGCACGCCGAAGCACAGGGCGACGAAGGCGGTGGCCGTAGGGTAGGCCACCAGGCCCGGGCCGCTGGCCTGGAAGTTGAGCACGGCCAGCATGGCCGCCGACACCAGGCCGCCCACCAGCCCTGCCAGCCATTCGGTGCGCCGCGAAGGGGTCAGCACCTCCCGGGGCGGCAGCAGCGCCAGCCCCAGAACGGTCAGCAGCAGCAACAGGCTGCCCGCGAGCAGGGTGTTATGCGCCATGGTGCCCGCGGCCAGCCCCCGGTGCGTGCGAATCCGCGGGCGCGCGGGCCGGTGCCGCAAAGCTTGTAAGCAGATGAAAAACCGACGCAAGGCCCATGCGCCGAGTTTAGGGCCGTTCCACAGCCTCCAGCGCCGCCGTGCACGTCCTGACAAGCCCGGTTGACAAGGGGTTGCGGGCCGCGATGATGGCCTCTTGGTGGCTGCGGGCCTGCCGGCCGTTCAGGCCGCCAGGAGATCCTGCGTCTGCGGACGGGCGCCTTCGATGGCCAGCAAGGCGCCCTTGCGCTCCAGGCCCCCGGCATAGCCGGTCAGGCTGCCGTCCTCACCCAGCACCCGGTGGCAGGGCACGATCACGCTGATCGGGTTGCGCCCCACGGCGGCCCCCACGGCGCGCACCGCACGCGGCCGGCCCAGTTC
>NZ_JBKDTZ010000096.1:0-20245 GCF_046339755.1 Acidovorax sp. | reverse complement strand
TGACCGAGCCTTGCTTGACCTTGTCGCCCACGGCGACCTTGAGTTCCTTGACCACGCCTGCGTGGCTCGACGGGATCTCCATCGAGGCCTTGTCCGATTCCACCGTAATCAGCGACTGCTCCGCCTTGACGGTGTCGCCGGGCTTCACGAGCAGCTCGATCACGCCGACTTCGTCGAAGTCGCCGATGTCCGGGACTTGAATGTTGACCAATGCCATTGTTGTCTCCGGTTCGATTTAGGCGTAGAGCGGGTTGACCTTGTCGGCCTGGATGTTGTACTTGGCGATGGCTTCGGCCACCTTGGCGGCAGGCACCTTGCCTTCTTCGGACAGCGCCTTGAGGGCCGCCACGACGATGTAGTGGCGGTTGATTTCGAAGTGCTCACGCAGCTTGCTGCGGAAGTCGCTGCGGCCGAAGCCGTCGGTGCCGAGCACCTTGTAGGTGCGGCCGGCGGGGATGAACGAGCGGATCTGGTCCGCGTAGTTCTTCATGTAGTCGGTGGAGGCGACCACGGGGCCCGTGGTCTTGCCCAGTTGCTCGGCCACGAAGGAGACGCGAGGCGTTTCCGTCGGGTGCAGGAGGTTCCAGCGCTCCACGTCCTGGCCGTCGCGGGCCAGTTCGTTGAAGCTTGGGCAGCTCCAGATGCTGGCGGCCACGCCCCAGTCCTTTTCGAGCAGCTCCTGGGCGAAGAAGGATTCGCGCAGGATGGTGCCGCTGCCCAGCAGTTGCACCGTGGGTGCATCAGCAGCCAGGGCAGGCGCCTGCTTGCAGATGTACATGCCCTTCAGGATCTGCTCTTCCGTGCCGGGCTGCAGGCCGGGCATGGCGTAGTTCTCGTTGAGCAGGGTCAGGTAGTAGAAGACGTTTTCCTGGCGCTCGACCATGCGCTTGAGGCCATGGTGCATGATCACGCCGACTTCGTGGGCGAAGGTGGGGTCGTAGCTCACGCAGTTGGGGATGGTGCCGGCCAGGATGTGGCTGTGGCCGTCTTCGTGCTGCAGGCCTTCGCCGTTGAGCGTGGTGCGGCCCGAGGTGCCGCCCAGCAGGAAGCCGCGGGCCTGCATATCGCCCGCGGCCCAGGCCAGGTCGCCGATGCGCTGGAAGCCGAACATCGAGTAGTACACGTAGAACGGGATCATGATCCGGTTGTTCGTGCTGTAGCTGGTGGCGGCAGCGATCCAGCTGGCCATGCCGCCGGCTTCGTTGATGCCTTCCTGCAGGATCTGGCCGGCCTTGTCTTCCTTGTAGTACATCACCTGGTCGCGGTCGACCGGGGTGTACAGCTGGCCCTTGGGGTTGTAGATGCCGATCTGGCGGAACAGGCCTTCCATGCCGAAGGTACGGGCCTCGTCCACCAGGATGGGCACGACGCGCGGGCCGAGGGCCTGGTCACGCAGCAGTTGCGTGAGGAAGCGCACGTAGGCCTGGGTGGTGGAGATCTCGCGGCCTTCGGCCGTGGGCTCCAGCACCGCCTTGAAGGTCTCCAGCGCGGGCACGGTGAAGCTCTCTTCGGCCTTGGGCAGGCGCTTGGGCAGGTAGCCGCCCAGGGCCTTGCGGCGCTCGTGCAGGTACTGCATCTCGGGCGTGTCCTCGGCTGGCTTGTAGTACGGGATGTCGGCCAGCTGGCTGTCCGGGATCGGGATGTTGAAGCGGTCGCGGATGTACTTGATATCCTCGTCCGAGAGCTTCTTGGTCTGGTGCACCGTGTTCTTGCCTTCACCGGCCTTGCCCATGCCGTAGCCCTTGACCGTCTTGACCAGCAGCACGGTGGGCTGGTTCTTGTGCTCGTTGGCGGCGTGGAAGGCGGCATACACCTTGGCGGGCTCGTGGCCGCCGCGGCGCAGCTCGAAGATCTCTTCGTCGCTCATGTGCTCGACGAGCTTGAGCGTCTCGGGGTAGCGGCCGAAGAAGTTCTTGCGCACGAAAGCACCGTCGTTGGCCTTCATGGCCTGGTAGTCGCCGTCCAGCGTCTCCATCATCAGCTGCTTGAGCTTGCCGGTCTTGTCGCGCGCCAGCAGGGTGTCCCAGCCATTGCCCCACAGGAGCTTGATGACGTTCCACCCGCTGCCGCGGAACTCGCTTTCCAGCTCCTGCACGATCTTGCCGTTGCCGCGCACCGGGCCGTCCAGGCGCTGCAGGTTGCAGTTGATCACGAAGACCAGGTTGTCGAGGTTTTCGCGCGCGGCAAGGCCGATGGCGCCCAGCGACTCGGGTTCGTCCATCTCGCCGTCGCCGCAGAACACCCAGACCTTGCGGTTTTCGGTGTTGGCGATGCCACGGGCGTGCAGGTACTTGAGGAAGCGTGCCTGGTAGATGGCCATCAGTGGGCCCAGGCCCATGGACACCGTGGGGAACTGCCAGAACTCGGGCATCAGCTTGGGGTGCGGGTAGCTCGACAGGCCCTTGCCATCCACTTCCTGGCGGAAGCTGTCGAGCTGCTCTTCGCTCAGGCGGCCTTCGAGGTAGGCGCGCGCATAGATGCCGGGCGAGCTGTGGCCCTGGATGTACAGCAGGTCGCCGCCGTGGTTCTCGCTGGCCGCATGCCAGAAGTGGTTGAAGCCGGCGCCGAACATGCTGGCCACCGAGGCGAAGGAGCCGATGTGGCCGCCCAGGTCGCCGCCGTCGGCGGGGTTCAGGCGGTTGGCGCGCACGACCATGGCCATGGCGTTCCAGCGCATGTAGGCGCGCAGGCGCTTTTCAATGGCGATGTTGCCGGGGCAATGGGCTTCCTGGTCGGCTTCGATGGTGTTCACATAGGCCGTGTTGGCAGAGAACGGCATGTCGATGCTGCTCTGGCGCGCATGTTCGAGGAGTTGTTCAAGCAGGAAGTGGGCGCGCTCCGGGCCCTCCTTGTCGATCACGGCGGACAGCGCGTCCATCCATTCGCGGGTTTCCTGCTGATCGACGTCGGTACCGAGGCCGAACGCGGCCTGAGGATCGGGCTGAGCTGACATGCTTTGTCTCCTGTAGGTGTGGCAGCAATTTAGATGACTGTCCCTAGTTTCTCACAACTTTTTGCCAATTTCAAATGGTGCCCATCAATATCGCATTATGAGATTTTGCTGCAAGTGCACAAGAACGGGCGTTCGCAAAACGTCCACTCCTTGCCCGCGAGCCCGCAGCCAACGGATCGTGGACAGGTTTCCCCGGGCTGTCCGTAACCAGGTGTGCACCTCCTCTACACTTGAGGGGACATGCAAGCCACCGATCCCGCGCCCTCCCCTACGGTCTCGCCCATCGCGGCCCCTGCGCGCTGGTGGCGCAAGTGGTGGCGCAGCCTCTCGCCCACCCGGCAGGACCGGTTTGCCGCGCTGGCCCCATTGGCAGCGGTGCTGATGTTCCTGGCGGCCATCGTGGCGGCCTTCTGGTACCTGCGCGCCGAAGAGGCCGAGCGCGAGCAGGAAGCCCTGCGCCGCGATGTGGAATACGCCCAGCAGCGGGTGCGCCTGCGCCTGCTGGAACGGCAGGAGCAGCTGATGCGCATAGCGCGCGACCTGTCCAACCAGGAGCTGGAGCGATCCGAGTTCGTGAGCCGGGCCGAGACGCTGATCAGCCAGTACCCCGAATTGCAGGCCATCACCTGGATCGACGAACGCCGCCGCATCCGCGCCAGCCACGCCGCGCCCACCCTGGCCAGCAGCGAACTGCGCATCGCCGGCGAGGTGCTCAAGGCCGGCGACACGGCCGACACCTACGGCCTGGCGCGCGACCTGCAGCAGCCCGTGTATGCCCAGCCGGCCGCCACGGCGGGCGACATCACCCCCTTGCTGCAGCTGCAGGTGCCGCTGAACAACCAGGGCAAGTTCAGCGGCGTGGTGCTGGGCGAATACTCCATTGACAGCCTGCTGCGCTACGGCACGCCCACCGAGGTGCTGGCGCGCTACGCTGTGACCTTGCTCGACAGCAAGAACCAGGTGCTGGCGGGCACCCCGCTGGGCCCGCGCAACCCGGCCACGCAGTTCCTGCCCTGGAGCCCGCGCGCCAATGAATACGAGGTGCCCGTCTCCCCCGTAGGCAACGGGCTGGTGCTGCGCGCCCAGGCCTACCGCACCTCGTTGGGGGTGGTGGGCAGCGGCCTGTTCTGGCTGGTGGGTACCCTTTCCGCCATGACGGCCTGGATGCTGATCGCCACCTGGCGCCACACGCGCCGGCGCATGCAGGCCCAGCAGGCCCTGGTGGCCGAGACCAACTTCCGCCGCGCGATGGAGAACTCCATCCTCACCGGCATGCGCGCGCTGGACATGGAGGGCCGCATCACCTACGTGAACGCCGCCTTCTGCCAGATGACGGGCTGGAGCGAGGCCGAGCTGGTGGGCCTGAAGGCGCCCTTCCCCTACTGGCCCGACTCGGACCATGAGGCCCTGCACGCCAAGCTGCGCGATGAACTCAGCGGCAAGACCATCGTCGGCGGCTTTCAGGTGCGGGTTCGGCGCAAGAGCGGCACGCTGTTCGACGCGCGCCTGTACGTTTCACCGCTGATCGACGCGCACGGACACCAGACCGGCTGGATGACGTCGATGACCGACATCACCGAGCCCAACCGGGTGCGCGAGCAGCTCTCGGCCTCGCACGAGCGCTTCACCATCGTGCTCGAATCGCTCGACGCCTCGGTCTCCGTGGCGCCGTTGGGCAGCGAGGAGCTGCTGTTCGCCAACAAGCTGTACCGCCAGTGGTTCGGCTCGCAGACCGGCGGCCACCTGCAGCTGGTGGCCCAGGCCGGCGTGGTGCCGGTGGCGGGCAGCACCAGCTCGGGCGTGGACGACGAAGACGGCCTGATGGGCCTGCCCACCGACACGCTGACCAGCGCGCGCACCGAAAACGCCGAGATCTTCCTGCCCGATCTGGGCAAGTGGCTGGAGGTGCGCTCGCGCTACCTGAACTGGGTGGACGGCCGCTTGGCGCAGATGGTGATCGCCACCGACATCACGCCGCGCCGCCAGGCCGAGGAACAGGCCTCGCGCCAGGCCGAGCGCGCCCAGTCGGTGAGCCGGCTGATCACCATGGGCGAGATGGCATCCAGCGTGGCGCACGAGCTGAACCAGCCGCTCACGGCCATCAACAACTACTGCAGCGGCATGGTCTCGCGCATCCAGAGCGGGCAGTTGACGGAAGAAGCCCTGCTCACCGCCCTGCAGAAGACGGCCCACCAGGCCCAGCGCGCAGGGCAGATCATCCAGCGCATCCGCTCCTTCGTGAAGAAGAGCGAGCCCAACCGGGCGCTGGCCGATGTGCATTCCATGGTGACCGAGGCCGTGGAGCTGGCCGACATCGAGCTGCGCCGCCACCATGTGCGGCTCACGCTGTACATCGCCGCGCGCCTGCCGCCCGTGATGGCCGATACCATCCTGATCGAGCAGGTGCTGGTGAACCTGATGAAAAATGGCGCCGAGGCCATCCAGCAGGCCAACCGCCCCACAGCCGGCCGCAGCGTGGAGCTTCGCGTGGTCCCCAAGACCATCGAAGACCGCGACGTGGTCGAGTTCTCGGTGCTGGACACCGGCAAGGGCCTGGCGCCCGAGGTGCTGGAGCGGCTGTTCGAAGCCTTCTTCTCCACCAAGCAGGAAGGCATGGGCATGGGCCTCAATCTGTGCCGCAGCATCGTCGAGTCGCACCAGGGCCGGATGCATGCAGAGAACATCTACAATGGTTCAGACGTCACGGGCTGCAGGTTCTCCTTCTGGTTGCCGCTCGCCAAGCCTGCCGATGACACTACAAATTCTGTAGCAAACGCACATACTCCAAGGACAATTGCATGAGCTTGATTCCGAAAAAAGGCACCGTATACGTCGTGGACGATGACGAAGCGGTCCGAGACTCCCTGCAATGGCTGCTGGAAGGCAAGGACTACCGGGTGCGCTGCTTTGATTCGGCCGAGACCTTTCTGTCGCGCTACGACCCGCGCGAAGTGGCCTGCCTGATCGTGGACATCCGCATGGGCGGCATGACCGGCCTGGAGCTGCAGGACCGCCTGATCGAGCGCAAGTCCCCGCTGCCCATCGTGTTCATCACCGGCCACGGCGACGTGCCCATGGCCGTGAACACCATGAAGAAGGGCGCGCTCGACTTCATCCAGAAGCCTTTTGACGAGGAAGAGCTGGTCGGCCTGGTCGAGCGCATGCTGGACCACGCCCGCGAGGCCTTTGCCGGCTACCAGCAGGCCGCCAGCCGCGACGCCCTGCTCTCCAAGCTCACCAGCCGCGAGGCCCCGGTGCTCGAACGCATCGTCGCCGGCCGCCTGAACAAGCAGATCGCCGACGACCTCGGGATCAGCATCAAGACAGTGGAGGCGCACCGCGCCAACATCATGGAAAAGCTCAATGCCAACACCGTGGCCGATCTGCTCAAGATCGCCCTGGGCCAAAATGCCCCCAAGGGCTGAGCCCATACATAGCCAAGTTCCCCACCAGGGCGCCACCCGGCGCCCTTTTCGATCCGAATTCCAGCCATGACAGCCCAACTCATCGACGGCACCGCCCTCTCCCGCCAACTGCGCAGCGAAGTCGCCCAGCGCGCCGCCGCCCTCACCGCGCGCGGCCACCAGCCTGGCCTGGCGGTGATCCTGGTGGGCGAAGACCCGGCCTCGGCCGTCTATGTGCGCAACAAGGTCAAGGCCTGCGAGGACAGCGGCGTGCGCTCGGTCTTCGAGAAGTACGAAGCCACCCTGAGCGAGGCCGAGCTGCTGGCCCGCATCGCCGCGCTGAACGCCGACCCGACCGTGCACGGCATCCTGGTGCAGATGCCCCTGCCCAAGCACATCGACCCGCACAAGGTGATCGAGGCGATTTCCACCGCCAAGGACGTGGACGGCTATTCCGTGCTGTCGGCCGGCGAGCTGATGGCCGGGCTGGAGGGCTTTCGCCCCTGCACCCCGTACGGCAGCATGAAGCTGATTGAATCCACCGGCCAGTCGCTCAAGGGCAAGCATGCCGTGGTCATCGGGCGCAGCAACACCGTGGGCAAGCCCATGGCCCTGCTGCTGCTGCAGGCCAATGCCACCGTGACCGTGACGCACAGCGGCACGCCCGACCTGGGCTACCACACGCGCCAGGCCGACGTGGTGGTGGCCGCCGTGGGCCGCGCCAACACACTCACGGCCGACATGGTCAAGCCCGGCGCCATCGTGATCGACGTGGGCATCAACCGCAACGCCGAAGGCAAGCTCTGCGGCGACGTGGACTTCGAGGGCGTCAAGGAAGTGGCCGGCTGGATCACCCCCGTCCCTGGCGGGGTCGGCCCGCTGACCATTACCATGCTGCTGGTGAACACCATCGAGGCGGCCGAACGCACGGCCGCCCGGTAAAAGATCCTTGAACCTACGCCCCGAGGCGCCATCTACACCGCATGAGCAACGCCCTTCTCGAATTTTCCGGCCTTCCCCAGTTTGACCGCATCACGCCCGAGGACGTCGCCCCTGCGGTCGATGTGCTGCTCGAGCGTGCCAATGTGGCGCTGGAGACGGTGACCGCCCCCGACTTTCCCGCCCGCTGGGATGCCATCGCCCAGGTACTGGACGTGGCCACCGAACAGCTGGGCACGGCCTGGGGCGCGGTGAGCCACCTCAACAGCGTGGCAGACACCCCCGAGCTGCGCGCCGCCTACAACGCCGCCCTGCCCCGCGTGACCGAGTTCTGGACCCGCCTGGGCGCCGACGAGCGCCTGTACGCCAAGTACAAGGCCATCGATCCGGCCACCCTGACCAGCGAGCAGCGCCAGGCGCACAAGAATGCGGTGCGCAACTTCGTGCTCAGCGGCGCGGAGCTGACCGGAACGGCCAAGGACCGCTTTGCCGAAATCCAGGAGCGCCAGGCCGAGTTGAGCCAGAAGTTCAGCGAGAACGCGCTCGATGCGACGGACGCTTTTGCCTATTACGCCAGTGATGCCGAGGTCGCCGGCATTCCTTCGGATGTGCTGCAGGCCGCGCGCGACGCTGCCCAGGCCGAGGGCAAGGACGGCTACAAGCTCACGCTCAAGATGCCGTGCTACCTGCCGGTGATGCAGTTCGCCGACCGGAGCGCGCTGCGCGAGACGATCTACCGCGCCTATGTGACCCGGGCTTCCGACCAGGCCGAGGGCGATGCCCGCAAGTACGACAACACTGCATTGATCAGCGAAATCCTCGCGCTGCGCAAGGAAGAAGCGCAGTTGCTGGGCTATGCCAACTTCGGCGAAGTCTCGGTGGTGGCCAAGATGGCCGATTCGCCGGCCGAGGTGGTCAGCTTCCTGCGCGATCTGGCGCACCGCGCCCGCCCCTATGCCGAGAAGGACGTGGCCGACCTGCGTGCCTTCGCATCCGCCAACCTGGGCTTGGCCGATCCAAAGGCCTGGGACTGGCCCTACATCTCCGAGAAGCTCAAGGAGGCCCGCTATGCCTTCAGCGAGCAGGAGGTCAAGCAGTACTTCACGGCACCCAAGGTGCTGGCCGGCCTGTTCAAGATCATCGAGACCTTGTTCGAGGTGGCCATTCGCCGCGACAGTGCCCCCGTGTGGAACCCTGCCGTGGAGTTCTACCGCATCGAGCGTGGCGACACCCTGGTGGGCCAGTTCTACCTGGACCAGCCCGCGCGCACCGGCAAGCGCGGTGGCGCCTGGATGGATGACGTGCGCACCCGCTGGCTGCGCCCCGACACCGGCGTGCTGCAGACCCCGGTGGCGCACCTGGTGTGCAATTTCGCGAGTGGCGTGGATGGCAAGCCGCCACTGCTCACGCACGACGATGTGATCACCCTGTTCCACGAGTTCGGCCACGGCCTGCACCACATGCTGACCCAGGTGAACGAGCGCGATGTCTCGGGCATCGGCGGTGTGGAGTGGGATGCGGTGGAGTTGCCCAGCCAGTTCATGGAGAACTTCTGCTGGGAGTGGGATGTGCTCAAGCACATGACGGCCCACGTGGACACGGGCGAGCCGCTGCCGCGCGCGCTGTTCGACAAGATGATCGCCGCCAAGAACTTCCAGAGCGGCATGCAGACGCTGCGCCAGATCGAGTTCTCGCTCTTTGACATGCTGCTGCACACCGAGCACGACCCTGCCCAGGACATCATGCCCCTGCTGGCGCAGGTACGCGCCGAAGTGGCCGTGCTGCAGCCGCCGGCCTTCAGCCGCACGGCGCACACATTCAGTCACATCTTCGCGGGCGGTTATGCTGCGGGCTATTACAGCTACAAATGGGCCGAGGTGCTGAGCGCCGACGCCTATGCGGCTTTTGAAGAGACCGTGGGCAGCGACGGCCAGCCCAGCGCCGAGACCGGCCGCCGCTACCGCGAAGCCATCCTGGAGGCGGGTGGCAGCCGGCCGGCGATGGAGTCGTTCAAGGCCTTCCGGGGCCGCGAGCCGCGCCTGGATGCGCTGATGCGCCACCAGGGCATGGCCGGGCCGGCCGCGGCCTGAGTTTCCCCACCATAACCGGATTCCGAGGAGAAAGACGATGCGCAAGAACCTGCTGTCCCTGCCGATGCTGGCCCCCATGCTGGTCCTGCTGGCCTGTAGTGCAGCGCAGGCGCAAACGGTGTACCGCATCGTCGGACCCGACGGCAAGGTCACCTTCTCGGACCGGGCGCCCGACAATGCCGCCAAGGCCACGACCAGCACCACCAACCCGGCAACGGGTGCCGTGGGCGGCACTACCGGCCTGCCGCTGGAGCTGTCGCGCATCGCCCAGCGCTTTCCCGTCACGCTGTACACCGGTAGCGACTGCTCGCCCTGTGCCAGTGCACGCAGCCTGCTGGTGAACCGGGGTGTGCCCTTCACGGAGCGTACCGTGACCACCAACGAGGATCTTGACGCGCTGCGCAAACTCAGCGGAGACACCTCGTTGCCTTACGGCACCATCGGAGCCCAGCGCATGGCCGGCTTTTCTGACACAGAGTGGACGCAGTACCTGGATGCGGCGGGCTACCCCAAGGCGTCGCAATTGTCGGCCAACTACCGTCGTCCCCCAGCCACGCCACTGGTGGCGGTCGCGGCGCCGGCAGCCCCTGCTGCGGCCCCCGCCTCGAACGCGGCGGCCGCTACGGCTTCGCCACGCGCGCGCCCGGCACCGGCGGCTACCGAAGGCCCGTCGCCCACCAATCCGGCGGGCATCAGGTTCTGAGCCTGCTGGCAGGCATCTGCCTGCCCTGTACCCGCCAAGACAATGGGCCGCTACTGCGGCCCATTGTCATTTTGCTGGCGCAGCCCCTCCAAAAGGGGCTCACGCGGGATCAGTAGCTCAGCGTCTTCACGCCCTGGGCCGTTCCCAGCAGGCAGACCGAGGCCTTCTGGTGCGCGAACACACCCACCGTGACCACGCCGGGCCACTGGTTGACGTCGGACTCGAAGGCCAGCGGCTCGGTGATGGACAGGCCCGTGACATCCAGGATGTGCTGGCCGTTGTCGGTGACCAGCGGCTGGCCGTCCTTCTGGCGAATCGTCGCCTTGCCACCCATGGCCGCAAAGCGGCGGGCGATGTGGGCTGCCGCCATGGGGATCACTTCCACTGGCAGAGGGAACTTGCCCAGCGCGGGCACCAGCTTGGACTCGTCGGCAATGCAGACGAAGCGGCCCGCCAGTGCGGCCACGATCTTCTCGCGCGTGAGTGCGGCGCCGCCGCCCTTGACCATGTGGCCCTGGCCGTCGATCTCGTCGGCGCCATCGATGTACACGGACAGGGACTCGACCTCGTTGGCGTCGAACACGGGGATGCCCAGCGCTTTCAGGCGCTCGGTACTGGCCACGGAGCTGGACACGGCGCCCTTGATGCGGTCCTTCATGCTGGCCAGTGCGTCGATGAACTTGTTGACGGTGGAGCCCGTGCCCACCCCCACGATCTCGCCAGGCACCACGTATTGCAGGGCAGCCTGGCCTACGAGGGCCTTGAGTTCGTCTTGGGTCAGGGGGGTAGAGGTCGTCATGGGGGAAAATCAGGGGTAATTGCGCAATTATCCCCTGTCATCCCTCCATGTCCCTGATCCCCTACGCCCTCACCCGCCCTTTCCTCTTCGGCCTGGATGCCGAGGCTGCACACGAACTCACCATGGACATGCTGGCGCGCGGGCAGCGCACGCCGCTGCAATGGGCCTGGTGCACCACCCGGGTGGACGACCCCATCGAGCTGGCGGGCCTCAGCTTTCCCAACCGCGTGGGCATGGCCGCCGGGCTGGACAAGAACGCGCGTGTCATTGACGCCCTGGGCGCCATGGGCTTCGGCTTCGTGGAGGTGGGCACCGTGACGCCCAAGGCCCAGCCCGGCAACCCCAAGCCGCGCATGTTCCGCCTGCCCGAAAAGCGCGCCCTGATCAACCGCCTGGGTTTCAACAACGAAGGGCTGGACGCCTTTTTGCGCAACGTGCAGCGATCGCGCTTTCGCGAGCAGGCCCAGGGCCGGGGCCCGCGCATGCTTCTGGGCCTGAACATCGGCAAGAACGCCACAACACCCATCGAGAACGCCACCAGCGACTACCTGACCTGCCTGGACGGCGTCTACCCCCATGCCGACTATGTGACGGTGAACATCAGCTCGCCCAACACCCAGAACCTGCGCGCCCTGCAGAGCGACGAAGCGCTGGACGGGCTGCTGGGTGCGATCGCCGCGCGCCGCGAAGTGCTGGCGCAGCAGGCCGGCAAGCGCACGCCCATCTTCGTGAAGATCGCCCCGGACCTGAGCGAGGAGCAGGTGTCGGTGATCGCCGCCACGCTGCAGCGCCACGGCATGGACGGCGTGATCGCAACCAACACCACGATCAGCCGCGATGCCGTCAAGGGCCTGCGCCATGCCGAGGAGACCGGCGGGCTGAGCGGCGCACCGGTGCTCGAAGCCAGCAACAACGTGATCCGCCAGCTGCGTGCCGCGCTGGGCCGCCAGTTCCCCATCATCGGTGTGGGCGGCGTGATGAGCGCCGACGATGCAGTGAGCAAGATCCGCGCGGGCGCGGACGTGGTGCAGATCTACACCGGGCTGATCTACGAGGGCCCGGCCCTCGTGACCCGTGCGGCACAGGCCATCAAGGGCATGGGCTGACCCGTCCGGCAAGCCCCGGTACGCGGTTAAGATTCCACCAAGTGGTAAAAATTGGCGGTGTTACAGAGCATGCACGCCAAGACCGTGGCATAGTCGCTTGATACCAAATGTGTCATCCGATGGCAATCCATTCCATTTTTGACAATGCACGTGGCCCCCTGGGTGCTGCGGCAATGCTCCGTAGTTCCAACCCATGAATGTTCTTGTCATCGACGATCACTCCCTGTTTCGAGAGGGACTTCGCCTGCTGCTGGCCGAGCTGGGCTTTGCAATCGACACCCAGATCGCAGGCAGTTGCGAAGAAGGGCTCGCCAAACTGCGTGAGCAACCCGCGGACATCGTGCTGCTGGACTGGCACATGGAAGGCCTCTCGGGTGCCGAGGCCATGGTGGCCATCCGCGAACTGGTGCCCCAGGCGCGCCAGATCGTGCTGTCGGGCGAGAAGAGCGCGGCGCTGGTGCGCACCGCCATCGACAACGGCGCGGTCGGCTTCATCGCCAAGGACTCCGAGCCGGAAACACTGCTGCTCGCCCTGAACACCATTGCCTCGGGCGGCATCTACCTGCCCGCCACCCTGCTCTCCGGCCCCGGCAGGACGGCCGGCCCCGCACCGGACAACCATCTGCCCAGCGACCTGACCCAGGCCTTCCCCGAGCTGACGCAGCGCCAGGGCGATGTGCTGGCAGCCATCCTGCGCGGCCTGCCCAACAAGGTGATTGCGCGCGAGCTCAACATCAGCGACCAGACGGTGAAATCGCATCTGAGCGTCATCTTTCGCCAGCTCAACGTCCAAAGCCGCACCGAGGCGGTGTACGTCTGCGCACGGCAGGGCGTGCGCATCGCCTGACACTTTGAACAGGTTCTTAGTGGGCCGAGGCTCGGGCCTCGCGTTCAGGCACCTGCTCACCGAGATCGGCCAGCCACTTGATCAGCAACGAGGGCAGCACCGGCTTTTGCCACATCGCGATATTGCCCAGGCGCTCGACCTCGTGGAGATTGATGCCGGGGTCGCCCGTGATGATGGCCACGGGCAGCGCAGGCCAGCGGGATCGCAGGCGCTGCGCCACCTGCAGGCCGGTGGCGTCTCCTGCGAGCCGGTAGTCGGCAATCAGCGCATGCGGGGCTGCGGTGGCTGCTTCGATGGCGGCATCCGGGGGCATGCCCTCCCACTGCGTGACCTTGCAGCCCCATGACTCGAGTGCCTGGGTGGTCGCCATCCGGACCAGGGCATGGTCCTCGACCAGCCATACATCCACGGCCATGGTCAGCACGGGCTCGGCTGGCGCCGACAGGGCGCCGACGCCCGTGCTTTCGAAAATCGGCGCCTGGGGCAAGGTGAGGGTGAAGGTGGTGCCCTGGCCCGGGTTGGAATGCATGCCCATTTCCAGCCCGAGCAAGGTTGCCAGGCGGCGCACGATGGCCAGGCCCAGGCCACTGCCCTGCCCGGGATCGCGCGAGGGATTTCCGACCTGGAAATACTCCTCGAAAACCCGGGCCTGCGCCTCATGGGCAATGCCGATGCCGGTGTCGCGCACCTGCAGCTCCACCACGCTTTCCCGCGCGAACACGCTGACCATGACGCCGCCATCGTTGGTGTACTTCACCGCGTTGTCCACCAGGTTGCGCAGGATGCGCTCCAGCAGGAAGGCGTCGCTGAGCACCCAGGCCTGCGCATCCCCCTCGACCTCGATGGTCACCCCCTTGGCGGCGCACCGCGGCTCGAACTCGCGCGCGAGATCGCGCACCATGGCGGCGATGTTCAGCGCCTGCATCTGCGGCACGATACTGCCGGTTTCGAGCTTGGACAGATCGAGCAGCCCCGAGAACAGCTTGTCCAGCGAGCCTGCCGCATCGCGGATATGGGCGATCAACTGCGCGGTCTGAGGTGTCTCGTGGCGGTGCAGCAGGGACGAAAACACCAGCAGGGCGTGCAGGGGCTGGCGCAGGTCATGGCTGGCCGCAGCCAGGAAGCGCGACTTGGCGGCATTCGCCTCTTCGGCCACCTGCTTTTCCTCTCCCAGCCGGCGCATCAGGTCCGCGTTCTCGAAGCGGATCTGCAGCGAATCGCGGAATGCCTGCGCCGTCTGCCGTGACGAGGCCGCGACCACCCGGCCCACACCAAACAAGGCCAGCGCCAGGTGCAGGCCGTTGGTGCCGCCCTGGGTCAGCCAGAACACCGCCGCGAAGGCGAGGTTGATCCACGCCCCGGCGATGAAGGTCGACGGATGGGTGGACGCATTCACCAGCGCGCCGCCCAGGTAGATGAGCTGCAGCACCGTGGCAAAGGTCGCGATGCCCCCGCTGGTGCCATAGCCGATCCACCAGACGGTGGTCCCCATCAAAGCCTGGTTGGCCACGGTGATCCACCAATGATCGGTCTGCTGCTGGGACAGCGCGGCCGCGTCTGCCGAGTCGAGCACGGCCAGCGCACGCGCACTGAGGACCGAATTGATCTGGGCCATCAGCACCACGGGAACCATCCACGCCAGCACGCGCCAGGCAGGCGTGGAAAAACCGAAGCAGATCGCCGCCACGATGGCCGCCACCACCACCATGGTGCGCGCGCTGACCGACTGCTGTGCCCGCAGCCGCAGCGACTCGCGCGCCATTGCTACATCCAATGGGTGATTGGCATCAACGGGAAATGGCGGTAGAAAATGCATGTAAACAATTGTTACTCAAAAACCAATGCCCACGGAAAGGCCCTATGGCGACCCATTCTCGCTGGTCCGAGTCGATCGAGACGATGCTGCAGGTCAACCCAAACCCCAGCTGCGATGTGCTGATTGTGGGGTCTGGCTATGGAGGAAGCTTCGCCGCGCGGGAACTGGCCGGTCCGGGCGTGGAGACCTGGGTGATCGAGAGGGGCAGGGAGTATGCGCTCGGGGAATTTCCCGAAGACATCGGCCACCTACCCGGCCACCTGCGGCTGCAGCGCGGCGCCAGCGGAAAAGCCCTGGGGAACGCGCAGGCGCTGCTCAATGTCCAGAATTTCGATGCAGTGGCCGTGCTCACGGGCAGCGGCCTGGGAGGTGGCTCCCTGATCAACGCCGGCGTGGCGTTCAAGCCCGCGCCAGACACCTTCGACCAGGACTGGTGGCCGCGTGTATACCAAAGCGGTGGTGAGCGGCGCGAAGCCCTGGTGCATGCCCTGGACGAAGTCGTCTCGGCGCTGGAGGCGGCGCCCCTTGCGGGGGCGCCAGGCCTCCCCAAATTCCAGGCCCTTTCGCGGCTTGCGGGCGGGCTGCAGGCGCAGGCGGCCCAGCCGGTCGACCTCACCATCTCGAACACGCAGAGAACCAATGCACACGGGGTGGAGATGCAGGCCTGTGTGCACTGCGGCAACTGCTTCACCGGCTGCAATGTCGGTGCCAAGGGCTCCCTGGCCACCAACCTCATTCCGGCTGCGCACGCGCGCGGTGCGCGCTTCTTCGTCGGCGGCACCGCCCTGCGTGTGGAGCCGCTGGAGACCCCCGCACGCAGCGCGAACGGACGCGAGCTGCGCTGGCGCGTGCATTTCCGGTGCTCGGCGGGCAGCCGCAACACCTCGCCCATCGAATTTTGCATCGACGCGCACACCGTCATCGCCAGCGCAGGCAGCCTGGGCAGCACCGAGCTCTTGCTGCGGTCCTTCCAGCTGCCGCGCTCCGAGGCGCTCGGCTCGTCTTTTTCCACCAACGGCGACGTGATTGCGATGGGCTGGCGCCAGCGCCAGGCCGTCCATGCCGTCTCGGCCCCCGAAGCCGGCGACACCAGCCCCAGCCGGGATATCGGCCCGACCATCTCGGGAACGCTGCGCGTGCCCCTGGAGGTGGATGGCGTGCAGCAGGAAATCCTGGTGCAGGACGGCGCCATTCCCTCCGCGCTTGCCCAGGCCACCAGCACGCTGGGCCACACGCTGGCGACCCTGCACCGCTATGTGCGCGACGTGGATGCGCGCTTCCCCGGCACCGACGACCCCCTGGCCCTGCCACCGGACGCGGCACGCCACGCGCAATTGCTGCTGGCCATGGGCCAGGACGCATCGAACGGGAAGATCCTGCTGCGCACCCCGTCGGGCACAACAGACCCTGCGGACCCGGATGCCCTGGAGCTGGACGTGCGCTGGTCCCCCGACAGCGGCGCCGCAACGGCCGGCAGTGCCAGCTACTACCAGGCCGTGCACCGCGCATTCAACCAGGCGCATGCGGCCGGCGGCTTCGATGGCGGCGACTACCTTCCCAACCCCCTGTGGCATCCGGCCCCCGATGGCTTTGCGGAGATCATCTCCGGTGGCCAGCAGGAAAAATCGATCACCGTGCACCCGCTCGGCGGCTGCCCCATGGGCGACGACGGAAGCCGGGGGGTGGTCGACTGGCGCGGTGCCGTGTTCAAGGGCGCAGGAAGCGAGGTGCACGCGGGCCTTCACGTGCTGGACGGAGCCATCGTTCCGCACGCCCTGGGCGTCAATCCCTTCGTCACGATCTCCGCCCTGTCCCTGCTCGCGGCGCGGGACATCGCCCGCGAGCTGGCGCAGACGGGCCAGCGCAGCGCCGCGCCCGCTCAAGCCACGCCAGGCCCCGCACCGCAAGTGGCGCAACTCCAGCCCCGCGTGGCCGAAGCGGCGCCCGCCGGCCCCGGGAGTGCCATGGTCTTTCGCATCCACGAGCACCTGCTGGGCGGCTCGGACAAGGACCACCTGCCCGACTGGGCCCGGCAGCTCCTGTCCGCGCACGACCCGGCGCTGAGCGCCGAGGCCGCCACGCAGCCGCGCGCCCTGATCGCGGCTGTGGAGGTGGCGGTCGACCTGCACCAGTGGCTGGCCGAGCCATCGCGCCCATGGGCTGCCTCCCTGGCGATCTACGCCAATGCCATC
Organism: Acidovorax sp.; assembly: GCF_046339755.1. GTDB lineage: Bacteria > Pseudomonadota > Gammaproteobacteria > Burkholderiales > Burkholderiaceae_C > Acidovorax. The sequence goes on along the minus strand of NZ_JBKDTZ010000096.1, from coordinate 3,396 downwards.
CCGGGCTGGCCATCGATCCACTCCGATGCCTTGAAGGGCGAGCCCTTGCTGCGCGGCTCCGGGCAGGTGTCCCTGCTTGCGCTCGAGCGGGCCGGCGTCCTGCGCAGGGGCTGGCGCTGGCTGCTCGCTGTCGCCACCTACCTCAAGCGCAGGCCCGGCGGAATGTCCCAGTACTTCACTTCCGGCTGGTTCCGCAAGCTTCTCGGCTTCTCCCGCGCGGGATGGCTGCACACGAACTACCGCACGCTCGACTACCACTTCACCCTGCAGCCCCAGGGCGCTGCTGCGGACAAGGCGATGGAGATCGTCGCCCGGGGCAGCAAGCTGCTGGCCTACCGCAACGGCGCGCGCCCCCTCTGGGAAGCGCTCACGATGCTGGACTTCGAGCTGCGCAGCAAGGACGACAGCGCACCCTGGAAGATTGCGCTGCGCGTTGATCTCGCGGACCTCGTGAGCCGGCTGCGGCTGCAGATCCGCGAGACGGCGAACACGCCGGCCTCCATCGTCGGACTGGCATCGTTCGCCTCCCTGTGGCTGCGCGCGGTGATGCAGACGCATTTCTGGTCCCTGCGGGGCTTGGACTACGCCAAGTACACGCGCCCAGCCCTGCCCCCCCACCCCGCATTGAAGACGGCACAGGGCATCGACGTACAGCCGCAGGCCGAGGTGCTGAAGACGGCACGCCGCAGCGGCGACCAGGAACAGATCGAGCTGCAGCTCACGGTCTACCGCCACCCCGAGAGCGTGGGGCACGTCCTCTTCATCCACGGGCTGGCCCACGGCAGCGGCGTGTATGCAACGGACACCGTCGATACCAACCTGGCAGGCCACTTCGTGCACGCGGGCTATACCGTCTGGTTGCTGGACAACCGCATGTCCAACCGCCTGGGCTATGCGCGCGATGCGCACACCATGGACGATATCGCGCACAACGACATCCCGGCAGCCATCGACCGCGTGCATGCCCAGGCGGGGGGCCAGCCCATCGACGTGTTCGCGCACTGCGTGGGTGCGGGCGCCTTCGCCATGGCAACGCTGCAGGCGCGCTTTGACACCGCCAAGGTGCGCGCGGCCATCATCCATGCGGTGCACCCCTGGGTGGTGCCCTCCGTGTCCAACCGCTTCTCGGGCGCACTGGCCGCGCTCTACCGCAACCTGCTGACGGGCAACGAACGCATCGACCCCCTGCTGCCTGCCAAGCCAGGCCCTGCCGACGAACTGCTGGACCGGTTTGCGGCCACCCTGGCCTGGACGGATGAAGAGCGAAGCCTGCACGAAGCGCACCGCGACTCGCCCGGCGCAGGCTGCGCCATATGCAACCGGATGACTGCCTTCTATGGGCGCGAATGGATGCATGCCAACCTGGACCCGCGCACGCACGAGCGGCTCGGCGAACTGGTCGGCGTGGCCGGCGTCGAGGTGTTCCGCCAGCTGTACTTCATCGTGCTGCGCGAGCGGCTGACCAACCGCGAGGGCGAGAACGCCTACCTGCTCGAAGACAACTTCCTCGCGAACTGGCACTTCCCCACGCTGTTCGTGCACGGGCTTGAAAACAAGGTGTTCGACCCGCGCGGCGCGGCACGCACCTGGAACCGGCTGCGACGGGTCTTCGCACAGAGTCCCGACCGGGTGGTGCGCACCTTCATCCGCAAGGGCTATGGGCACATGGACTTCCTGTTCGGCAAGAATGCCCACCAGGACATCTATCCGCACCTCACCCGCTTTCTCGACCAGCCGGCCGCATTCGAGGACATCGCCGATGGCTGCCACATCGACCCCGACCTGCCACGCCCGGTGGGCCAGTCCAGCGACACCGATCTGGCCGACCGGGACTTCATCGCACCCATCCGGCCCCTGACCGGCCCCATGCTGCAAGCGGAGTGGTACCTGCAAGGAGAAAAGCGCCGGCGCCGGCTGGTGATCTGGGTGGAGCAGTATTTCGACACGACCAGCACGCCGATGGCACCGGAGGTCCGCATCGGCGGGGTGCTGTGCGATAGCGCCCAGGTGACGGCGTTTCCCGGCGTGGTGGCGCAGACCATTCCCCCGGCCCTGCCCCCCACCGGACAGGGCTACTACTGGACCTGCGTGCTGGAGGAAAGCGAGAAGCTGCCGTTCCAGGACCTGCCCCCGATCAGCCTGACGCTGCGCTGCCTTCCCCAGGGGTCCGGTACCGCCAGGGCGGTGGCGCCCGATGGTGCCGTTCAGAGCCCTGCAACGAGCGAATCGCTGCCAGTCATTCTCGACCTGGCTGCGCTGCCCTGGTGGCAGCGCTGGACCAGCGACGCCCACACGCGCCCCGCGGTGAGTTTTCTCGCCAGTTCCTGCCGCTGGCCGGGCATGGCGTTCGAGCGCCGTGCGATCGACGCGCTGGCCGGCGACATGGAGCAGCACATCGACGATGCCACGTCACCCGCTCAGGCCCTGCTGCTGCTGGGCGACCAGATCTATGCCGATGCCATGGCCAATATCGCGGAGACCACGGAACGCGATGAGCGCGGTGCACAGCGCTACCGCGAGAGCTGGGGCGGCGCCGCCACACGCCAGCTGTTTTCACGCCTTCCCGTCTGGCTGGTGGTGGACGACCATGAGTTCGACGACAACCTGGACGGGGCGGACAACGCCACGGCAGACTCCTTGCGCGGACAGCGCTTCTTCAACGGTTTCCTGGCGGCCGCGGCCTACCAGTCTCGCTTTCACCGCAAGGACCTGCCCAGCCTGTCCCTCACCCCCAAGGGATGGACCGTGGAGCGCGGCCTGTGGCACGAGTTCGACGTCGGTGGCATCCCCGCCTTCGCCGCCGATACGCGCACGGAGCGCAGCGCCCGCACGCTGCGCAACTGGAGGGATGCCCACATCGTGGGCGAGCGCCAGATGGAGGCCATCGAACGCTGGCTGCTGGCCCACCCCAAAGGCCCCAAGCTGCTGTGCAGCGGCAGCGTTTTCGCCCTGCCGGAGAAGCGTTTCGTGGCCGAACCCGCCACCTGCCTGGCCGCGGACAACTGGCTCGGCTACCCGGCCAGCTGGCGCAGGCTGGTGCGCTTCATTGTGCAGAATGAAATCGAGGGCCTCATCTTCGTGGCCGGTGATTACCACCTGAGCGCACTGGTCGAGTTGGAACTCACCAGCCAGGGCAAGTCCGCGACGGCGCTCAACCTCGTGTGTTCGGCGTGGAATGCCAGCCTGCCCTTCGCCAACGCCCAGCCGTCGGACTTCACCTTCGACCAGCCGGTGCATGCACCGGGCAGCGACGCCGATGCAGCCATGGTGTCCACCGCGCGTTTCGCCTCGGATGCCCCGCGGCAGTTTTCCAAGATCACGATCACCGAGGAGCCCGGGGCTGGCAGCACCGCCAGGGTGGCCATGGACGTCTACGGGCCCGGCAACATCCTCACC
>NZ_JBKDTZ010000095.1:0-4857 GCF_046339755.1 Acidovorax sp. | reverse complement strand
CTGTATAGACCGGGGACATAGGAAACAGGTGTGCGAAGACATAGGAAACACTTCTGCTTTGCGTTCGCAAGGGAGAAGCCCCATGGCCTGGCAACCGAAAGACCTTATGGACGTCAAGCGTGAGTTCGTGGAACTTGCAATGCAAGAGGGCGCCAACCGGCGCGAGCTGTGCCGCCGCTTCGGTATTGGAGCCAAGGCCGCGTATGCCTTGCTCAACCGATTTGCCCAAGAGGGTCCAGCTGCATGCATCCCACGTTCGCGACGACCATTGACGAGCCCTACACGCACGGGCTTGGCGATGGAGCAAGCAGTAGTGGCACTGCGTCAGGAGCACTCTGCCTGGGGTAGCCGCAAGATTGCCCGCCGCCTGGCGGATTTGGGCCACACGCAGGTCCCCTCTGCCAGCACCATCACCGCCATCCTGCACCGCCATGGCCTGATCGCAGCCCAGGCCAGCCTGGACGCTACGCCCTGGCAGCGGTTTGAACATGAGTTGCCCAATTCCTTGTGGCAGATCGACTTCAAGGGAGACTTCGCTTTGGCCCAGCGGCGCTGCTATCCATTGACGCTGCTGGACGATCACTCGCGCTTCAACCTTGCCTTGCAAGCGTGTGCCAGCGTGGGGGCTGCCTGCGTAAAGCCCCATCTGATCCGGGTGTTCGAGCGCTATGGCATGCCGGTGCGCATCAACGCGGACAACGGTGCACCTTGGGGCAGTCCGCGCCTGGCCGGTCATGGCCTGTCCGAACTCAGCGTATGGCTGATCCGACTGGGAATCGGGGTCAGCCACAGCTCCCCCTACCATCCCCAGACGAACGGAAAGATCGAACGCTTTCATCGCTCGTTCAAGGCCGAGGTGCTGGCTGGACGAAGCTTTAGCGACCTGCATGAGGCTCAGCTCGCCTTTGAGCGTTGGCGCAGCGTTTACAACCATGAACGCCCGCATGAGGCCTTGGGAATGAAGCCTCCGGACAAGCGCTACCAGCCTAGCTGCAGAACCTACCCCAGCAGCCTGCCAGAGATCGAGTATCCGCAAGGGGATACCGTTGCAGTAGTCAAGCACAACGGTGAGGCGGTGGTGCATGGGCACAAGATCAAGGTACCCAACTCCCTGTTGAGGATGCCTATTGCATTCAGATCTGATCCAGGCCGTGATGGGGGGCTCGACGTGTTCTTCTGCCACCAACGGTTTATGCAATTGGACACGGACTACAAAACCATCTCCAATTGAGCGGGATGTGTTTCGTATGTCCTGGCACACCTGTTTCCTATGTCCCCGGTCTATACAGCGGCCCAAGAGAAAGTTACTGCGCCGCCGGGCGCACATCCCGGCCTCCGCCCTGAATCAAAGCATGCTTTAAAAAAAGCCGAGGCATGCGGCAACCAGCAAAGCAACCGCCATCAGCAACATAATTAGCCTTCGCCATTCACTTGCCGCTGCCAGCAGTCCAACCATGCCCCATCCCCTCCGCCCCCTGATCGCCTCCCTCTCCCTGGCCTTCGCCGCCGCCATGGCCCACGCAGCCCCCGTGGCCGACGTGCACGCCCTGGCGCAAAAGGAACAGCAACCCCTGCTCGACACCTTGCGCGACCTGGTGCACATCGAATCGGGCAGCAAGGACATCGAAGGCCTGAACCAGATCGCCGAGCGCATCGCCGCCCCGCTCAAGCAACTGGGCGGCACGGTGGAGGTGCTGCAGACCAGCGATGTCTACCGCCTGGACGACACGCCCGAGAAGGTGGGCCCGGCCGTGCAGGCCGTGTTCAAGGGCACGGGCAGCAAGAAGATCATGCTCATCGCGCACATGGACACGGTGTACTTGAAGGGCATGCTCAAGGACCAGCCCTTCCGCATCGACGGCGACAAAGCCTATGGCCTGGGTATCTCTGACGACAAGCAGGGCATCGCCCTCATCATCCACACCATCGCGCTGCTGCAAAAGCTCAACTTCAAGGACTACGGCACGCTCACGGTGCTGGTCAATGGCGATGAAGAGATCAGTTCGCCTGGCTGGCGCAGCACCATCACCCGCGTGGCGGCCGAGCACGATGTGGTGTTCTCATTCGAGGGCGGCGGCACCGACGGCACGCTGCGCCTGGCCACCAGCGGCATCGGCGCGGCCTACCTCACGGTGCAGGGCAAGGCCTCGCACGCAGGCGCCAAGCCCGAAGACGGTGTGAATGCGCTGTACGAGCTGTCGCACCAGCTGCTGCAGATGAAGGACTTGTCGAAGAACGACGAAGGCCTCAAGCTCAATTGGACGGTCTCCAAGTCCGGCACCAACCGCAATGTGATCCCCGCCGAAGCGACTGCCCAGGCCGATGCGCGTGCGCTCAAGGTGGCCGACTTCGACGGGCTGGAAAAGGCGCTGCAGGAGAAGATCAAGACCAAGCTGCTGCCCGCCTCCAAGGTGGACGTGAAGTTCGAGGTGCGCCGTCCGCCGCTCGAAGCCAGCGAGGCTTCGCGCCGCGTGGCCGGCTATGGCAAGGTCATCTACCAGGAGCTGGGTCTGCCCCTCGCCGTGGTCGAGAAGGCCACGGGCGGTGGTACCGATGCGGCCTTCGCTGCGCTCAAGACCAAGGGCGCCGTGGTGGAGGGCATGGGCCTGTCGGGCTACGGTGCCCACTCCAACGATGCCGAGTACGTGCAGGTCAACACCATCGTGCCGCGCCTGTACCTGGCCGCGCGCATGATCATGGACATCTCCAAGGGCGTCTTGAAGTAACAGGGATGGTGCGCCCCTGGCGGCGCGCCTTGTCTCGGCCCTCGCCGGCGCATGCCGGTGGGGGCTTTTTTATGTCAGGTGACCGGTACCGGCACGCGCACGGCGCCTGTGGCGTAAAAGGATTCCAGGTTCTCCAGCACCAGGTCGGCCATGGCGCGGCGGGTTTCGTGCGTGGCGCTGGCGGTGTGCGGGGTCAGGACCACGTTGTCCAGGTCCATCAGGGCGGCAGGCACCTGGGGTTCGTCCTCGAACACGTCTAGCCCGGCACCGGCGATGCGCTTGTGCTGCAGGGCCTCGACCAGCGCGGCCTCGTCCACCACGGTGCCACGCGCCACGTTGATCAGGTAGCCCTTGGGGCCCAGGGCATGGAGCACCTCACGGTTGACCAGGTGGCGCGTGGACGCGCCGCCGGCCACCGTGAGCACGAGGTAGTCGGCCCACTCGGCCAGCGCCAGCAGCGAATCCAGTCGCGGCAGGGTGGAGCCTTCGACAGGGCGGCGGTTGTAGTAGCCCACCTCCATGCGAAAGCCGGTGGCGCGCTCGGCCACGGCCAGGCCGATGCGGCCCATGCCGACGATGCCCAGGCGCTTGCCCGACACGCGCGTCAGCGGCGCATAGCGCGCCTTGGGCCATTCGCCGCGGCGCACGAAGCGGTCGCTCGCGGCCACGCCGCGCGAGACGTCGAGCATCAGCGCAAACGCCATGTCGGCCACGCAGTCGTTGAGCACATCGGGTGTGTAGCCCACGGGGATGCCCCGCGCCTGGCAGGCGGCGATGTCCAGTGCGTCGAAGCCCACGCCGAAGCTGCTCACCACCTGCAAGTTGGGCAGGGCCGCGATTACCTCGCCCTTGAGGCCGATGGAGGCCGAGGTGGCCACGCCCGTGAAGCTGGCACCGTGCGCAGCCCGAAAGGCGGCCGGATCGGCCTGGTCGGACAGGCAGACCACGTCGTAGCGGGCGGCCAGGTCGGTCTCCAGGGCGGGCAGGGGAAGGCGGGCGATCTGCAGGATGCGGGGCTTGGAGGGCTGGGTCATGAAGGGGAGGGGAGGGAGGCGGTCCCTGGCGCTGGACCGCCGTTGCGAAAGGCGGGCTGCAATCTTACGTCGCGACGCGCACGGCCTGGCGGGCCAGCAGTTTCCAGCTGCCGCCTTGCTGTTGCCATACACCCAGGATCTTGATCTGCACCTTGCCGGGCTTGCCCGAGTCGTTGGTGTCGGCCGTGAGCGTATGGCGCACGATGGCCGTGTTGCCCACCACCTTGATGGTCTGGTCGGTGATGGCGATGGTCACGAAGTCGGACTTGCCGGCGAGCAGGTCGCCGATGAAGCTGTCCTTGGTGTCCACCCGGCCGCCCGAGTGGCCATAGCTCAGGTCGTCGGCCACCAGGGGCGCGAGGGCCGCCTGTGTCGGGTCGATCATGGCCACGCGCAAGCGTTCGGCGGCTGCGGCCACAGCCTGCTCGGCCGAGGCCGACGAACCGGAGGCTGTGCTGCTGGCGCAACCGGCCAGGGCTGCGATGACCACGGCGGTGGCAGTGGCCATAACGATCTTCTTGAACATGCTGTCTGTCTCCATTGTTGTGTTTGCAAGGAGGGGCGTGCCGCGTCTACACCAGGCGGCCGGGCACGGCCAGGCGCCTGGAGATCAAGACTGGAAAAGGAAAAAAAGGGCCTGGGGAGTGATCCAGGCCCTTGCGTGGGCTTACTGCGGGCCGAGCTTGTCGATCAGCGCCTTGAGCTGCTCCATCTCAGCGGGCTTGAGGTCCGTCAGCGGCGCGCGCACCGGCCCCGCACCATGGCCCACCAGCTTGGCGCCGGCCTTGATGATGCTCACCCCATAGCCTTCCACCTTGTTGCGGATATCGAGGTAAGGCATGAAGAAGTCCTTGAGCAGCCGGTGCTGCGTGGCCATGTCGTCGGCCGCCACCGCCTTGTAGAACTCCATCGCCGTCTTGGGGATGAAGTTGAACACCGCCGACGAGTACACCGGCGTGCCCAGCGCCTTGTACGCGGCGGCATACACCTCGGCCGTGGGCAGGCCGCCCAGGTACGAGAAGCGATCACCCATCTTCATGAAGATCGAGGACATGGGCTCTATGTTGCCCACACCGTCCTTGCAAACGATCAGGTGG
>NZ_JBKDTZ010000094.1:0-16466 GCF_046339755.1 Acidovorax sp. | reverse complement strand
GGTGCCACCTCGGCCACCGTGGCCTTGACCAGCACCTGCTGGAAGCCCCAGAACATGCAGCAGGCGAGCAACAGGCCGACGGCCAGGGAATCGAGGTGGGTTTTGCGGGCGATGGACATGGCGGCCGATTATGGGAGGGGCGCGCCAAGGCCGCTGGCACCGGCCGGACACCCCGAAACAGGGCACCTGCGGGCCCACGGTACACTTTGCCCATGGCGCCTGGGGTTTCCAGGCGCTTCCAATCAACCAACCCCGTCGACATGGCCTTTTCCACGGCGGCCCAGGTCCGCACCCGCTTCGATCTCAAGAGCGCAAGCCTGCCCGTGGTGGCCGTGCTGCTCAAGACCACCGATGCGGCCCAGTTCGCTGCCGAACTGGCCGAACGGGTCGCCGACGCCCCCGGCTTCTTCGACAACGACCCGGTGCTGATCGATCTGGCCCTGGTGCGCGAGGCCGAGGAATCCATCGACTTCGCCGTCATCGTCGCCGTGCTGCGCGAGCACCGCACCCTTCCCGTGGCGGTGCGCGGCGGCAACGCGGCCCAGATGGAGGCCGCGCGCGAAGCGGGCCTCAGCGTGGCGCCCGATGTTCCACCTCCCCGTGCCGAAGCCCCGCCCGCAGAAGAAGAACCGGCAGAGCAGGCAGCCGAAACACCCGTCCAGGTGCAGGAAGTCATCCGCGAGGTGGTGCACGAGGTCGAGGTGGTACGCGAAGTGCCCGTGGCCGGCCCCGGCACCATGGTGGTCGACAAGCCGCTGCGTTCGGGCCAGCAGGTCTATGCGCGCGGCTGCGACCTGGTGGTGCTGGCCATGGTCAGCTTCGGTGCCGAGGTCATTGCCGATGGCAACATCCACGTGTATGCCCCGCTGCGCGGGCGCGCCATTGCCGGCGCCCGCGGCAACACCGAGGCACGCATCTTTTCCACCTGCATGGAGCCGCAACTGGTATCCATCGCAGGCATCTACCGCACCACGGAGACCGCCTTGCCCGACGAGGTCGCGGGCAGGCCGGCCCAGGTGCGCCTGGAAGGCGAGAAGCTCTTCATCGAGCCGCTGCGCAATCCCGTACGTATCAACCCCAGAGAGATCCAATAATCCATGGCCAAAATCGTCGTCGTGACCTCCGGCAAGGGGGGAGTGGGCAAGACCACCACCAGCGCCAGCTTTGCCACCGGCCTCGCCCTGCGCGGCCACAAGACCGCCGTGATCGACTTCGACGTCGGCCTGCGCAACCTGGACCTCATCATGGGCTGCGAGCGCCGTGTGGTGTACGACCTCATCCACCTTATCCAGGGCGAGGGGAACCTCAACCAGGCCCTCATCAAGGACAAGCAGTGCGAGAACCTGTTCGTGCTGGCCGCCAGCCAGACGCGCGACAAGGACGCCCTCAAGCAGGACGGCGTGGAGAAGATCCTCAAGGACCTGGCCGAGATGGGCTTCGAGTACATCGTCTGCGACTCGCCCGCCGGCATCGAGAGCGGCGCCCTCATGGCCATGCACTTCGCCGACGAGGCCCTCCTGGTCACCAACCCCGAGGTGTCTTCGGTGCGCGATTCCGACCGCATCCTGGGCATGCTGGGCAGCAAGACCAAGCGTGCGATCGAGGGTGGCGAGCCGATCAAGGAGCACCTGCTGATCACCCGCTACAACCCGAGCCGGGTCGAAGACGGCCAGATGCTCTCGCTGGAGGACATCCAGGACATCCTGCGCATCAAGCTGATCGGCGTGATCCCCGAGTCCGAAGTGGTGCTGCAGTCGTCCAACCAGGGCACGCCGGCCATCCATGCCCAGGGCACGGACGTGTCCGAGGCCTACAAGGACGTCGTCGACCGCTTCCTCGGGGCGGAAAAGCCCCTGCGTTTCATCGAAGCCGAAAAGCCCGGTTTCTTCAAACGCCTGTTCGGGAGCAAGTAAGACATGGCATCCTTTCTTTCCTTTCTTCTCGGCGAAAAGAAGAAGACGGCCAGCGTTGCCAAGGAGCGCCTGCAGATCATCCTGGCGCACGAACGCAACGGCCGCAACGCGTCCGAGCCCGACTACCTGCCCGCGCTGCAGCGCGAACTGGTGCTGGTGATCTCCAAGTACGTGAAGATCAACCCCGAAGACCTCAAGGTGCACCTGGAACGCCAGGACAACCTGGAAGTGCTCGAGGTCAAGATCGAGCTGCCTGACACCGTGCGCTGAGGTCTCGCGCCGCTTTCGTTCGGCGAGCTTTCTGGAGGAGGTGATCGGCGCATGCTGTCCCATGTCCATATCGGCGTGAACGATTTCGAGCGCGCCCTGGCCTTCTATGGCCCGGTGCTCGGGCGCTTGGGCCTGGCGCAGCGCTTTTGCGAGCCTGGCGTCCCTTGGGCCGGCTGGCAGGTGCCCGGCGTTGCGCGGCCGCTGTTCCTCATCGGCCGCCCGTTCGACGGGCAGGCCGCCAGCCCGGGCAATGGCGCCATGAACGCGCTGCTGGCGGCCGACCGGAGCACGGTGGACGAAGTCCATGCCCTGGCCCTGCGCCATGGCGGCAGTTGCGACGGCCCGCCCGGCCTGCGCCCCCAGTACCACGCGAACTATTACGGGGCGTATTTTCGCGATCCGGACGGCAACAAGCTGTGCGTGTGCTGCCACGGGGCGGCCTGAGCAGCCTTCTGGCCGGTTTATTGCTTAATATCAGGGTAATCCCTGATATGAGGCATTCCTGTGGAAGCATCCTGGAAATCCAGTTGGCAACGCGCACGCAACCATGAAGGCTTCACGCGCGGAGCGCGTGCCTTTGCCGCGCTGGCGGCTGTGCTGGCCTGGGGCTGGGGGGAGGGGTGGCAGACCGAGCTGATGCCGGTGCTGCTGGGCGTGATCGCCAGCGCCCTGACCGAAACCGACGACAGCTGGCGCGGCCGCCTGCGCGCGCAGCTGCTCACGCTGGGCTGTTTCGGCCTCATGGCGCTGGCGGTGTGGGCCACGGTGGCGTGGCCCTGGGTGCTGATGGCGGTGCTGGCGCTGTCGGCCCTGGCCTTCACCCTGTTGGGCGCAATTGGCGAGCGCTACCGGGCCATTGCCTTCGGCACGCTGGTGCTGTTCATCTATGCGGCCTTGGCGGCCCACACCAGCCGCGCCGGGGCGGCGCAAGCGACGCCGCTGATGCTGGCCGGCGCGGCCTGGTACGGGCTGGTCTCGGTGGCCTGGGCCGGCGCCATGCCGCGCGCGCCGGTGCGGTTTCGACTGGCCCGGCTGTACGCGGTGCTGGGCGAGTACCTGCGCCTGAAGGCCCTGCTGCTCGAACCGGTGCGCGATGTGGACCTGGAGCACCGGCGCATGGCGCTGGCCCTGCACAACGGGCGCGTGGTGGATGCCCTCAATGCCGCCAAGGAAAGCCTGATGAGCCGCATGGGCCGTGGCCAGCCGCCCGCCTGGCTGCAGGCCGCCATGCACCAGTACCTGGCCGCGCAGGACGTCCACGAGCGCGCGAGCTCCTCGCACGAGCACTACGACCTGCTGGCCACGGCGTTCTTCCACAGCGACGCGCTCTACCGCTGCCAGCGCGTGCTCACCCTGCTGGGCGAACAGTCGCTCAGGCTGTCGCTCGCCATCCAGCAGCAGTCGCCCCCGCAGCACGCGGGGATGACCTCGCGCGCCATCGAGGACATGCAGGCCGCCATCGCGCACCAGGATGGCGTCGCCGCCGACCTGGCTGGATCGCAGGGTGCCGCCTCCATGGCCCGGCCCCTGCGCTCCTTGCATGCGCTGGGTGCCAACCTGGCAGCCATGGCCGCGGTGTTCGCCACCGCACTGGGAGGTGCGGCCGCCGGGGCCGGTGTCGACCACGCCCTGCTCGACCGCGAGCCGCGCAGCCTGCGCGATGCCTGGGGCCGTGTGCGTGCGCAGTTGCATGCGCAGTCGCCCTGGCTGCGGCACGGCGTGCGGCTGGCCCTGTCGCTGCTGGCGGGGTTTGCCCTCATGCAGGCCACCAGCGACCCGCACGGTTACTGGATCCTGCTGACCATCGTGTTCGTGAGCCAGCCGCAGTACGCGGCCACGCAGACACGGCTGCTGCAGCGCGCCCAGGGCACGGCCATCGGCCTGGCTCTGGGCTGGGCGGCCGTCCAGCTGTTTCCGTCGGCGCTGCTCCAGGCCGCACTGCTGGTGCTGGCCGGTGCCGTGTTCTTCGGTGCGCGCCACACCCGCTATGTGCTGGCCACGGCAGCGGTCACCACCTTGCTGCTGCTGGGCTTTCACCAGATGGGCATGGCCCAGGGCGTGATCCTCGCGCGCCTGCTGGACACGGCGGCCGGTTGCCTGATCGCGGCCGCAGCCGCCTGGCTGGTGCTGCCGCACTGGCAGTCGCGCCAGTGGCCGCGGCTGGCGGCCCAGGTGCTGCAGACGCAGGCGCTGTACCTGCGCGCCATCCTGGCGCAGTACCACAGCGGCAAGCACGACCACCTGGAATACCGCCTGGCGCGGCGCAATGCCCACAATGCCGATGCCGCGCTGTCCAACTCCTACAGCGCCATGCTCAAGGAGCCCCGCGGTGTGCGCGGCAACGTGGCGGCGGTGGCCAACTTCCTGCGCCTGTCGCACACCCAGCTCAACTACCTCTCGGCCCTGGGCGCCCAGCGCGGCGGGGCAGGGGCGCAGTCGGTGGATGCCAGGTCGCAGGAGATGGCCGGGGCGCTGCTGTCGTCCCTGCAGCAGCTGGCCGGGCAGCTGGAACAGGCACAGCGGCAGACCGGGGCCAGCATCTCCAGGGTGCCCGCAGCCCCGGCGGTGGCACAGGTGCTGCAGGAATTCGGGGCGCCTGCCGCTTCCAATCACAGCCTGATGGCCGCACAACTGGCGCTGGTGGGAAAGGTGTTTCCACAGCTGCAGGAACAGGCGCGGCAATGGAGCGAACCTCAGCCGGGGCCCGCCGCGCAGAGCTGAAAGACGCGCTGGCTAGCGCGAGTGCCTGGCGAACTTCGCGGCAAAGGACTGGGCGATACTCAGAGAGCGCCGTCCAGGCACCAGGGTGGCCTGCTGGCCCGCCACGATGCTGCCGGACCGGTCCACCGCCAGGTAGTAGCCGCAGCAGCCCGCCAGCGCCATGGCGCGGCCGGCCTCGGCAAAGCCCATCACGGCAGGGAACTTGAAGCAGGGCTCGCGCGGTGCGGTCACGCGCAGCACGCAATCGGGGAAGTGCAGCTCGTCGCCGACAAAGACCTCGTGCTCCAGCGGCCCGTCCACGGTGAGGTTCTCGCCCATGAATCCGGGCGGCAGCTCCTCATCGAACAGGCTCACGCCACGCTCGCGCCGCTGCGCCTGCCAGAAGGCGTAGTGCACAGCCGGGTAGGCGTAGACCGCCTTGTCCAGGCCGCCGTGAACATTCAGGTCCGCCTGTTCATCGCCGGCCAGGCCCAGCCGCCCCACGGCCACCGGGCCGGCAACCGGCGCCTTGCCGATGGCGCTGAGCACGCTGCGCGCGCCCACCTTGAGGCGGCGGGCACTGCCGGTACTCACATGGCGCACCAGCACGCCCGGCATCACAGCGGGTGCTCGGTATAAAAGCGCCCGCCGTGGTACAGCAGCGGCGGCACGCCGGCGCGGTGGCTGCAGTGCTCGACCTCGCCCACGAAGATCAGGTGGTCGCCCTCTTCGTAGCGGCTGCGGTTGAAGCATTCGAAGGCCGCGGCCGCGCCATCGAGCACGGGCGCGCCGTTGGTGCCGGGGTGGTGCTGCACGCCGGCCCAGCGGTCGATGCCGCGCGTGGCGAAGCGTTCGGCCAGCTGCTTCTGGTCCGCTGCGAGCACGTTGATGGCGTAGTGCGCGCCGTTGGCGAAGGTCGGCATGGTGCTGGCGCCACGCGACAGGCTCCACAGCACCAGCGGCGGGGCCAGCGAGACCGAATTGAACGAGCTGGCCGTGAGCCCCACCAGCGAGCCGTCCTCATTGCGCGCAGTGACGATGGTGACGCCCGTGGCGAACATGCCCAGCGCATCGCGGAACTCGCGGGCGGAGAAGCTCGGGGGCCGGGCAAGGGCGGGGCGGGGCAGGGGGCGGTTCACGAAAGGACAGGCGCGGTGGCTGGAAGGGGGCAGGGGGCCATTATGGGCTGCAAGCCACAGCCATGCTGTCTTCGGGGTAGCACCCGTATGGCCCGACCGCCGTCCGGGGTTAAAAAAGCCTCGGCTATCATGGGTTGACCCCTGCCCGTGGCAGGGCCTTTGCAGGACATTGATGGCTCTTCTCCCCCATTTCTCCACCCTGGGCAGCGGGCACACCGTGCTCATGCTGCACGACGCAGACGGTGGCCACCTGACCTTCGCGCCCCAGGTCGAAACCCTGGCCAGCCTGGGCTACCGCGCCGTGGCCTGGGACATGCCCGGCTACGGCAACAGCGCGCCCATCGAACCCTACGGCTTCAAGGGCCTGGCCGAAAGCTGCCTGGCGCTGATCGCTGCGCTGCAGTGCGGCCCGGTCACGCTGGTTGGCCATGGCCTGGGCGCCATGGTGGCGCTGGAGGTGGCCGTGCGCCAGAGCGCCGTGGTGCGCCGCCTGGTGCTGTGCGCCGGCGGTCCGGCCCTCGATGCCCGGGCCCAGCGGGACTGGGTGGAGCCGCGACTGGCAGCCCTCGATTCCGCGCAGGACGACATGGAGCGCCTGGCCCACGCCCTGGTGCCGCAGTTCATCGGCAGCGGCGCCTTGCCCGAAGGCGTGCGCCTGGCCACCCATGCCCTTTCACAGGTCTACAAAGGCTCCTACCGCCGCGCGCCGCAGGCGCTGTCCACCTTTGATCGCAGCGCCGGCGTGCTGGGCCAGCTGCACATGCCCACCTTGATCCTCGGCGGTGCGCAGGACCGCTGCACGCCGCCGGCGGCCCTGCAGGCCCTGGCCCATGTGCTGCCCGATGCGCGCTACCTGGACCTGCCGTACGCAGGCCACTGGCCCCAGCTCGAAGACCCCGACGCGTTCGATGGCGCGTTGGCGGACTTCCTGGCCACGACCCGGGTACTGCATTGACCCAGGGCGATTTTTCCGCCTCCCCTGCGCGGCCCCAGGGCGCGGCCTGGCGGGGTCCGGTGCTGGCCGGCGCCGTGCTTGCGGCCCTGGCGGCAGGGGGCCTGTGGATTGCTCCGCGGGCCGATGTCGAGCGCGGCACGACGGCGCAGCGGGCGCCGACGCCCGTACAGGTGCTCCAGGCGCCATCGCCTCCTGCCCTCTCCGCTGCAAGCACGGAGCCGGCCGCTCTCCCCGCACCCGCTGCACCTGTGGCTACCCGTGCCTCCGCTCCGGCCGGCCCCGGGGCCTGTGCACTCTTTCTGTCACGCCTGCCCACCGTGTCCCGTGCTCAGTGCGAAGAAGCGGGGCTCACGCCCAGCGGCGCGCTGTCGGCGCACGGGGTGCCCTTGTTCTGGCGCGATGTGCCGGCCCCGGCCGTGCCGGGCGCTGCCGAGGCCCCGCTGCGCGTGCTGATCGTTGGCGCCATCCATGGCGACGAGCTCACGGCCGCGGCACTGGCCGTGCGCTGGATCGCCCTGGCCGAGCAGACCGAACGGCCTGTGCACTGGCGCTTCATCCCCGTGCTCAACCCCGATGGCCTGCTGGCCCGGCCGGCCACGCGCACCAACGGCCGCGGGGTGGACCTGAACCGCAACTTCCCCACGCCCGGCTGGGAGAAGGATGCGCCGCTGTACTGGGACAAGCGCACCAAACGCGACCCGCGGCGCTTTCCCGGCAAGGCGCCGCTGTCCGAGCCCGAATCGCAGTTCCTGCACGCGCAGATGGCGGCCTTCCAGCCGCACCTGATCGTGAGTATCCATGCGCCCTACGGCGTGCTCGATTTCGACGGCCCGTTGTCACCGCCCGAGCGGCTGGGGCGCCTGTGGCTGGACCAGGTGGGCATCTTTCCCGGGTCGCTGGGCAACTATGGCGGCGTGCACCGCGGCATGCCGGTGGTCACCATCGAACTGCCGCATGCGCTGAATATGCCGGCGGATGCCGAGGTGCGCTCGATGTGGCGCGACCTGCTGCGCTGGATGGGCGAGCATTGGCAGGAGGCCCTGGGGCCTGAACCGAAGCCCTGATGGGCTCCGCCGAAAGGCGGCAAAGCGCTCAGGAGGTCGCCAGCGTGGCGCCGCGCGGCCGTGCGGCCTGCTCGCCCAGGAAGCCGAAATGCATCGCCGGGCGCTCGCCGCTGATGAGTTCGGCCAGGGCCTTGCCCGAGCCCGCGCCATGCGTCCAGCCCAGCGTGCCGTGGCCGGCGTTGACCCACAGCTTGCCCAGGCGGGTGCGGCCGATGAAGGGGATGTTGGTGGGGGTGGCGGGGCGCAGGCCGGTCCAGTACTGCGGGTTGCCGCCCTGCTCGGGCGTGCGCGTGTCGCACACGCCGGGCAGGATCTCCTCGATGCGGCGCGACAGCATGTGGCAACGGGCCCTGGCCACCGGCGAGTCGAGTGACAGGTCGTAGCCACCCAGCTCGATGGTGCCAGCCACGCGCAGCATATTGCCCAGGCGGCTCATGGCGATCTTGCGGCCGTCGTCGATGGTCGAGACCGAGGGTGCCGCTTCGGGCTTGAGCAGCGGGAAGGTGGCGCTGTAGCCCTTGCCGGGGTAGATCGGCAGGTCCACGCCCACGGTGCGCAACAGCGGCGCGCTGTAGGAGCCGCAGGCCACGACCACGGCGTCGGCCTTGAGCAGGAAATCCTTCTTCAGCCCGTTGGCCGCGCGCGGCACCACGGCCACCGAGTCGATGGCGTCGCCGATCCTGTTCAGGCGCAGCACGTCGTGGCCGTAGAGGAACTGCACGCCGCGCTCGGCGCAGCGCCGTGCCAGCGCCTGCGTGAAGACGCGCGCATCGCCGCTCTCGTCGGTGCTGGTGTAGGTGCCACCCGTGATGTGCTCGCCATAGGCCTTGAACGCGGGCTCGATCTGCAGCAGCTCTTCTTTGCTCACCAGCCGGCGTTGCACGCCGTGCTTGCGCATCAGCTCCACGGCATGGCCGGCGTCGTCAAAGGACTTCTGGTCGGTATAGAAGTGGGCAATGCCGCGTTCGAGCCGGTTGTACTCGATGCCGGTGGTGGCCACCAGCTCCTTGAGCGCGGCATGGCTGTAGGCGCCCAGCGCCACGATCTGCTGCACATTGCGCTCGAAGGCCGTGTCATTGCACTGGGCCAGGAACTTCAGGCCCCAGCGCCATTGCTCCCAGTCGAGCTGAGGGCGGAACAGCAGCGGCGCCTCCTTGTCGAACATCCATTTGAGCGCCTTGAGCGGGGCCTCGCGGTTGGCCCAGGGCTCGCAGTAGCTCACCGAGATCTGCGCCGCGTTGGCAAAACTGGTCTCCAGCGCCGCATCGGGCTGGCGGTCGACCACGATGACCTCGTGGCCCCGTTCCAGCAGGTGCCACGCGGTGCTGATGCCGATGATGCCGGCGCCCAGGATGATGGTTTTCATGGATGGCAGTGTGATCCACATTGCGTTCCACTAAAAGCAAAATTAAACTACATCCAAACGCATCAGTCTGTCTAATGCAATGGCCGCCCACAAGGCGTCCCTTGTAACGTTTGCCGAGAGCCCGCCATGAGCACCTATGACCCCGCCGCCCTGGAATGCCTTGCCGCCATCGTTGAAGAGGGCGGCTTCGAGCGTGCTGCCCAGCGCCTGAATGTCACGCAGTCGGCCGTCTCCCAGCGCTTGCGCGCGCTGGAGGCGCAGGTCGGTTCGGTGCTCATCGTGCGCAGCCGGCCGCTGCGGCCGACTTCGGCGGGGCAACTGCTGCTCAAGCACACCAAGCAGATGCGCCTGTTGCGCGCCGACCTGGAGCGCGACCTGCAGGAGCTGGCCCCCAGCGCACCCGGGGCTACGCGCGAAGACGAGCGCATCTCCATCGCCATCAATGCCGACAGCATCGCCACCTGGGCCATGGGCGCCCTGCACGAGCTGGTGGGCCAGCGCCTGCCGCTGGAAATCATCGTCGATGACCAGGATTTCACGCAGGAGTGGCTGCGCTCGGGCCAGGTGCTGGGCTGCGTCACCACGCTCAAGCAGGCGCTGCGCGGCTGCAAGATGGTGCCGCTGGGCGCCATGCGCTACGTGGCCGTGGCCTCGCGCGACTTTGCGGAGAAGCACCTGCCGCACGGGCTCACGCCGCACAATTTCCGCGAGGTGTCCTTCTTGTCGTTCAACCGCAAGGACGACATGGCGGCCGAGTTCGTGGCCCGCGCCTTCGGGCTCAAGCGCGTGGCGCTGAACCACCTGTTCGTCCCCAGTACCGAAGGCCAGATGCGTGCGGTGGCCGCGGGCTGGGCCGTGGGCGTGGTGCCGGAGCTGCTGGCACGCGGGCCGGTTGCCGACGGCAGCATGGTCGACCTGGCGCCCGGCCACGCCCTGCCCATCCAGCTGTACTGGCACTGCTGGAACCTGGAGTCGGTGGTGCTCGATGCCCTGAGCGCCGCCCTCACCACCACGGCCGCCAAGACGCTGACCCAGCCCTGAATTGCAGCCCGGAAGCGGCAAAAGCCGTCAACAAGGGGTAACCCGCACGAAATAACATTCCCCGCAGTGGGGCGGCACGATTCCTGCAGACTAAAACGTGAACGACGTAGTTGCAAAGCAACTTTGTCATTTATTTTTTTACTGCAATGTATAAGATGGGGCCCATGTCCACCACGCTACCACCCAAAGTGTCCTTCAAGGAGCAGATGCACCAGGCCCGGGAGGGCGCGATTCTCCAGTCGGCCTGCCGCCTGCTGGGGGAGAAGGCTTTCGATGCCATGACCATGGACGATGTCGCCAATGCGGTGGGCATCGCCAAGGCCAGCCTGTACAAGCATTTCTGCAGCAAGGAAGAGCTGTGCAGTGCTGCCATGGTGCAGATCCTGGAGCGCGTGCATGTCTACCTGTCCGCGCTGCCGGCCGAGCAGCCCGCGCACGAGAAGCTGCGCGCGCTGGTGCGCTGGTCGCTGGAGCGCCTGCTGACCAACGAGATGCCGCTCTTGCCCAGCCGCAATTCCTCGCTGCGTGCCGTGCTCATGGCCAACGGCGACTACCTGGACCGCCTGGTCCGCGTCAGCGACCAGATCGGCGAATGGATCACCGAAGCCCAGGCACAGGGCGTGATCAACCCCACGCTGCCGCCCCTGGTGGTGCTCTACACCCTGTATGCGCGTGCCTGCGATCCGGTGGTCACTTTCCTCAAGGAAAGCGGCCAGTACTCCGACGCCGAGATCGTGGACCTGGTGCTGCGCACCTGCTTCGACGGCCTGGTTGCACGGTAGGCCACCAGCCTGGAATGAAAAACGCCCGGCATGCCTGGCGTCTTGCTTGGCGGGCCGAGCGCCTTATCGCACCAGCAGCACGGGCACCTTGCAATTGGCCAGGACCTGGGTGGTCACCGAGCCCATGACCAGCGTGGCCAGGGCGCCGTGGCCGTGCGAGCCCATCACCAGCAGGTCGTAGCGGCCGGTCTCGGCCACCTTGCCGATGGTCTCACCGATCGCGCCGATCTTGACGAGGCGCTTGGGCTGCACGCCCTGGCGGCCGAGGAACTTGGCCACCGGGGCGAGGATCTTGTCGGCCTCTTCGGCGTGGTAGGCCTCCGCAGCCTCCTTGCCCAGGGCCGAGCGGGCGCGGGGTGGCAGGGGGGCCTGCACGGTGAGAATGGCGTAGTCGTGTTTGGGACCCAGCAGCTCCTCGTGGGCGGCCAGGTAGGCGAGCATTTTCTTGGTGTAGGCGCTGCCGTCGACAGCAAGCAGGATGTTCATGTTCGAGTTCTCCTATTGGAATAGTCAGACTAAGGTGCGCCGGTGCTTGTTGTCTTGACCTGTATCAGGCTTTTTGGATCCTGCGCGTTGCAAGGGCAGTCCCTTGCCGGGCCATCATACGGTGACGCAGTAGCGCGGTCGGAAGGTTTCCTGTTCCCCATTGCGGACATAGCCCAGCGGATTGGCCACCACACGGCACTCCCACTTGCTGCCATCGGCGCGCACACCCTCTGCCACGTAGTCGCTGGGCGAATGCAGATGCCCATGGATCCATAGCTGCGCCCCTGGCAGCAGGTCGTCGAGCACATTGCAAAAGCCCGCCGTGCCGGGCACCACGCCATAGCGCGGGTCGGCGCTGCGCAGGCTCGGGGCGAAATGGGTGATGGCCACCGTGGTGCCCTCGAAGGGCGTGGCCAGCGCCTCGCGCAGCCACTGCTCGCAGACCAGGGCATGCTCGCGCATGGGCTCGGCCAGGAAGGGCTCGCCATCCTTGGTGCCGCCCATCTTGCTCAGGTAGTAGTTGGCCGCGCGAAAGGCCTTCTCGCGCAGCTTGAGGCGGCGCCCCAGGTCCTTGGCCTGCTCGTCGTCGGCCAGCGCGTCGTAGTTGGCCCACAGCGTGGTGGCCACGAAGCGCACCCCGTCCATCACCAGGGTCTCGCGCTCCAGCATGCGGATGCCCAGGCGCTCGCAGCTGGCGCGCAGGCGCGCGTGGGCGACATCGAAGTCGAGCGCGTCGTATTCGTGGTTGCCTGGCACAAACAGCACCGGCGTGGGCCAGCCTGCGAACTGCGGCAGCGGCGAAAAGCGCGCCAGGCCGAAGTCGGTGTCCTGCATGTCGCCGCCTTCCTGGTAGGAGCCGATGTCGCCGGCCAGCACCAGCAGGTCCGCATCCGGCGCCGGCTCGGGCATGAAATCGGGGTTGGCTTCGAGGTGCAGGTCGGACAGGATCTGGATGCGCATGGGGCATCGAGTCTACGGCGTTCCGTGGTCCGGCGCATGGACTGGGTGGCCCGGTTCCTCGTGCGGAAAGGCGCGCCGCGCGGCGCTTGCCAGCGCCGCCAGCAGCCAGCCCTTGGCCGCCTCCTGGGTGCTGTTGCGCCGCCACAGTGCGTCCACATGCACGGGTGGCACGTCGAACGGCAGGGAGCGCTGCACCAGCGCGCCCGAGATGCCGGTCACCGGCACGAAGTGGCGCGGCAGCACGGTGAGCATGTTCGAGCCCGAGACCACGCGGCCCGCGGTGAAGAACTGGTTCACCGTCAGCACCACGCGCCGCCGGCGCCCGAGCGACGCCAGGGCCTCGTCGATGAAGCCGAAGGGCCGGCCCGAAAAGCTCACCAGCATGTGGCGCGCCTCGCAGTAGGCATCGAGCGTGAGCGGCGCATCGGCCAGCGGGTGGCCCTGGCGCATCACACACATGTATTCGCTGTCGTACAGGCGCCGGCTCTCGAACGACACCATGCCGCCCGACTGCGCGCGCGCCGTGAGGTCGGCCAGCACCGCCGGGAAGTAGCCCACGGCCATGTCGGCCGCCTCCTCCTCCAGCAGGCGGCGCGGGTCGCGGGTGGTCAGGGGCACCACGCGCACCGCGATGCCAGGCGCTTCGGTTTCCAGGATTTCAACGAGGCCCGGCACCAGGGTGGCTCCGGTCGCGTCGGCCATGGCCAGCACGAAAGTGGACTCGGCCGTGGCCGGGTCGAAGCGGCCAGGCGCCAGCGATTCCTGCAATTGCGTGAGGGCATCGCGGATGGGCGGCCACAGCGCCAGCGCCCGGGGGGTCGGCTCCACGCCCTGGCCGCTGCGCACCACCAGGTCGTCGCCCAGCACCTCCCGCAGGCGGCGCATGGCGTTGCTCACGGCCGGCTGGGTCAGCGACAGCTTGTTGGCGGCCTTGGTCAGGCTGCGATCGGCCATGACTTCGTCAAACACCCGGAGCAGGTTCAGGTCGAGCGAGCGGAAGTTGAGGCGGGTGGGCATGGCGTCAAATCATCACCGATGTGAATACCAATGATTCAACATATAAACTTGAAACACCAAAGGGTAAACCCTAGTATTCGCCCATCGCCCGGCAATGTCGCCACAAGCGCTGAACAAGGGAACCGAAATGACCAATTTTGTACATGTGGACTATCCGACCGAACACCCTGGCGTGGTCCGCGCCGAAAACGCCGCCGCGGCCCTCAAGGGCATCGCCGCTGGCTTCGACAGCGCCCGGGGCGCTGCCTCGCTGATGCTGGCCGCAGTGGTTTCCGCGCTGCTGGTGCTGGCCAACCAGGTGGTCGACCGCTGGACCGACGGGCATCTGCTGTCGGCCTGGATGGTGCTGTGGCTGGTGGCATTCGCCGCCCTGGCCCTGCTGTCCGCACCTGCACGCCGCGCCGGCTTGGCCCTGCGCGCCGGCTTCGCCCGCTGGGCCGAAGGCCGGCGCCATGCCGCTGAAGACCGCCGCACCTGGCAGGTCGCCCTGCGCGACCCGCGCATCATGGCCGAACTGAACCACGGCCTGTCCGACATCCGCAAGTACTACTGAGTTGCCGCTCCTGCCGGAAGGCAGGGCCGACCTCGACATTCAAGCCGTGGCATGCCACGGCTTTTTTGTTGCTGGTGCGCCAGCAGAAACGAATACATCACTGCAGTGAATGGCAGTGATTCAAGATATAAACTTGATAATACCTGGGGTAAACCCTAATATTCAGCCACTCGCCCGGCAATGTCGCCACAAGCGCTGTAAAGGGGAAACCAAATGACCAGTTTTGCACACGTTGACTATCCAACCGAACACTCGGGCGTGATCCGCGCCCAGAACGCCGCTGCCGCCATCAAGGGCATCGCAGCCGGCTTTGACAGCGCCCGTGGCGCCGCCTCCCTCCTGCTCGCCGCCATCGTCGCCGCCCTGCTGGTGGTGGCCAACCAGGTCATCGACACCTGGAGTGAAGGCCACCTGCTGGCCGCCTGGATGGTGCTGTGGCTGGTGGCATTCGCCGCCCTGGCCCTGCTCTCGGCGCCTGCCCGCCGCGCCGCCGCTGCCCTGCGTGCCGGCTTCGCTGGCTGGGCCGAAAGCCGCCGCCGTGCCGCCGAAGACGAGCGCACCTGGCAGGTCGCCATCCGCGATCCGCGCATCATGGCCGAGCTGAACCACGCCATGGGCGTGCGCACGGTGAACGACCTGCGCGCAGGCTACTGAGCCTGTCCGTCTGCCGCCCTGCGCGGCAGCCTGGTGGAAGAACCTTCAAGCCGTGGAATGCCACGGCTTTTTTCATGGGCGCCTTTCCGATGCAAAAAAAGCCGCCCGGGCCAAGAGGTCCGGGCGGCTTCGGCGCCGCCGGGCCCGGCAAGGCCCGTCCGGCGGTGAGTCAGCGAGCGTCAGGCAGCCAGGCGCTTTTCGATGGCAGCCTTGGTGTCCAGCAGGGCCTGGGGCAGGTGGTAGGCCAGTTGCTCGAAGTGCGTGGTGTGCAGCTTCAGTTCCTCGGCCCAGGCGGCCTTGTCGATGCTGGTCACGGTGTCGAACTGGGCGGCGCTGAAATCCAGGCCGGTCCAGTTGATCTCGGCATAGGCTGGGGCCACGCCGAACATGGTCTCCTGGCCAGTAGCCTTGCCTTCGATGCGGTCGATCATCCACTTGAGCACGCGCATGTTCTCGCCGTAGCCGGGCCAGACGAACTTGCCGGCTTCGTCCTTGCGGAACCAGTTGGTGGTGTAGATGCGGGGCAGGGTGGCGCCGGAGGCGGCCAGCTTCTCGCCCAGCGTCAGCCAGTGCTGGAAGTAGTCGCTCATGGTGTAGCCCATGCAGGGCAGCATGGCGAAGGGATCGCGGCGCACCACGCCCTGCTGGCCGAAGGCGGCAGCGGTGGTTTCCGAACCCATGGTGGCGGCCATGTAGACGCCTTCGGTCCAGTTCTTGGCTTCGGTCACCAGCGGCACGGTGGTGGAGCGGCGGCCACCGAAGATGAAGGCATCGATCTTCACGCCCTTGGGGTCGTCCCAGGCGGCATCGAGTGCGGGGTTGTTGGTCGCGGCCACGGTGAAGCGGGCGTTGGGGTGGGCGGCCTTGGCGCCGGTCTGCTTGGCGATCTCGGGTGTCCAGTCCTTGCCTTGCCAGTCGATCAGGTGCGCCGGCAGGCCGCCGGTGTCCTTTTCCATGCCTTCCCACCAGACGTCTCCGTCATCGGTGAGCGCCACGTTGGTGAAGATCACGTCCTTGTCCAGGCTGGCCATGCAGTTGGGGTTGGTCAGCGTGTTGGTGCCGGGGGCCACGCCGAAGTAGCCGGCCTCGGGGTTGATGGCGCGCAGGCTGCCATCGGCCTGGGGCTTGATCCAGGCGATGTCGTCGCCGATGGTGGTGACCTTCCAGCCGGCGAAGGCCTCGGGCGGCACCAGCATCGAGAAGTTGGTCTTGCCGCAGGCGCTCGGGAAGGCGGCTGCCACGTGGTACTTCTTGCCCTCGGGGTTGCTCACGCCCAGGATCAGCATGTGCTCGGCCAGCCAGCCCTGGTCGCGGCCCATGGTCGAGGCGATGCGCAGCGCGAAGCACTTCTTGCCCAGCAGCGCATTGCCGCCGTAGCCCGAACCGTAGCTCCAGATCTCGCGCGTCTCGGGGTAGTGCACGATGTACTTGGTCTTGTTGCAGGGCCAGGCCACGTCTTTCTGGCCGGGCTGCAGCGGCGCGCCCACGGTGTGCACGCAGGGCACGAACTCACCGTCGGTGCCCAGCACGTCCAGCGCGCCACGGCCCATGCGCGTCATGGTGCGC
>NZ_JBKDTZ010000093.1:0-26382 GCF_046339755.1 Acidovorax sp. | reverse complement strand
GGCTATTGGCAAGCGCCGCAACGCCGCAGAACGCCCGAAAACCGAAGGTTTCGCCGAAGGCAAAAGGCACTTGCCCTTCGGGTTGGAGTGAAATCGGGCGATTGGACGCCCCGGCTGCTTGCATGGGCATGAGCCCATGCGGCGCACCCGAAGCATCCACTCATCCCGATTGCACTCCAACGCGGCTGCAAAAAGGCCTGGGGCAGGTTCTAGAAACCGGACCCGCCGAAGGCGTAGTCGAAGCCGCCCTGGATCGCGGGCTTGACAGCCCGGGCCTTGGAGGCGTCCTGGTCCTGGCCACGGAACTGGTAGTTGGTGGTCAGGGTCACGTTGCCGGTCAGCTGGGCACTCGCCAGCAAGGGGAAAGCGGTCAGCAGGGCGATGGCGAAAGGGGTGCGGGGAAATTTCATGGCGTGCACCTTCGCGGGCATCTGGGGCATGAACTTCGAGCACATGCCCGAGCTCAAGTGGCGCTATGGTTACGTGGCGGCCCTGGCCGCCATCGGCGCTGCGTGCGGCTTCCTGTACTACCGGTTCCGCAAGGCCGGCTGGCTCTGACCCTTTCTGCGCTAAGGGCGCAGAAAAGAGGCCGGAGCCACCGCCTTCGGGTCAGGAGGGCTTGGCCAGCCCCAGCTTCTCGACCAGTGCCTTCTCGCGCGCATAGGTGTCCTGCGCGAACTTCTGGTAGGCGGAGGTGCTCATGTACATGGGCACCATGTCGTAGCGCGCCAGGGCGGTCTTGTAGCTCTCCTGCTCCATGGCCTTCTTGAAAGCATCGTGCAGGCGCTTGACCACCGCATCGGGCGTGCCCTTGGGCGCGCCGATGCCGAAGGGCGAGTTCTGCACCAGGTTGAGCCCCAGTTCCTTCAGGGTAGGTGCATCGGGGAACTTGGCCAGGCGCTCCGCGCCCCAGGTGTTGAGCACGCGCAGCTTGCCGGCCTCGACCTGCGGGGCAAAGCCCGTGGAGTCGGCCGCGGCCATGATCTGCCCACCCAGGATGGACTGCATCAGGTCGGCACTGCCCTTGTAGGGCACGTGCAGCAGCTCCAGCCCCAGCTGTTGGGCGATGAGTTCCATGGTCAGGTGCGGGCTGGTCATGGTGCCGGTGGAGCCGTAGCTGAGCTTGCCGGGGTTGGCCTTGGCCCAGGCCACGAAGTGCGTCCAGGTCTTGAGCGGCGAATCGGCGGGCACCACCAGGCCAAAGGCATAGCCGGTCACGTTGAGCACGTAGGCGATGTCCTTGACCGGATCCCAGCTGATCTTGGTGGTGTAGGGCAGGCGGAACACGCCCAGCGGAATCTGCGCGACGGTGTAACCATCGGGCGGGGACGACTGCAGCTGCTGCGCAGGCAGCGTGCCGCCAGCGCCGGGCTTGTTCTCCACGATGACGGGCTGGCCCAGGATCTTGCCCGCGTTGTCGGCCAGCGAGCGCATGGTGATGTCGGTGGGCCCACCGGCTGGGAAGGCGATCACGAGCTTGATCGGCTTGTTCGGAATGCTCTGGGCTTGGGCCAGCAGGCTGGCCGGTGCGGCCACGGCGGCAGCACCCCACTGGATGATCTGGCGGCGACGTTGCATTGGGGATCCTTCAAAGACAAATATCCGCCCATTGGACTTCAGTACCGCCCCGCGCCACATGCAGGAAACTCCCTAGCCACTGTCGCGCATGAGGCACCTTCGTCCTACAAGGCGTGCTCAAGCCTTGTAGGTAGAGAGCAGGATGCTGGTCTCGGTGTTGGCGATGCCGGGCGTCAGGCGGATACGACCCAGCGCCATGTCGAAAGCCTCCAGGCTTTCGGCCCGCACCTCGGCCACGATGTCCCAACGGCCATTGGTGCTGTGCAGCGTGTCCACGGCCGGCTCGCCGCGCAGGGCGCGGATGACCTCGGGCGCGGCATTGCCCTCCACGGCAATGCTCATCCAGGCACGGATGCGCTGGGGCTCCGAATCGGGGCGCAGGCGCAGGGTGTAGCCGGTGATGACACCGCTTTCCTCCATCTTGCGCAGGCGGTTCTGCACCGTGCCGCGCGACACGCGCAGCTTCTGCGCGAGCAGGGCCACGGGGGTGCGCGCATCGGTGCGCAGGATGCCGATGATCTGGCGGTCGGTGTCGTCAAGGCTGCCCATGGTGAATCGGGTAGTTGGCAAATTGCCAATTTTCAGCGCATTTTGACCAGGCTGATGGCTTTTCTGTAGCGCGGACTTTTTCGAGAATGTCCAGGCCTCTTCTTCACTCCCGGCCCATCTCCATGCCCCAGCCCTCCGCCCCAGCCCCTGCCGCCGTCGTCATGGTGCGCCCGCACCGCTTTCACCCCAACCCCGAGACGGCAAGCGACAATGCCCTCCAGTCGCAAACAGCCCAGGCGCGCCAGCCTGCTCCCCCTGGCCGTTCCCACCATCGAGCTGGCAGGGGGAGCGGTCCGCTGCATGCTCGCGGGCATCCACCTGGCGCGCAGAGGCTGACGCGCCCTCAGCGCGGCGGGGCTTGTGCATCCAGCTGTGCATCGCACCCGACCCCGGCGGCAATCGAACGCCGCGCCCAGGCGCCGACGGCGCGCACCAGCCAGGGGTTGCGGATGCCGGTCACCCCGCCCGGGTCCACCACCATGCCGCACAGGTAGCGGCCCTCGCCATCGCTCCAACGCAAGGCGTTGCAGGCCCCCGTGCGCCGGCGCGACACAAGCACGCCCACCGGGCAGGGCTCGGCCAGGCAGCACAGTCCGCAGCCATTGCAAGGCGCGCCCAGCGCAGGCTTGGGCGGGGCCTCGGGGTGCAGCAACACCACCTGGTGCGACGAAGGGGAGGAAGGCGGCATGGGAATGGCAGGAAACCAGGCACTCCATTGTGAAGGGCGCCGCCCGAAAAAAGAGACCCCGTCCATCGGCTGGATGCACGGGGTCAAGGACCGGTTGGAGGGGACTCGCCGGCCGAGGGGGGAAACAAAAAGGGAGCGAAGGCGGCGTCAGCAGCCCAAAGGGCGGCCGGGGCGCATGGGGATCACGCCGCTGACCCGGAGGGTGTTGGGAGAGCCATCGGTGGCCGAGAGGGTCTTGCTGGTCAGGCGCACCTGGTTGCTGTCACGTGCGACCACCGTGTCCACCGTGTCGCCGTTGCTGTATTCCTTGCCGGCAAAGGTCACGAAAATCTGGTGCAGGCCCGTGGCATCCGGGCGGTAGCGCACATCGCCAAAGGCCGTTTCGCTCGAACCCACCTTGTTCGCGCCATCGAAGCGGAAGGTGCACAGCTCGGGCACGGAGCCGATGGGGTTCTTCTTGTCTACCTCGGTGAGGTTGAGCGCACCGTTGCCGTACACACCGTTGAGCCCGGGCAGGGTGGCATTCGTCACCGTGAGCACGCCGGGTTCGCTGCTGGGCGTGGGGTCGTCGTTGTTGCCCCCACCGCAGGCCACGAGCAGCGCGCTGGCGGCAGCAATGGCAGAACAGGTCTTGAGAAGGGAGTTCATGGCGTGCAGATTCTTTGTTGTGTGGAGGTCAGCGCATCGTAGGAGGGGGTTCCCGCCAGCGGCGTGCGCCAACACCCCTGCTGCACGTAGGATCCGCGCCTACAGGGGCCCCCACCCGCGTCGCCCGCAAAAAGAGAAGGCCCGCGCTCCAATGGAAGGCGGGCCAGGAACCGGCTGCGCAGGGCCTGCCTGCACCCGGCGGCAGGTCAGCAGTTGGCATTGCGGGTGGCGTGCAGGGGAATGATGGCTGTCAGCTTCAGGGTATTGGTGGAGCCGTCGGTAGCGCCCATGGTCTTGCTGGTGAAGCGCACCAAGTTGCCGCTGCGGTCAACCAGGGTGTCCACCGAGTCCAGGCTGGCGTACTCCTTGCCGTTGAAGGTCAGGAAGACGACATCCAGGCCCATGGCCGAGGGGCGGTAGGTGATCTTGCCAAAGGCGGTGGGAACGCCCTGGGCTCCTGCCGCAGGGGCCACGCCGGTAAGCGAGACCGGGGCCGTGATGTTGCCCACCACAGCGGCCTGCGTGGTGGAGGCGCCGACGATGGAAACGGGCGTGGTGTTCACGTCCACCACCGTATCGGTGGTCGCGGCAGCCGTGGCGGTAGCGTCCACCTTGTCGGCACCCATGAACTTGTAGGCGCAGGTAGCAGGCTTGTTGCCCATGGCTTCCTGGTAGTACACCTCGGTCAGCGTGAGTTGGCCGTTGCCATACACGCCGTTCAGGCTGGGGATGGTTGCATCCGTGACCGTCAGAACGCCGGGCTCGGTGCTGGGATCGGGATCGGCCGCCAGGGCGACTTCATTGGCGCTGGTGCTGCTGAAACTGCCGCTACCGCCGCCACCGCCACCACCGCCGCAGGCAGTGAGCAGTACCGATACGAGGGCCAGGGCAATCAGGGTTTTGGGATGTGAGGTCATGGCAGTGTGCGGGTTGGTTGAAGGGTGGATCAGGGCTTTCGGGCTTGGCGCCTTTTCGCCGTAACCCATGAAACGAAGAGTAGGTTTTTGCCCTTCTCCGCCGCGTGCGCCGAGTTCCGCGCCTTCCGTAGGACGTTTCCCAACCCCCTCGTGGGCTGCCTCGCCTGCCCCCTGTCCCCGCCCTGCCTGCCGTACAGAGCGGGCTTTCCTGTCCCCTGCCCTTCAGCGCGCCAGCACCGGCGCCAGCGCCACCCCGGTGTGCGTACCCAGCTTCACCACCTCTTCGGGCGGTGCAGCGGCCACGATGCGACCGCCTCCGTTGCCCCCCTCAGGCCCCAGGTCGATGATCCAGTCGGCCTCGGCGATCACGTCCAGGTCGTGCTCGATCACCACCACGCTGTGGCCGCCGTCGACCAGGCGGTGCAGCACGCGGATGAGCTTGTCCACATCGGCCATGTGCAGGCCCACGGTGGGCTCATCGAGCACATAGAGCGTGTGCGGCACCTTCTGGCCGCGGCGGCCCACCTCGTCGCGCACCTTGGTGAGTTCGGTCACGAGCTTGATGCGCTGCGCCTCGCCGCCCGAAAGGGTTGGTGAGGGCTGTCCCAGCGTGAGGTAGCCCAGGCCCACATCCTTGAGCAGCTGCAGCGGGTGCGCGATGGAGGGCATGGAGGCGAAGAAGTCCACGGCCTCGTCCACCTCCATCTGCAGCACGTCGCCGATGCTCTTGCCGCGCCAGGTCACGGCCAGCGTCTCGGGGTTGAAACGCGCGCCGTGGCAGGCCTCGCAAGGCACCTTCACGTCGGGCAGGAAGCTCAGGGCGAGGGTGCGGATGCCCTGGCCTTCACAGGTCGTGCAGCGGCCTTCACCGGTGTTGAAGCTGAAGCGCCCGGCCGCATAGCCGCGCGCCTTGGCTTCCAGCGTCTCGGCAAACAGCTTGCGGATGGTGTCCCAGAAGCCGATGTAGGTGGCGGGGCAGGAGCGCGGCGTCTTGCCGATGGGCGTCTGGTCCACTTCGAGCACGCGGTCGATGGACTCGAAGCCCGCCAGGCCCGTGCAGCCCACCAGCGGCGGCGCCTTGCCCGCGTCCATGGCATCGCGCCCGGCCTTGGTGGAGCGCTGCTGCACCCAGGCCTGCACGTTGTGCAGCAGCACGTCGCGCGCCAGCGTGGACTTGCCCGATCCGCTCACGCCCGTGACCGCCACCAGGCGGTGCAGCGGCACGGTGGCCGTCACGTCCTGCAGGTTGTGCAGGTGGGCGCCATACACGGTGAGCCAGCGCATGGCGGCGCGGGCCTTGGCTTCGGCCAGGGCCTCGGCGGTGAGTGCGGCAGCGGCGGCGGCTCGCTTCTTCACTGCGGCACTCTGGCGGCCCGCAGGGGCCGCTGCGGGCTCGGCCAGGGCCAGGTCCTCGGCACTGATTTCGCCCGGCTGCATGCTGCGGCGCAGCTGCAGCGGGTGCTTCATGGCGTGCAGCAGGTAGCGGCCGGTCTGCGAATCTTCCGTGGCAGTGAGGTCGGCCACGCTGCCCTGCGCCACCAGGCGGCCGCCGCGCTTGCCGGCGCTCGGACCGATGTCGATGATGTGGTCGGCACGGCGGATGGTGTCCTCGTCGTGCTCCACCACCACCAGGGTGTTGCCCTTGTCGCCCAGCTTGTGCAGGGCGTTGAGCAGAATCTGGTTGTCGCGCGCATGCAGGCCGATGGTGGGCTCGTCGAGCACGTAGCACACACCCTGCAGGTTGCTGCCCAGCTGCGCCGCCAGGCGGATGCGCTGGGCTTCGCCGCCCGAGAGCGTGGGCGCGCCACGGTCCAGCGTGAGGTAGCCCAGGCCCACCTCTTCGAGGAATTCGAGCCGGCTCTTGATCTCGGGCACCAGATCGCGCGCGATGTCGGCCTCGCGCGCCGTCATGCCGCCTTCAAGCTGCAGGGTCTCGACCCAGCGGCGCACGTCCGTGACCGAGAGGGCCGCGATGTCGGTGATGGCCACGCCCGCAAAGCGCACGGCGCGCGCCACGGGGTTCAGGCGCGTGCCCTGGCAGCTGGGGCAGGCGGTGTCGGCCAGGTCGTCGACCTCGGGCTCGGCAAAGGTCTGCTCGCGGCCCTTCTCGTTGTCGTCCTGCACGGAGTCGTCGAAGACCTTGCGCTGGTCCTTGGTGAGCTTGACGCCCGTGCCCACGCAGTCGGGGCACCAGCCATGCTTGCTGTTGTAGCTGAACAGGCGCGGGTCGAGTTCGGCATACGAAGTCGCACATACCGGGCAGGCGCGCTTGGTCGAAAAGGCCTGCAGCGTGCCAATGGCCGAGGTGGGCTTGCCGGCCAGCATGGCCTCGCGCAGGCCCCCAAGGCTGCTGAGCACATGCACCACGCCCTTGCCGTGGGTCAGCGCCTGGGCCAGGGATTCGCGCAGCAGCGCCTCGCCCTCGGGCGACACGTCGATGCTGGCCACGGGCAGCTCGATGGTGTGCTCCTTGAAGCGGTCGATGCGCGGGAAGCCCGTGGTCGGCAAAAAGTTGCCATCCACCCGCAGGTGCGTATAGCCGCGCGGGCGCGCCCAATCGGCCAGTTCGGTGTACACGCCCTTGCGGTTCATCACCAGCGGCGCGAGCAGGCCGATGTGCTGGCCACGGAAGTTGCGCAGGAGCTGCGCGGCAATGCTCTCGGGCGTCTGCGGCTGCACGGCGGCGCCTTCTTTCACGCAGTGCTGCGTGCCGAGCTTGACGTAGAGCAGGCGCAGGAAGTGCCAGACCTCGGTGGTCGTGCCCACGGTGGACTTGCGCCCGCCGCGCGACAGGCGCTGCTCGATGGCCACAGTGGGCGGTATGCCGTAGACGGCATCCACCTCGGGCCGGCCCGCAGGCTGCACGATGCTGCGCGCATAGGCGTTGAGCGATTCGAGGTAGCGGCGCTGCCCTTCGTTGAACAGAATGTCGAAGGCCAGCGTGGACTTGCCCGAACCGCTGACGCCGGTCACCACGTTGAAGCGGCCGCGCGGAATGTCCACGCTCAGGTTCTTGAGGTTGTGCTCCTTGGCGTTGACGATCTCGATGGCGTTCTTGGCCACATCGGCCTGGCCGGCGTGCGCCAGGCGCTGCTTGCGGCGCAGGGTGGCCGCCTTTTCGTGCACCGAATGGCCGCCCTCGCCCAGCGCCAGCTCATAGTCGCGCAGCGCCTGGCCGGTGTGCGAGGTGGCGTGCTGGCGCACGTCCTCGGGCGTGCCTTCGGCCACCACCAGGCCGCCGCCATCGCCGCCTTCGGGGCCCAGATCGATGAGCCAGTCGCTGGCGCGGATCACGTCCAGGTTGTGTTCGATCACGATCAGCGAATGCCCCGCATCGATGAGCTTGCGCAACGCGCGCATGAGCTTGGCGATGTCGTCGAAGTGCAGGCCCGTGGTAGGTTCATCGAACAGGAACAGCGTGCCCTTGCGCGCCACGGACTGGCGCGACTTGGCCGCCGTGCGCGCGGCCTCGGCCAGAAAGCCCGCGAGCTTGAGGCGCTGCGCCTCGCCACCCGAGAGCGTGGGCACGGGCTGGCCCAGGGCCACGTACTCGAGCCCCACGTCCACGATGGGCTGCAGCGCACGGATCACGTCGCGGTCGCTGGCGAACAGGTCGGCCGCCTCGGCCACCGTGAGGGCCAGCACGTCGGCCACGTTGAGCATGCGGCCGCCGCGCTCGATGGTGATCTCCAGGATCTCGGGGCGGTAGCGCTTGCCGTCGCAGTCGGGGCAGCGCAGGTACACGTCGGACAGGAACTGCATCTCCACATGCTCGAAGCCCGAGCCGCCGCAGGTCGGGCAGCGCCCGTCGCCGCTGTTGAAGCTGAACTTGGCCGCGGTGTAGCTGCGCTGCTTGGCCAGCGGTGCCACGGCGAAGAGTTCGCGGATGCTGTCCCACGCGCCCACATAGCTCACCGGGTTGGAGCGCGCCGTCTTGCCGATCGGCGACTGGTCCACGAACACTACGTCCGACAAGTGGTCGGCGCCCAGCATGCGGTCGTGCAGGCCCGGCGAATCCGTGGCCTTGCCGAAGTGGCGCAGCAGCGCGGGGGCCAGCACGTCCTGGATCAGGCTCGACTTGCCCGAGCCGCTGACCCCGGTCACAGTCACCAGGCGCTGCAGCGGGAACTCCACCGACACGTCCTTGAGGTTGTGCTCGCGCGCGCCTTCGAGGACCAGGCGCGGCGTGGCCTCGGTCACCATGCGCTTGAAGCCGAAGCCCACGTGCTTGCGCCCGCTGAGGTAGGCGCCGGTCAACGTGTCGGCATGGCGCAGGTCGGCCGTGGTGCCATCGAACACGATCTGCCCGCCCAGGCGACCAGGGCCAGGGCCCATGTCGATCATGCGGTCGGCCGCCAGCATCACGGCCGGGTCGTGCTCCACCACCACCAGGGTGTTGCCCGCATCGCGCAGGCGCAGCATGGCCTCGGTGATGCGGTGCATGTCGCGCGGGTGCAGGCCGATGCTGGGCTCGTCGAGCACGAACAGGGTGTTCACCAGCGAGGTGCCCAGCGCCGTGGTCAGGTTGATGCGCTGCACCTCGCCGCCGCTCAGGGTGCGGCTCTGCCGGTCCAGCGTGAGGTAGCCGATGCCCACGTCGCACAGGTATTTCAGGCGCGTGGTGATCTCCTCGAACAGCAGCTTCAGGGCCTGGGTTTCACCCCCATTGCCCTGGGCGCCCTCGGCCACGAAGTCCATGCGGTCGAAAAAGCGCCGCAGCCGGTCGATGGGCAGCAGCATCAGGTCGTGCAGGCACAGGCCGGGCAAGGCCTCGAGCTGGGCGCGGCTCCACTGCACGCCTTCGGGCATGAAGCGCTGGCCGGGTTCGAGCACCGCGTCGGCCGCGTCCTTGCTGCCGATGCGCCACTGCAGGCTCTCGGTCTTGAGGCGTGCGCCGGCACAGGTGGGGCACGGCGTGTAGCTGCGGTACTTGGACAGCAGCACGCGGATGTGCATCTTGTAGGCCTTGCTCTCCAGGTACTCGAAAAAGCGCTTGATGCCGTACCACTGCTTGCTCCACTG
Source organism: Acidovorax sp. (assembly GCF_046339755.1). Classification (GTDB taxonomy): domain Bacteria; phylum Pseudomonadota; class Gammaproteobacteria; order Burkholderiales; family Burkholderiaceae_C; genus Acidovorax. The sequence continues at coordinate 16,980 of NZ_JBKDTZ010000093.1, read as the reverse complement.
CCCCTCCTTGTAGCCGGGAGCGCCGCCGATGACCCATTTCTTCTGGTCCTCGGTGAGCTTGTTCCAGGGCGTGTCGCGCGGGATGCCGGCGGTTTCGGCATGGCGCATGAGGTCGTCCTGCGCCTCCTTCCAGGCCGGGGTCTGGATGGTCTTGATCGCGCCGGCGCGCAGGGTCAGCTTGTCGTTGGGGATCACCAGGCCGTAGTCCACCCCGATCACGCGGCCAAAGCCCCGGCAGGTCTCGCAGGCGCCCACGGCGGAGTTGAACGAGAACATCGAGGGGATGGGCTCGCTGTAGCGCAGGTCGCTGTCCGGGCAGTGCAGGCCGGTGGAAAAGCGCCACAGCTCGGGTTCGGCCTCAGGCGCATCGCCCAGGCGGTAGACGTTGAGCCGGCCGGTGCCGCGCTTCAGGGCCACCTCGATGGCCTCGATCACGCGCGCCTTCTCGGCATTGCCCAGGCGGAAGCGGTCGGCCACCACGTCCAGCAGCTTGCGCGGGCCGGTGGGCGTGGCCACCTCGCGCTCGGCCTGCACCTTGGTGAAGCCGCTGGCCGACAGCCACTGCTCGATCTGCTCGGCCGAGGTGTTGGCGGGCAGCTCCACGGGGAAGGTGAGCACGATGCGCGGATCACCGCCCGCGGCGCAGCGGCGCTGCAGCTCGGCGTAGATGGTCTCAGGGCTGTCGTGGCGCACCGGCTGGGCGGTCTCGCGGTCGAACAGTTGGCCGGCGCGCGCGAACAGCAGCTTCAGGTGGTCGTTGAGCTCGGTCATCGTGCCCACGGTGGAGCGCGAGCTGCGCACCGGGTTGGTCTGGTCGATGGCGATGGCCGGCGGCACGCCCTCGACCTTGTCCACGGCCGGCTTGTCCATTCGGTCCAGGAACTGGCGCGCATAGGCGCTGAAGGTCTCCACGTAGCGGCGCTGGCCTTCGGCATACAGCGTGTCGAACACCAGGCTGGACTTGCCCGAGCCGCTGGGGCCCGTGACCACCGTGAGTTCCCCGGTGCGGATGTCCAGATCCAGGTTCTTGAGGTTGTGCTGGCGTGCGCCGCGGATACGGATCAGTCCCTGGGTCATGGAAGCAGTCTTTCGAGGTGAGGCGGGACATTCTAGGCACCGCCACCCACCTCGTCTGGCCACGCCTCAATAGCCCCTGAAAGCGCCCTGCTGACAAGTCCTGTCACCGCGTCGGGTTATGCCGGTTCGCAAAGAAGGAACATCTGTTTAGAGTAACCAGATAATTCAAGGAGACAACCATGAACAGCACATGGAAACAATGGGGGACTGCGGCCGCCCTGGCGGCTGCACTGTGCGGCACGGGCCATGCCCAGATCCTGATCGGGCAGACGGCAGGCTACTCGGGCCAGGTGGCCGCCGGCGTGAAGGAGACTTCGGATGGCGCCAAGCTGTTCATCGATGCCGTCAATGCCAAGGGAGGCGTCAACGGCCAGAAGATCGAACTCATCTCCATGGACGACAAATTCGACCCCAAGCTGGCGGGCGAGAACGCACGCGTGCTGATCGAGGACAAGAACGTGCTGGCCATGTTTCTCACGCGTGGCACACCCCATACCGAAGCCATGATTCCGCTGCTGGACAAGCACGGCGTGGCCCTGGTGGGCCCCTCGACGGGGGCCATGGTGCTGCACCAGCCGGTGCGCAAGAACATCTTCAACGTGCGTGCCACCTACCAGCGCGAAGCCGAAAAGGCCATGACCCACCTGGCCTCCATGGGCATCACCCGCATCGCGGTGATGTATGCGGACGACAGCTTCGGCGCCGATGGCGTGGCGGGCGCCCAGAAGGGCCTGGCCGCCAGCAAGCTGACCGCGGTGGTGCTGGAAAAGTTCGACCGCGCCAAGCCCGACTTTGCGCCCATCGCCGCCAAGGTCGCCAAGGCCCAGGCGCAGGCCGTGCTGATGGTCGCCTCGGGCTCGGCCGTGGTGGATGCCGGCAACGCACTGCGTGCCGCGGGCTCGGGCGCGCAGATCGTGACCTTGTCCAACAACGCCTCGGGCGGCTTCATCAAGAGCCTGGGCGCCAATGCGCGCGGCGTGATCGTGACCCAGGTCTACCCCAATGAGCGTGCCGTGACCTACGGCATGGTCAAGGAGGCGCAAGAACTGGCCAAGGCCAAGGGCGTGGCCGAGATCAGCCCCGCCATGCTCGAAGGCTTTGCCGCCGCCAAGGTGCTGGTCGAAGGCCTGCGGCGCGCCGGCCCCAAGCCCACGCGCGAGAAGATCCAGGTGGCGCTGGAGGGCATCAAGAAGTTCGACCTGGGCGGGCTGGAGCTGAGCTACGGCCCCGACGACCACACGGGCCTGGACTTCGCCGACCTGTCCATCGTCGGCACCGACGGCAAATTCCGCCGGTAAACACGTCTACAGGGGTGGCGCCCATCGCCCATTTCTGGCTACCATTTGTCACACCTTCGCCCCACACTGCCAACCACCTTCGACAGGGTCCGCATGAAGCACGTTGCCGCCATCCACTCCCTCACCGCCAGTGCCGCCCTCGTCCTACTGGCCATAGGTGGCGCCGTGCAGGCGCAGATCCTGATCGGCCAGACGGTGGGCGTGACCGGATCGGCCGCCGCCACGGTGCAGGAGTCCATGAAGGGCGCATCGCTCTACATCGACCACATCAATGCGCGCGGAGGCGTTGGCGGGCAGAAGGTCGAAGTCATCACGCTCGATGACAAGTTCGACCCCAAGCTCACGCTGGAGAACACGCGCACCCTGATCGAGCAGAAGGGCGTGATCGGCCTGTTCATGACGCGCGGCACGCCCCACACCCAGGGCATCGTGCCGGTGCTGGAGCAGCATGGCGTGGCCCTGGTGGGGCCATCGACCGGCGCCATGGTGCTGCACAAGCCGGTGCTGAAATACGTGTTCAACGTGCGCGCCACCTACCAGCGCGAGGTGGAAAAGGCCATCACCCACCTCAACACCCTGGGCATCAAGCAGATCGGCGTGGTGCACGTGGACGACACCTTCGGCGCCGACGGCCTGGCGGGCGCGCAATCCGGCTTCAAGGCGAACAACATCGACGCCCTGTTCGTCGAGAAGTTCGACCGCGCCAAGCCCGACTACTCCGCCATCGCCCCGCGCGTGGCGCAAAAGCAGCCGCAGGCGGTGATCTTCATCGGCACCGGCGCGGCCGTGGTCGATGGCATCAAGGCGCTGCGCGCCGCGGGCGTCACCGGGCAGATCGTGACCCTGTCCAACAACGCCTCGGGCGGATTCGTCAAGGCCCTGGGCGACAGCGCACGCGGCGTGGTGGTGACACAGGTCTTCCCCTCCGAGCGCTCGCTGAACTATGCGCTCATCAAGGAAGCCATGGACCTGGCCAAGGCCGGGGGTGTCGCCGACCTCACGCCCGCCATGGTTGAAGGCTTCGTGAGTGCCAAGGTGCTGGTCGAAGGCCTCAAACGCGCCGGCCCCAAGCCCGACCGCGCCAAGCTGCATGCGGGCCTGGAAGGCATCCGCAACTGGGACATGGGCGGCCTGACGCTGTCCTTCAGCGCCACCGACCACTCGGGCCTGGATTTCTCGGACCTCTCCATCATCGGCACCGACGGGCGATTCAAGCGGTAGCCCCCTGAGGCGCTAGGCGAGTCCGGGCGGACGCCGCCCCCGCGCCGGGGCGGCCCTTGCACGGCGGCGCTAGGGGCACACCTCTTCGACAGTCGGGGTCAATGCGCTGCGCTGGCGCCCGAAGCGGGTGCGGCGGGCACATGCAGGGAATCGCCGCCGTGCTGCTCGCCGCCCATGTCCACCTTGTCACCTGCCTTCATGATGACGAACAGCGACAGGGCCGCGAACAGTACGAATCCGACAACGATCTTCCACATGGCTCATATCTCCTGAATTTTTGGGGGTGATTGATTGCTTGCTTGTTCAACAAAGAGGCCTCGCAGCTCCGCATGGCGCTGCGAGGCCTCTTTCTGGAACACAGTGCCCACCCCGGGGGAGGCGGGCACTGGTCGCAGTTGCCGTGATCGTCAGTCGTTGGCGTAGATGTCCACGTCCTTGGTCTCGCGGATGAAGAGCGTGCCGATCACCAGGGTCATGCCCGCGATGATGATGGGGTACCACAGGCCGTTGTACATGTTGCCGGTCTGGGCCACGATGGCGAAGGCCGTGGTCGGCAGCAGGCCGCCGAACCAGCCGTTGCCGATGTGGTAGGGCAGGCTCATCGAGGTGTAGCGGATGCGGGTCGGGAACATTTCCACCAGCATGGCGGCAATGGGGCCGTACACCATGGTCACCAGCAGCACCAGCCAGAACAGCAGCACCACGGTCAGGACCTTGTTGGTCTTGGCGGGGTCGGCCTTGGCGGGGTAGCCGGCGACCTTCAGGTCTTCGGACACTTCCTTCTTGAAGGCGGCAATGGCCTTGGCAGACGCTTCGTCGAACTTGAGGTTCACCACATTGCCGGTGGGGGCCTCGACCGTCTTGTTGCCGATCTTGACCACGGCGGGCGAGCCTGCGGGGCCGGCCACGTTGTCGTAGCTCACCGAGTTCTGCACCAGGTAGCGCTTGGCGATGTCGCAGGAGGTACGGAAGTCGATCTCACGCGCCACCGGATTGCCCTGGAAGGAGCACGACGCCGGGTCGGCCGTCACCACCACGCCGGCCGTGGCCTGGGCCTTTGCCAGGTCGGGGTTGGCGGCTTCGGTCAGCGCCTTGAACACGGGGAAGTAGGTCACCACGGCCAGCAGGCAGCCGGCCATGATGATGGGCTTGCGGCCGACCTTGTCCGAAAGGACACCGAACACCACGAAGAAGGGCGTACCCAGCAGCAGGGCGGCGGCGATCAGCAGGTTGGCGGTGGTGTTGTCCACCTTGAGCTGCTGCGTCAGGAAGAACAGCGCATAGAACTGGCCCGAGTACCAGACCACGGCCTGGCCGGCGGTCAGGCCGATCAGCGCCAGGATCACGATCTTCAGGTTCTTCCACTGGCCGAAGGACTCGGACAGGGGCGACTTGGAGGTCTTGCCCTCGGCCTTCATCTTCTGGAAGGCCGGCGATTCGGACAGCGACAGGCGGATCCACACCGAGATGCCCAGCAGCAGGATGGACACCAGGAACGGAATGCGCCAGCCCCAGTCCTGGAACACGGCCTCGCCCAGGCTCAGGCGCACGCCCAGGATCACCAGCAGGCTCAGGAACAGGCCCAGCGTGGCCGTGGTCTGGATCCAGGAGGTGTAGGCACCGCGCTTGCCGTGCGGGGCATGCTCGGCCACGTAGGTGGCGGCACCGCCGTACTCACCGCCGAGCGCAAGGCCCTGCAGCATGCGCAGGGCGATCAGGATGATGGGCGCCGCCACGCCGATGGTGGCGTAGCTGGGCAGCAGGCCGACGATGAAGGTCGCCAGGCCCATGATCAGGATGGTGACCAGAAAGGTGTACTTGCGTCCGATCATGTCGCCCAGGCGGCCGAACACGATGGCACCGAAAGGCCGCACCAGGAAGCCCGCGGCAAACGCCAGCAGCGCGAAGATGAAGGCCGCGCCCGCATCCAGACCGCTGAAGAACTGCTTGGCAATGATGGCTGCCAGCGAGCCGTACAGATAAAAGTCGTACCACTCGAAAACGGTACCGAGCGACGAAGCGAAGATGACCTTCTTTTCTTCGGCGGTCATCGGCCGCGGTGCGGGATGGGTTGCCATGGTTTGTCTCCTGTGTGATGTGTCAGACCGCCCTCTGGTGCGGCTGCCCACATTCTTGGAGATGGCACTGACCACGCTCTGACGCGAAACCAACACGGCCTTTCACCAAACTGACCGCGCTCTGACAACTTAGGGTGAAACCCTTGCGATCGCTTTCAGGATGCGGGAAGGTCGCTGCGGAGGGCAGTATTTACCCCAGCAGGCGGGCGGGCGCGTTGTCAGGAAGCCACCAGCCACCGCACCGCCATCAGCCCTTGGCTGCGAGGCCAGATGGCACAGCGCTTACCCCATCCCAGCCAGGCCCATCGAACCAGGCATCGCCATCGAGGTAGGCGCGCAGCATGGGCAGGCCGTCGAGCCCCCAGAACAACTTGCCATCCACCTCGAAGGCGGGCACGCCGAACACGCCCGCCGCCTGCGCGGCCTCGGTGTTGGCGCGCAGCAGCGCCTTGGGACCTTCGCTGGCAATGTCCTGGCCGGGGCGCTGCTGCTCGGCCAGTGCCACTGCCAGGGCGGCCATGCGCCCGGCATCGAGCGCATCCTCGCCGCCCTGCCAGACATGGCGCAGCACGGTGCCGGCCACGTAGCGGTTGATGTGGCCATCATCGCTGCAGGCCAGCGCCTGGCGCAGCAGCGGCAGCGGGTTGAAGGGGTGGCGCGCCGGCATCTGCAGGCCGATGCCGTGGGCCTGGCCGAGCCAGGTCACATGGCGGTAGGTCCAGTCGCGCTTGGGCGCGATGCCGGCGGGGCCCGGGTTGGCATGCTGGGCCAGCAGGGCACCCAGCAGCACAGGCTTGTAGGCCACGCTGTAGCTCAGCCCTTCTAGCACCTCGGGCAGGCGCTCGAAGGCCAGCCAGGCATAGGGTGAGATGAAGTCCAGGTAGAAGGTGATGCGTTTCATGGCGATGCCTCGGGGTGGACGATGATGCCTGCGCGCTGCAGCAGCTGCGCCCAGATGGCGCGGCGCACGGCGCTGTCAGCGCTGCTCCAGACGCGGATGTCGTCTAGCGTGCGAAAGCAGCCCTCGCAGTGGCTGCGGTTGGCCGACATGCGGCACACCGAGATGCAGGGCGAGGGCACGGGCTCGGCGCTGCAGGCATCGAAGTGCCCGGCCGCACCGATCTGGCGCGCACGTTCGGCCAGCAGCTCGACCGGGTTCATGCGGCAGCAGGCGGTGCAGGCTCCTGCACCACGTCCACCACGGGCGCGCCGGTCAGGCGCGCAAGGTCGTTCGGGTGCAGGGGGAACACGCTGTGCGGGTGCCCGGCCGCGGCCCAGACCACGTCGAAGCGCATGAGGTCGCGGTCGATCAGCGTGACCGGCGGCGTGGCATGCGCCAGCGGCGACACGCCGCCGATGGAAAAGCCGGTGCGCGCCTTGACGAACTCGGCATCGGCGCGGCCGACCTTGCCCACATGGGCCTCGACCTTCTTCTCGTCCACGCGCCGGTCGCCCGAGGTCACCACGAGCACGGCCACGTCGTCGCTCTTGCGCCGGAAGATGATGCTCTTGGCCACCTGGCCTACGAGGATGCCCAGCGCATCGGCCGCCTGCTGCGCGGTGCGCGCCGCATCATCGAGCATCTGCGGCATGTGGGGATGGCCCTGCGCCTGCAGCGCCGCTGCCACCCGTTGCACGCCTTCCGGCAAGTTCTTCAGTTCCGCTCCGCACATATCCAAGGTTCCCGCACTGGTCATGGTGGGGCGGCACCGTGCCGCCCGCTGTTCCCACCATTGTCGGGCCTTCCGGGCCCTGGCATTCAGCCAGCGCGCTTGGTTAGGAGGGCATTGGCCGCGCGCGAATTGGGCTTGCGGACCAGAAAATCGCTGATGTAGGCCCCTGCATCGATGAGCTTGTCGAGGTCGATGCCCGTGTCGATGCCCATGCCGTGCAGCATGTAGACCACGTCCTCGGTGGCCACGTTGCCCGTGGCGCCCTTCGCGTACGGGCAGCCGCCCAGCCCCGCGACCGAGGTGTCGTACTGCCACACGCCCATCTCCAGCGTGGCCAGGGTGTTGGCCAGGGCCTGGCCATAGGTATCGTGGAAGTGGCCGGACACATCGTCGATGCCGTAGTGCTGCAAGGTGGCCTCCATGGCACGCTGCACCTTGCGCGGCGTACCCACGCCGATGGTGTCGGCCACGCCCACGTGCTGCACGCCGATGCCCTTCATCAGCCCGGCCAGGTAGGCCACGCGCTCGGGCGCGATCTCGCCCTCGTAGGGGCAACCCACGGTGCAGCTCATGGCCCCGCGCACATGGATGCCGGCCGCGCGCGCGGCCTCCACCACCGGGGCGAAACGCTCGATGCTCTCGGCAATGGAGCAGTTGATGTTCTTCTGGCTGAAGGCTTCGCTGGCCGAGCCGAAGACCACGATCTCGTCGGGCCGGTCGATCACCGCGGCCTCATAGCCCTTGAGGTTGGGTGTGAGCACCGAGTAGACGATGCCTGCCTGGCGCGCAATGCCTTCCATGACCTCGTGGTTGTCCGCCATCTGCGGCACCCACTTGGGCGAGACATAGCTCGTGACCTCGATGTTCTTCAACCCCGCGTCCTGCAGGCGGTGCACCAGGCCGATCTTGACCTCGGCGGGCACGGGGGATTTCTCGTTCTGCAGGCCGTCGCGCGGGCCCACATCAACCAGCTTGACTCGGGAAGGGATGCTGCTGCTCATGGGGAATGTCTCCGAAAGAATCTCAATATCCGCGTATGGGGTCCACAATGCCCGCCACCGCCTCGCCACGCTGCAGCGCGAGCATCTTGCGTGCGATCTGTGCAATGCTCTCCTCCCGCAGCGTGCGCGCCGAGGTGTGCGGCGTGGCCACGATGCGCGGGTGGTTCCAGAAGGGATGGCCCGCTGGCAGGGGTTCCTTGCGGAACACGTCCAGCGTGGCGCCGGCCACATGGCCGCTGGCTATCAGGGCCAGCAGGTCTTCTTCCACCAGGTGGGCCCCGCGCGCCACGTTGACCACATAGGCGCCCGGTTGCAAGCGCGAAAGACTTTCGCGGTTCATGATGTCCTGGGTATCCGGCGTCAGCGGCAGCAGGTTGACCAGCACGCGGCTCGCGCCCAGGAAATCGTGGAACCCCTGGGTACCGCTGAACCCGCGCACACCGTCGAGGGCCTTGGGCGAACGGCTCCAGCCGTTGACCGGAAAGTCGAACTGCGTGAGCGCCCGCGCCACCCGTTCGCCAAGCACGCCCAGCCCCATCACGCCGACCGGGAACTCGCTGCGCAGGCGCGGCTTGCGGTAGCCCCAGCGGCCGGCCTGCATGTCCGCTTCGTAGGCATCGAACTCGCGGAAGTGGCGGATCACGGCATGGCACACGTACTCGGCCATCTGCACGGCCATGCCCGCATCGTCCAGGCGCACCACGCGCATGCCGGGCGGCAGGCGCAGCATGAGCAGCGCATCCACGCCCGCACCGATGTTGAACAGCGCCTGGAGCGCCGGTTGCTCGTCCACAAACTGCTGGGGCGGCGCCCAGACGACGGCATAGTCGGCCTGGGGCGCGCCTGGCTGCCAGACGGCAATGGTGGCCTCGGGCAAAGCGGTCTGCAGGCCCTGGAGCCAGGGCTCGGCCTTGGTATCGGTACAGCAAAAAGTGATGTTCATAGCCTGCAAGCGTACCGCGCCCTGGCAACCCACGTCCGCGTGCGGTTACGCCGCCGCAGCGGCCAGCTTGAGCAGCTCGGCCCCTTCGGTCACCTGGTCGCCCGGCGCATAGAGCAGTTCCTGCACCACGCCATCGGCGGGCGCGGCAATCGTGTGCTCCATCTTCATGGCCTCCATCACGGCCAGGGCTTGGCCCTTGGCGACCTTGTCGCCGGCCTTGACCGCGAAGGACACCACCTTGCCCGGCATGGGGGCCGTGAGGCGCCCTCCCTCGGCCGCCGCTTCGCCCGCATGGGCCAGCAGGTCGATGGCCACGATCTGCGTGGCCCCTGCGGGCGTGAACACATGGTCCATCTCGCCCTGGGCGTAGACGCTGGCGCGCGTGCGCTGGCCGGCGAACTGCAGGTCCATGGCATCGCCCACTGCAGTGAACACCAGCGGGCCGGCGACGCGGGCATCGCCCTCGCCCACGGCCAGATCCAGGCTGCCGCCGCGGCCATAGGTCAGCCAGGCCTTGACATGCTCACCGCCGAACTCGAACTCGAAGCGGCGCTGCACCAGGCCGTGCGAGTGGAAGCCGTCTCGGCGGCTGAACGGGTCGGCACCTTGCTCGGCGCGCTCGTGCAGCAGGGTCTGTGCCACGGCACTCGCAGCCGCCAGGGGCAGGCCCACGTCTTCCCGCTTGAACAGCACGGCCTGCTCGCGCGGTATCAGCGCCGTGTCGAGCTGCGCCTTGGCGAACGAATCCGTGCGCGCCACGCGGCGCAGGAACTGCACATTGGTGGCCAGCCCCACGATATGGGTCTGGGCCAGGGCTTCGTCGAGCCGTGCCAGGGCCTGCTCGCGCGTATCGCCATGCACGATGAGCTTGGCCACCATGGAGTCGTAGAAGGGGCTGATGGCATCGCCCTGGCGCACGCCCGAGTCCACGCGCACCGTGCCACGCTCGAAAGCCACATGGGCGGGCAGCCCGTACACATGCAGCGCGCCCGTGGCGGGCAGGAAGTTGTTGTCGGGGTTCTCGGCGCAGATGCGCGCCTCGATGGCATGGCCGGTGATGCGCAACTGGTCCTGCGCCAGCGGCAGCGGCTCGCCCGATGCCACGCGCAGCTGCCACTCCACCAGGTCCTGGCCGGTGATGGCCTCGGTCACGGGGTGTTCCACCTGCAGGCGGGTGTTCATCTCCATGAAGAAGAAGTTCATGCTGCCGTCGGCCCGCTGCTCGACGATGAACTCCACCGTGCCGGCGCCCACATAGTTCACGGCACGCGCTGCGGCCACGGCGGCGTTGCCCATCTGCTGGCGCATGGCCTCGGTCATGCCCGGGGCCGGCGCTTCTTCCAGCACCTTCTGGTGGCGGCGCTGCACCGAGCAGTCGCGCTCGAACAGGTAGACGTAGTTGCCCTGGGTATCGCCGAACACCTGGATCTCGATGTGGCGCGGGCGCTGCACGTACTTTTCGATCAGCACCGCATCGTCGCCGAAGCTGTTGATGGCCTCGCGCTGGCACGAGGCCAGGGCGTCGGCGAACTCGGCCGCCGACTCCACGGCGCGCATGCCCTTGCCGCCGCCACCCGCGCTGGCCTTGATGAGCACGGGGTAGCCGATGCGGTCGGCCTCGCGCTGCAGCAGGACCGGGTCCTGGTCGGCGCCGTGGTAGCCGGGCACCAGGGGCACGCCGGCCTTCTCCATGAGCTGCTTGGACTCGGCCTTGAGCCCCATGGCCTGGATGGCCGAGGGTGGCGGGCCGATGAACACCAGCCCCGCATCGGCGCAGGCCTGGGCGAATTCCTCGTTCTCGCTCAGAAAGCCATAGCCAGGGTGCACGGCCTGCGCGCCCGTGGCCTTGGCCGCGTCGATGATGCGCTGCCATTGCAGGTAGCTTTCCTTGGGCGCACTACCGCCGATGTGCACGGCCTCATCGCACACGGCCACATGCTTGGCGCCCGCATCGGCGTCCGAGTACACCGCCACGGTCTTCACCCCCATGCGGCGGGCAGTGGCAGCGACCCGGCAGGCGATCTCGCCGCGGTTGGCGATCAGGATCTTTTTAAACATGGCGCACTCCTGCGGCGAGATCGCCTGCGCACGCTGCGCGTGCCACGCAATTTGCAGAAACATCCGCTGCGCGGCTGCTTTCACCGCGATTGGCAATCAGAATCTTGTTAAACATAGGGTTTCAAACCGCCTTCGCGGGAGCCGAAAAAAGAGAAGACACACGCCGCAGCACGGCGCGCAGAAACTTGAAGAGCACCACCAGCAACAGCGCGGAGACCAGCAACACCACTGCCAAGGTGATGCCGAAGGCCACCGGGTACTGGGTGGCCAGCCAGACCATGCCCACCACCAGCCCGTCCTCCAGGAAGGACAGGCCCCAGTTCGAGAACGGCTCGGGCGAGGTGTTGGCCGCGGCGCGCGCCGTCATCTTGGTGGCCAGCGAGGTGGCCGCAAGCGAGCCGCCCATCAGCCCGCCGACCAGCCCCATGGTGGCGCTATCGGCACCAAACACCCCGGCGGCCAACAGCGCGCCCGCAGGTACGCGGATGAAGGCATGCACGGCATCCCACAGGCTGTCGAACCAGGGCACCTTGTCGGCAAAGAACTCCACCACCAGCATGCAGCCGCTGACCGCCAGCACCATCGGGCTTTGCAGCACCGCCAGGCCCGGGGGCAACGGCATCCAGCCGGCCCAGCCCATGGCGCCGACCATGAACACCACGGCATACAGGCGCACGCCGCTGGCCCAGCCCAGGGCGGCGGCCAGTGCCAGCAGACCGGGCATGTCGAGCTGCTGGGTGGCACGGGCCACGCCGCCAGCCACGTCGCGGGCCGTGCCGGCATCGACGTGCAGGCCGATGGTGTGAAGCCACTGAACGATGCTGAGCCAGAGTGCGTCCATGGGGAGTCCTGTGGGTAGTAGGGTCAGCCCGCCAGCCAGGCCGGCTTGCGCTTTTGCAAAAAGGACTGCACGCCTTCGCGGCCTTCCTCGCTGGCGCGGATGTCGGCGATGCCCTGCACCGTGGCGTCGATCAGGCCGGCGTCGATCTCGCGCTCGGCCACGTCGATCACCAGCTTCTTACAGGCACGCACGGCCGCGGGGCTGGCGCTGGTGAGCGCCTTGAGCAGCTCGGCCACCTTGGCATCCAATGCCACGAAGGCCGGGTCGGCCGCCACCACCTCGTGCACGAAGCCGATGCGCAAGGCCTCGGCGGCCGAGAAGCGCTCGGCGGTGAGAAAGTAGCGGTGCGCCGCGCGCGCACCCATGGCGCGGATCACATAGGGGCTGATGGTCGCGGGGATCAGGCCCAGCTTGACCTCGCTCAGGCAGAAGCCCGCCGTGTCCACCGCCACCGCCATGTCGCAGGCGGCCACCAGGCCCACGCCGCCCGCATACACATCGCCCTGCACGCGCGCGATGGTGGGTTTGGGGCACTCGTAGATCACGCGCAGCATCTCGGCGAGCTTGCCGGCATCGGCCACGTTCTCGTCGCGCGTGTAGTCGGCCATGCGGCGCATCCAGTTGAGGTTGGCGCCCGCACAGAAGGCCGGGCCCTCGGCCGCCAGGACCACGGCGCGCACATCGGTGCGCGCGCCCACATCGTTGAAGGCGGCGGTGATCTCGGCGATGACCTCGTCGCTGAAGGCGTTGCGGATCTCGGGCTGCGTGAGCGTGATGCGCGCCACCGCGCCGTCATAGCTGATGGAGAGATTGTTCGTTGCCATAGCGACCGGTCCTTACATCCGAAAGAGGCCGAACTTGGTGTCTTCGATGGGCGCGTTGCGCGTGGCCGCCAGGCCCAGCGCCAGCACGCGGCGCGTATCGGCCGGGTCGATCACGCCATCGTCCCACAGGCGCGCGGTGGCGTAGTAGGGGTGGCCCTGGTCTTCGTACTGCCGGCGGATGGGGGCCTTGAAGGCTTCTTCCTCGTCGGCGCTCCACTGGCCGCCCTTGCCCTCGATGCCATCGCGCTTGACGGTGGCGAGCACGCCGGCCGCCTGCTCCCCGCCCATGACGCTGATGCGCGCATTGGGCCACATCCACAGGAAGCGCGGGCTGTAGGCACGGCCACACATGCCGTAATTGCCGGCGCCGAAGCTGCCGCCGATGATGATGGTGAACTTGGGCACGCTGGCCGTGGCCACGGCCGTGACCATCTTGGCGCCATTGCGCGCAATGCCCTCGTTCTCGTACTTGCGGCCGACCATGAAGCCGGTGATGTTCTGCAGGAAGACCAGCGGGATCTTGCGCTGGCAGCACAGCTCGATGAAGTGCGCGCCCTTCAGGGCCGACTCGCTGAACAGGATGCCGTTGTTGGCGATGATGCCCACGGCCATGCCCTCGATGCGCGCAAAGCCCGTGACCAGCGTGGTGCCGTAGCGCGCCTTGAACTCGTCGAACTCGCTGCCGTCCACGCTGCGCGCGATGATCTCGCGCACGTCGAAGGGCTTGCGCGGGTCCACCGGGATCACCCCGTAGAGCTCTTCACCCGCGAACTTCGGCGGCAGCGGCACGCTGTCGGCCGGCGATGCGGCCTTGGCCTTGTTGAGGTTGCGCACCGCATTGCGCGCCAGCTGCAGGGCATGCAGGTCGTTCTGCGCCAGGTGGTCGGCCACGCCCGACAGGCGGGTGTGCACGTCGCCGCCGCCCAGATCCTCGGCCGTGACGACCTCGCCCGTGGCGGCCTTCACCAGCGGCGGGCCGCCCAGGAAGATGGTGCCCTGGTTCTTGACGATGATGGACTCGTCGCTCATGGCCGGCACGTAGGCGCCGCCAGCGGTGCACGAACCCATGACGACGGCGATTTGCGGGATACCCTGGGCTGACATGTTGGCCTGGTTGAAGAAGATGCGGCCGAAGTGGTCGCGATCCGGGAAGACCTCGTCCTGGTTGGGCAGGTTGGCGCCGCCCGAGTCCACCAGGTAGATGCAGGTCAGGTGGTTCTGCTGCGCGACTTCCTGCGCGCGCAGGTGCTTCTTCACGGTCAGCGGGTAGTAGGTGCCGCCCTTCACCGTGGCGTCGTTGCACACGACCATGCAGTCCACGCCGCTCACGCGGCCGATGCCGGCGATCAGACCGGCGCTGGGTGCGTCGTTGTTGTACATGTTGAGCGCGGCCAGGGGCGCCAGCTCCAGGAAGGGCGTGCCCGGGTCCAGCAGCATCTGCACGCGCTCGCGCGGCAGCAGCTTGCCGCGCGCCGTGTGCTTGGCGCGCGCAGCCTCGCCGCCGCCCTGGGCCACCTTGTCGAGGTGGCTGTGCAGGTCATCGACCAGGGTGCGCATGGCGGCCGCGTTGGCCAGGAAGTCGGCCGAACGGGGGTTCAATTGGGTGTCTAGGATGGTCATGCAGCGGATCTCTTTCAAGCAGTCTTTTCTTCGGCCAGGCCCAGCTGGTCCTTCATCTCGTCGCGGATCCTGAACTTCTGGATCTTGCCGGTCACCGTCATCGGGAAACCCGTGACGAAGCGGATGTAGCGCGGCACCTTGTAGTGGGCGATCTGGCCCTTGCAGAAGGCGCGCACGGCCTCCTCGGTCAGCTGCTGGCCGGGCTTGGCCACGATCCAGGCGCACAGCTCCTCGCCGTATTTGGCATCGGGCACGCCCACCACCTGCACGTCCTGTACCTGCGGGTGGCGGTAAAGGAATTCCTCGATCTCGCGCGGGTAGATGTTCTCGCCGCCGCGGATCACCATGTCCTTGATGCGGCCGACGATGTTCACGTAGCCCTCGGCGTCCATGGTGGCCAGGTCGCCGGTGTGCATCCAGCCGTCGGCGTCGATGGCCTCGCGGGTCTTGGCCTCGTCGCCCCAGTAGCCGTGCATGACCGAGTAGCCGCGCGTGCAGAACTCGCCGCGCTCACCCACGGGCACGGTCTCGCCGGGCTCGGGGTTGACAATCTTCACGTCCAGGTGCGGCTGCACCTGGCCGACGGTGGAGACACGCTTGGCCAAGGGCGTGCCGGTGCTGCTCTGGCAGCTCACGGGGCTGGTCTCGGTCATGCCGTAGGCGATGGTGATCTCGGACAGGTGCATCTGCTCGACCACGCGCTTCATCACCTCGGTGGGACAGGGCGAGCCGGCCATGATGCCGGTGCGCAAGGTGGACAGGTCGAACTCGGCAAAACGCGGGTGGTCCAGCTCGGCGATGAACATGGTGGGCACGCCGTGCAGGCCGGTGCAGCGCTCGTCCTGCACGGTCTGCAGCACCGTGAGCGGGTCGAACCCGTCGTTGGGGTAGACGATGGTGGCACCATGTGTGATGCAGGCCAGGTTGCCCAGCACCATGCCGAAGCAGTGGTACAGCGGCACGGGGATGCACAGCCGGTCTTCGGGCGTGAGGCGCATGCACTCGCCGATGAAGAAGCCGTTGTTCAGGATGTTGCGGTGCGTGAGCGTGGCGCCCTTGGGGAAGCCCGTGGTGCCGCTCGTGAACTGGATGTTGATGGGGTCGGTGGCCTTGAGCCCCGCGGCCACCTCGGCCACGCGCGCATCGGCCGCATTGCCGCGCGCCAGCAGGTCCGAAAAGCGCAGCAGGCCCGGCTCGTCAGCGCCCTGGCCGGGCTCGTCGATCCACACCACGGTCTGTAGGTGCGGCAGTTTCAGCGCGCCCAGGCGACCCGGCTCCTGGCGCTGCCACTCGGGCGCCAGCTCGCGCAGCATGCCCAGGTAGTCGCTGGTCTTGAAGCGCGCCATGCTCACCAGCAGCCGGCAGCCCACCTTGTTCAGCGCGTACTCCACCTCCGAGGTGCGGTAGGCCGGGTTGATGTTGACCAGCACCAGGCCCACCTGCGCCGTGGCCAGTTGCATCAGCACCCACTCGGCATTGTTGTGCGACCAGATGCCCACGCGGTCGCCGGGTACCAGGCCCAGGCCCAGCAGGGCACTGGCCAGGCGGCGCGCCTCGGCCTGCAGGCTGCGGTAGGTGTAGCGGCGGCCCTGGTGCACGCTGACCAGCGCCTCGCGCTCGGGCTGGCGCGCCACCATGGCGTCGAAGAAGTCGCCCAGGGTCTGCTCGATCAGGGGCACGTCGGTCGCGCCGACGGCCAGGCTGGTGGTCAGCGGGGCGGTGGAAGGCAGGGCTGCACCCATGGTCTTGTCTCCTTGCGTGTCGCGCTCCCGCTCAAGTGAGTGAATGGCGGGACGGTATGCAAGCATAGGAGCCTGCCACGGCCCCTGCTTGACACAAAGGTTGCAAATCGTGCCACACCTCGGGCACACTGGCACCCGTGAAATCCCCCGCCCTTGCGGCCCCCGAGGGCTTGCCCGCCCCCAAAGCCGCGCCAGCCGCCACCCCCATCGCCTTCGTGCAGGCGATTGCACTCGCTTACAGGCGCCGCGGCATGAACCCCGCCTGGGCCCTGGCCCAGGCACAGAGTGCGCCCGGCCTGCTGTTCGACGAGGGTGCCCGCATCACCGCCTGGCAGATGGAGGAGATCTCGGGCGCGGCCATGCGCGAGCTCGACGACGAGGCCCTGGGCTGGTTCGGCCGGCGCCTGCCCTGGGGCAGCTACGGCATGCTGGCGCGCGCCTCCATCAGCTCGCCCGACCTGGGGGTGGCGCTCAAGCGCTGGTGCCGCCACCACGGGCTGCTGGCCGACGACATCACGCTGCACCTCACCCAGGCCGACAGCACGGCCACGCTGGCCATTGTGGAGAACCGCGACCTGGGCTCGCTGCGCGAGTTCTGCCTGGT
>NZ_JBKDTZ010000092.1:0-11719 GCF_046339755.1 Acidovorax sp. | reverse complement strand
CCGCATCCGTTGCTTTGGGGGAACGCCGTTGCGGAGCGCAGGAGCCGGCCCCACACTCGACCACACGACCAGGGGTGCCCTTGATGCCGCTGGAGTTCATGCTCGAGCTGTCGCAGGGTGAGCTGCCCCGAACGGTGGATGACGCCCGGGGCATCGACTGTGTGCGCGTGTTGGCGGCCGCAGCCTTGGTGCAGGCGCTGCTCCCCGAGGTGGATGCCAGGGTGCAGAGCGCCCAGGTGCTGGCCATCACGGCCGAGGGGAGGGCGGCGCTGCGCAAGGCCTACCCGGAGCGGGATTTCCGGTTCCTCACCGGCCATGCCAGGGGTACTCCCCCTGCGATGTCGCTGTTTCCGCGCTGGCTGCCTGCACTGCCGGGGCGCGGCAGCGTACCCTTGCGCGATGCGGCCGACAGCGAGATCGGTGGCATCGGCTGAGGAAGGTGCCCCGCATTGCCCAATGAAGCCCGACGGGCCAGGCACCGGGGCCTGCCCACGGCATGCCGGCAAGAGAAAAATGGAACGAACACAGCGAGTGGAGCCTGAGAAGAGGCCCGCCGCCGCGTGGCACTTGGCTGTGCGCGCGCTGGATGGAGGGTTCCGGGCGCGGCGCCTTGATTGGCACGGTGGGGCGGGCGGGTTGGCTGGCTGCATGCAGGGGGCAGGCCTGTCGATGCGTGAGGCCTCCGTACGCCGGTGCAAGGCAGCCATCACCCAACGGTTCACTCACCCACTCACTCGCGGTTGCTCATTCCTTTGCCGAAATACGCCGTGGACAGGCCCTGGTGGCCCGCATCCGCCGGTGCCGCCCACCTGCAGAGGGCGGGCACCAGCGGCTTTCTTCAGTCCTTGGCTTTGCTGCCAGGGGCCGACGCAGTGGCGCTGCTGCCGGTGCCGCCGGCCTGCGGGGTCTTGCTGGTGCTGCCGGTCGAGGCGGTCTGTGTGACCTGGCCGGACTGGTTGGAGCCGCGCAGGCCTTCGTTGCGGCTGCGCATGCTGCGCCAGGTGTTGAACTCGTCGGAGAACTTCTGGTAGCGCTCGCTGCGCCAGGAGTCATAGTCTTCGTCCAGCAGGCGCAACTGCTCCTGGCGCCAGGCGGCGTACTCGGGGTCGTGGCGTTGCTGCGGGCTGCTGCGGTACTGCTGGCCGTTGCCCTGCTGGCGGCCGTAGCTGCTGCCGCCATGGTCACGGTACCCGCCATAGGCGTCCTGGTGGCGGTGGTCCCAGCGGTCGCCGCCGTCCTGCGGACCGTCCAGGCCGTAGCCGCCGTCCGGGCGGCCGTCGTAGCCATAACCGTAGCTGCGGCCCTGGCGGTTGCCGTAGCGGTCGCTGTGGCTCTGGTCGCCATGGCCTGGGTCGCGGCCATAGCCGCCATAGCCTTCGCGGGCCCAGCCATCGGGGCGGTTCAGGCGGGCGCGCTCGTCGGTGCCATAGCCGCCACCGCCATACTGCTGTTGCCGAAAGCGCTGTTCCGATTCGTGGGGGGCATAGCCGCCGATGTCGGGGCTGTGCGCACCGTAGCCAAAGCCGCCGGCGTCGTCGTTGTTATTGCTGCTGTTGCGGTAGCCGCCCTGGTCCTGGCCCTGGTAGCGGTCGCGGCCATCCCAGGCGCGTGCGCCCTGGTAGGCGCCTTGGTAGCCTGGTCCGTCGCGCCGGCCGCCATAGGCTTCGTTGCGGTCCGTGCGGTGGTCCAGAGGCACGGAATGGCGGGTGCGCAGGTCTTCGTCGCGGTTCAGGTCGGGATGGTCGCTGCCATCGCGGTTCATTCCGTGGCGCGAAAAGCCACTGTCGTCACTGTCTCGGTATCCCATAGTCTTGCTCCTTGGCGAGTGGGGGGCGCGGTGGCCCGGTGAACTGCGGCCCGCATGCCGCTGCGCCGCGCGAGGGCGATCACGCCCTTGCGTGCTGGGTTTTGTGCGGGCCGCAGAACCGGGTGTGCGTCATCCCGTCAATGCTGGTTCTTTGCAGAGCGCTGGTTCGACGACTCACCCTGTTGGCCACCTTGCTGGCGGCTGGCCTCGTTGTGCTGCTGGCCTGGCTGGTTCTGCTGGCGGTTGCCCGTGCTCTGCTCCTGCTGGCGTTCGCCCGAGGGCTTGCGTTGCGGGTTGCTGCTGTCGTCCTGGTACTGGTTGCTGCCTTGGGGGTTGTTTTTGGGCATATACGTTCTCCTGTTGAGGTGAAAACATTGCACACGACGACCGTGTGTGACTCCATTTTTTGGCGCGGGGGCAGGCTGCCCTGTAGGTCTTGTCCTATGCGCCGGTCGGAAAATCGCCCACGGCGGTAAGCAGATGCACGGGCTGTATCCACGGGGTGCGCCAGCCTCCGAGATGTAAGCCGCGTGAGCAGGCGCAAGGCTTGGGAGGCCGTTTGGGGGCGGCATGGCGACCGGAAAAATCGGTGCCGGTCTTTGGGGTGCCGTCCTACAAACGCGGCTGCCGGCCGGCCCCTACCATGGCTGCGCCGTGAGGGGTGCTGTGACCCCGGATCGGCGTCTCTCCCTCGTGACCATCGCGAGTTGGGCCCGCCGGCGTGCGGGCCCTTTTTTTGGGTGCGCCACGGGGCGCGCAATGGTCCCGCAATGGCTTACTCGTCGCGCAGGCATTGTTGGACACCCGGCCAGCGGGGTCTTGCTACCATGGTGGCATCCGGGCCTTACCGGAAAAAGCAGCCCCTTTGGGATCCAGCCCCGTATGCACATGTCGTCAGCCGTTTTCAGATTCACCCGCGATGGGCGCGAATCGCACAGCACCATGATCAGCGCGACCACCGACGCGATGAGCGTCGTGCTCGTCTGGCAGGCGCTGGGGCCGGGCCGCAGGCACGAGGTGCTGGACGACCGCGGCGAAGAGTTCATGGTGGCGCGCCTCACCTACCCGGCGGACCAGGCAGCGCAGGCCATCAACGACCTGGACGAGCAGTGCGACACGCACGGGGTGCTGCGCGAGGATGTGCCCGGGGGCTGACCAATTCCCACCCGCGCAATGCTGCGCGAAGCGGCTCAGGAAGTGCCGGCGCCCCCGTCAAGCATCTGCCGCACCCGGTGCGCGAGCTGCACCACGTCGAAGGGCTTGGTGAGGATGGCCATGCCATCCTCCATGAGGCCGTTGCCCACGGCGGCGTTCTCGGCGTAGCCGGTGATGAACAGTACCTTGAGGCCCGGGCGCACGCTGCGGCCGGCATCGGCCACCTGGCGGCCGTTGAGGCCGCCGGGCAGGCCCACGTCGGTGACCAGCAGGTCGATGCGCTCGGTGCCCTGCAGCAGGTGCAGGCCGGTGGGGCCGCTGTCGGCCAGCAGCACGCGGTAGCCGGCTTCGGCCCGCACCTCGCTGACCAGCGCGCGGATGTTCTCTTCGTCCTCGATCACCAGCACCGTCTCGCCCGCGCCGGGCGTGAGCGCGTCGGGGGCCGGGCCGGCGTCGTGCTCGGCGGCACTGCCCTGGTGGCGCGGCAGGTACAGGGCCATCGTGGTGCCCTGGCCTGGGGCCGATTGCACGCGCACCTGGCCGCCCGACTGGCGCACGAATCCATACACCATCGACAGCCCCAGGCCCGTGCCCTGGCCCAGCGGTTTGGTGGTGACGAAGGGGTCGAAGATGCGCTGCACCAGCTCGGGCGGCATGCCGGCGCCGGTGTCGGCCACGCTGAGCACCAGGTACTCGCCGGGCGGCAGTTCAAGTTCGCGGGCGCTGCGCTCGTCCAGCACCTGGTTGGCCGTGGCGATGGCCAGGCGCCCGCCCTGGGGCATCATGGCGTCGCGCGCGTTGATGCACAGGTTGAGCAGTGCATTCTCAAGCTGTGAGGGGTCGATGCGGGCGGCCCACAGGTCGGGCGCGGCGGCCACCCGCAGCTCCACCGTGGGGCCCACGGTGCGGGCGATCAGGTCCTGCATGCCGGCCACCAGGCGGTTCACGTCCACCGGGCGCGGGTCCAGCGTCTGGCGGCGCGAGAAGGCCAAGAGGCGCTGCGTGAGGCTGGCGGCGCTGCGCACCGAGCGCTCGCACATCTCGACGTAGCGCTCCATGCCCTCGCGCCGGCCCTTGGCCATGTGCATCTTCATGACCTGCAGGCTGCCGCTCATGGCGGCCAGCAGGTTGTTGAAGTCGTGCGCGATGCCGCCCGTGAGCTGGCCCACGGCCTCCATCTTCTGGGCCTGGCGCAGGGCCTCTTGCGCTTCGTCGAAGGCGGCCTGCTGGCGCAGCTTGTCGGTGATGTCCACCCCTGTGGCGAAGGCACCGATCTGCGTGCCGTCGGCCGCGCGCAGCACCTCGAACTTGAGCTCGTACTGGCGCACGGCGATGGCCGGGTTGCCGAAACGGCCCTGCACGGTGAACGACTCGCCCGCCATGGCACGCTGCCACAGCGCCAGCGCCTCCCTGGCGTCGGCTCCGGCGCCGGCCAGCAGGGCCGGCAGGCTGTCGCCCAGGGCCGGGCGCACGCCGTACACGCGCTCGAACTCGTCGGCATTGGCCTGATTGGTGGCCAGGAAGCGGTAGTCCCGGTCCAGCACCTGGATGAAGGCGTCGGTGGTCTGCACGATGGTGGCCAGCACGTCACGTTCGGCCGTGCGCTCGGCCAGCGCCGCGGCATGGTCCTTTTCGTCCTGCACGTCGCGGGTGATGCAGTAGACCAGGCCCTCCTCGGGCACGGCCACCCATGACAGCCAGCGCCAGCCGCCGGCCTTTGCGCGGTAGCGGTTCTCGAAGCGCAGCACGGGCAGGCCGCGTTCGCTGGCATCGGCCCAGGCGCGCTCGCTGGAGGCCAGGTCGTCGGGGTGCACCAGATCGCGATAGCCCATGCGCTGCATCTCCTCCTCGGTCCAGCCCAGGGTGCGTTCCCAGGCGGGGTTGGCGGCCTCGAAATGCCCGCTGGCGTTGATCACGCACAGCAGCTCGGGGCTCACGGCCCAGGCGCGCCCGCGCGACAGGGTGCGCTCGATCACCTGGCGCTCCAGGTCGGCGTTGAGCGCGCGCAGCCGCGCCTCGCTGGCCTGCGCGGCGGCCTGGGCCTGCACGCGCTCGGTCACATCGTAGCCGCCGACGAAGATGCCGTGGATGCTTCCGCCCTCATCGCGCATGGCTTCGTAGAGGATGTCGATATGGCGCTCGTTGGCCTCGCCCTGCAGCTGGATGGGCATGGCCGAGGCCTGCATGGGCTCGCCAGTGGCGTACACGCGGTCCAGCATTTCATAGTAGCCCTGGCCCCTGAGTTCGGGGAACACCTCACGCACGGTGCGGCCGAGGAAGTCGCGCGGGCCCGAGATCTTGACGTAGGCATCGTTCACGTACTCGAAGCGGTGCTCCGGCCCCATGAGCACGCCCACGAAGCCGGGCATCTGCTGCAGCAGGCGCTGCTGGCGCGCCCGTTCGGAGCGGGCCTTGCGCTCGGCCAGCACCTTGTCGGTGGTCTCGACCACCGTGTCGAGCATGGCCACGATGGCGCCGTGCTCATCGAACCAGGGGCTGTAGCAGAAGGTGAAGAAGGCTTCTTCCCGGGCCGCGCCGCCGCGGTCGATGCGCATCTCAAAGTCTTCGATGAAGGTGGACTCGCCCGCCAGGGCCTTCTCGGCAATCGGCTTGAGGCCGTCCCAGGCCTCGGACCAGGTCACGCGCAGCGGCTGGCCGAGCGCCTCGCCCTTGCCCCCGAGAATGGTGTGGTAGCCATCGTTATAGATGGCGATGAGGTCCGCCCCCCAGAACAGGCAGGCGGGAAAGTCGGACGCGAGCAGCATGTCCACCGCGATGCGCAGCGAAGCCGGCCAATGTGCGATGGGCCCCAGCGGCGTGGTGGACCAGTCGAATGCGCGGATGCGCGCGCCCATGGCGCCACCGCCAGCCTGGAATGCAGAAGATCGATGCGGGTGGGGTTTTATCGGGTCGGCTGGCATGCGGTCACGAGGATAACCGGACGACAGCGCGCAAGTTTGTCAGCCATCGCCTCATTGCACCCAGCGGAACGGCACGGTCTTGACCCCATCGCCATTCCACGCCGACACGGTGCCGGTGACCTCGCGTCCGGCCGGCGTTTCCTTCGCCTGGATCAGGCTCAGGTGGTAGCGGTAGCCATCGCCATTGGCCGCGCGCGCCTCGCCAATGGCGCGGGCCGCCGCATCGGTGTGCTGCAGGGCCATGCTGGCGCCGGCCAGCAGCACGGCGATGCCCGCGCCCATGGCGATGGGCCAGCGCGTGCTGCGTGCCTTGACGCCGGCGGCGGCCATCGCTTCGCGCACCGGCGGTGCACCCAGCTCGCGTGCCAGCCACAGCATCAGCGCCACGGTGAACACCAGCAGCACGCCGCCGAGCGCGGCCAGGGCTGCATGCGCCTGGACCATGGCGAGCGTGAGGCCCGGCGGCTGCAGCAACGGCGAGACCAGCACCACGGCGGCCAGCAGCGCCAGCATCGAAATCGCCATGCGCCGCACGATGGAGGCCGCACGCAGGCTGCCGCGCAAGAGGAAGATGCCGCCGGCCACCGAGACGATGTTGAAGCTCGACACCTAGGGCCCGTCGAGCGCCAGGCAGATGAGCCAGGCGGCGATATCGATGCCGCCCACGATGAGCAGGGCCAGGCCGGTGCGGTGCAGGTAGGGGCGGTGGGGGGTGTCGAAGGGCATGGCAGCAGCGCAGTTTTACCAGGCGCCAGTCTACGTCGTTGCGGCTGCTGAGCGGCTGGGAGCGAGCGCCTGGACAGGAGGCGGTCGGGCTTGAAAATCGTCGGCGCCAACGCCCGAGAAACCGGCCTGGCCGGGTATTGCCTTCGGCGCCCGGTGGCCCATCCCGGGTTTGCCGGAATTGCGCCGCGATCCCCGATTTTCGAACGTTCCGCTTGGATTCCTTCTGCTGCACGCTCTCCTGGCAGATCGCCCATGCGGTGGTGTATTGCCGGGCGCCGACCTCACAGAACCCCTTTGCCCAGCAAAGCCAGCTGCATCAACGCGACGGTCATGGCGCTCCACGCAATGGCGCCCGCCAATATGCCGCCGTGGGCCAGGCCCAGTGTCAGGCGCGACAACGGCCACGCCAGCAGGGGGACCGCCTGCATCGAATGTACCCCCCAAAAGTGCGCTATGCGCAGGTCTCCGATGTCCGTGCGCCAACCTGTCAGCGGCAAACCTGCCTGGGCGTCTTTCACGACCTGGACGAATGGCCCACGGTACTGGCCTAGGGCAGATCCGGTGTAGCCAGCCAGCACAAACATCAGCACGAAGCCCAGGCCGATGGCCAGCAACATGGGCTCGCGCTGCGAGGGTGCAAGGCGGTACCAGCGCCAAAGCGCCACAGCCCCTATCCATGCGCTTGCACCCACCAGCACAGAGGCACCACCCGCCATGAGGCTGGCGCCCACGCTCTCCAGTGGCGTTGCGCGGTTGAAATGGGAGGGTACCCCGCGCGCACCTTGCACCGTGATGTAGACCACCTCGAACAGCACGGTGATGGCCAGCGAAACGACCAGCACCTTGTGGCCTGGCAGCGCCACGCCGCAATGGCGCTGCATCCACGCCATGGCCCAGACGATGGTGAGCAAGTGCAGCGCGATGGAGAGTTGGAACTTGAGCGGCTTGGCCCACACATTGGCAGTCCACGCCAGATCGCCCACCGTGCGGTGGTCTATTTGCCCCATCAATGACGTAGGCAGCGCCATGGCCAGCAGTGCCAGAATCAGCCAAAACAGCGCGGGTGTGGTGTGTTCAAGCGTGCGTAGGTTCATGGGGGCCTCCGTGGGATGGCGTGTGCCGGGCGATTCATTGCAGCGGGTGTGAGGTGAACTGTCGCCGAATTTGTTTGCGTTTTTCAATGCATAAATGCAACGCAAGATTGCGATTTTGTGCATACGCAGCGTACCGCTGCGTTCCCAGAATCCAAGGCTTCACAACCACTTTGATGGAGCTTTTCATGACCCCTGTTGCCTTGAACCCCGCCCTTGCTCGCAGCGCCGGCTGGCTGGCCATCGTGCATGCGCTGATGTTCTTCATTCCACTGGGTGTGCTGGGTGCGGCCATCGGCTGGCCAGCCAACCTGGACCTGCCGGCCTCGCACAACTTGCCGCTGCTGCTGAGCGAGTCGGTCAGCGTGAAGCTGGGCTACAGCGTCTACTTGCTGTACTCCATCCTGTTCTGGCCCGCCGTGCTGCTGATCACCCGCGCGCTGAGCAGCCGAGAGGGCGGCTCCGTGCTGCTGCAGCTTGCGGCAGGCTTTGCGCTGGTGTCTACGCTTGCGCGCTGCCTGGGCATCGTGCGGTGGCTCTCGGTGATGCCCGCTCTGGCCACCCAGTACAGCGGTGCCGACGCCGGCTTGCAGACCACCATCGGCGTGGTCTACGACGCCTTCAACGCTTACGCCGGGCGCACCGGCGAAGTGCTGGGCGTGTTCCTGTTTGCCGCCCTCTGCGTGTGGCTGCTGTCGCTGGCCCTGTGGCGCCACTCCGACATGCCGCGCTGGCTCGCGGTGATGGGCATGGCCACGGCATTGGGGCTGAGCGTGCTGGCGCTGGAGCTGTTCGGCCTTGACCTTTCGGCCTTCATTGCACCGTTTTCCATTCTCTACATGGCGTGGATGGTGTGCCTGGGCACAGTGCTGATCCGCCGCGCCAAGCGCTGAGGGGGACGTTGCCATGAACAACGCTACCAACGCTCCAGACCGTTCGCTTCATATGATCTTCGGCACCGGGCCTGCCGCCTGCTGGACCGCGCGGGCGCTGCGCGCCCGAGGTGTGCCGGTGCTGGCGGTCAACCGCAGTGGCCAGCGCCCTGGCCTGATGCCGGCCGATGTCCACATCTTGCGCGCTGACCTCATGGACCGCCGCCAGGCGGTGGATGTGGCCCGGGGTGCGGCGGTGGTGTACCAGGCCCTGGGACCAGCGTACAGCGAGTGGGCCCAGCGGTTCCCCGTGCTGCAGGCGCACACCGTGGAGGCGGCCCAGGTGGCGGGCGCGCGCTACGTGGCGCTGGAAAATCTCTACATGATGGATGCGGACAGCACCATCACCGAAACCAGCCGGGTTGCGCCAAGCTCTGCCAAGGGCGCCGTTCGCCTGGAGATGCACGAACGATTGCGGGCATTGCACCAGGCCGGTGATCTGTGCATCGTGGCCCTGCGCGCCAGCGACTACTACGGCCCGGGCGTGCGTACCTCCATCATGGGGGAGCGCGTGTTTTCCCGGCTGGTGGCGGGCAAGGCCGCCCAGGTGATGGGCCGCACCGACCAGCCGCACAGCCTGGCATTCATCGCAGATGTGGGTGATGCGATGGCCACGCTGGGCTGCAGCACCGACGCCGCGCTGTGGGGCCGGGCCTGGTTGGCCCCGCATGCGCCACCCGCCACACAGGCCGAGGTGATCGCGATGGCCTGCCGCCTATTGGACCAGCCCACGAAGCTGTCGGCGTTGCCGGGGTGGGCGCTGCCTCTGATCGGCCTGTTCAACGCTGATGCCCGGGCCAGCGTGGAGATGCAGTACCAAGTGCTGAAGCCCTTTGTTGTGGATGGGCAGCACAGTCAGCGAGCACTGGGGCTGACCGCCACGCCGCTCATCGACGGACTCACCCAGACCCTGGCCTGGTACCAGGCGCAACAGGTTGCGCTGAACCTCAGGAGCCCAACGACTTGAGCGCCTGCGCGAGGTAGTCCGCCACCACACGCAGACGCGGCTGCTGGCGCAGCTCCTTGTGGGTGACCAGCCACACCGGAAAGCGCCCGGGCTGGACTTCGGTGAGCACTTCGCTGACGAGGGCCTCGCGTTGGGCCACCACCTTCAGGCTGGATGCAATGCCCAGGCCGGAGCGGGCCATCTGCCAGGCGCTGGCGTGGTCGCTGCACGCGCACACGATGCAGTCACCCAACTGGGGCAGGCCGGATTTTGCAAAACCCTCTCGCAGCGGATGCTGGGGCGACACGTCGATGAACCGGTGGCGCAATAACTGCTGCGGATCCATGCGCGGCGTGCCATGACGCGCCAGATAGGCGTGGCTGGCGTAGAGGCCCAGATCGAACCATGCCACCCGTTTGGCGATCAGCTCGCTGTGCACCGGCTGCGTGAGCCGGATGGCGATATCTGCCTCGCGCTTGTGCAGGTTGCTGAGCGAATCGACAGCCACCACCTCGAAATGGATGCCGGGCTGCAGGCTGTGCAGCACGCCGAGCAGGTCGGGCAGGATGAAGTTGGCAATGGTCACGCTGGCGCTGATGCGAACCACCCCTTTCAGACCGGTGTCCTTGGCGGCCACCCCCAGGCTAAGTTGGTGCATGGCGCCGTGCATGGCTTGGGCTGGCGCCAGGAACTGCTGCGCGGGCAGGGTGGGCTGCATGCCCTGGCGGCTGCGCACAAAAAGTTCGATGCCCAGGTGTTTCTCCAGCGCCGCGATGTGCCGGCTCACGGTGGCCGCATTGGTCTGCAGGCGCTGGGCGGCAGCAGCCAGGGAGCCTTGTTCGGCAACCGCCACAAAGCTCTTGATCCAGTCCCAGGACATTCGGTGCAGTGGGTCCATCGGTGGTGTGCGTGGCCGGGCAGGTCTCAGGTCCGGGGGTGGCTAAGGGCTTGCTGCCGGAGCAGCGGCAGCGCCAGTCGGACCGCCCGGCGAAAAGGAGAGTACAAATGGGCTTTGGTAGTGAAGACCCATGGCTCCGCCATGGGACCAAAAGACGGTGAAAAATCCACCGCTGCGGCCGTGTTGCAGCCGATGCTTCTCAAGCTGGACAGCCTCCTGGGAGTTTTCCTGGGCAGCCCAGCGCTGGAGCGTGTGGTCACGCGCGTGAGCCGCATGGAGTGCTTGCAGAAAAAGAACTCGACACGGTGGCACAGTTCTTCTCTGCGGATCGACCTAGTTGCCTTCAGCATGGCGACAGCCTGCGGCTTAATCTGCTGGCTTGGCAGCAGCCTTGCCGTCGCCGCGCGGCTTGCGCGCATGGGGCGCTGCCGCAGCCTTGGCGGTTGCGGCCGTGGCCGTCTTCCTGGACCTTGACGGTGCGGGCTCTGCAGCAGGTGCGTCGGCCTGCGCAGCGGCTGGCTTGCGTCCGCCACTGCTGCTGCCCTTACGCGGTGCCGATGCCGCACGGCGGCGGGGTGCAGGGGCGGCTGCGTCAACGCTGTCCGCAGCGTCGCCCAGAGCGTCTACCATCGCAGCGGCTGCTGCCTCGGCACGCTCGTCGGCGGCCACTGCATTGTCTGCTGCTTCGTCGCGGTAGGGCTGTTGTGCTTGAGCAGGCGCTGGCACCGCTGCCGGCGCTGGCTGGGTGAAGTAGCTCGTGCGGGCCTGGCGCTCGGCTGGCGCGTCGTCGCGCTGGTGGTCCGTGCGGTCTGTCTGCTGCTGGTTGTGCCGCACGTTCGCATGCTGTTGCGTCGCGCCGGATGGGGTGGAGCCTTCACCACGGCGCCCACGCGAGCGGTCGCCACGCCCACCGCCGCCGTCGCCGCTGCCGCCAGGGGCATGGGACAGCTCTGCCACGGCGTGGAAGTCATGGCGCTGGTTGCCCGCCGCGTTGCTTTGGCGTTCGGCGGGTGCGGCATCGCTGCGGACCACAGGTTCGAGCCCTTCGCCGGCCACTGCACCCAGGCCGCGGAACACGTATGCACCAGACCGCTCGTCGCGGCCAAACTCCATCAGCCCACGCGCCTGCGCCTCTTCGAGCAGGTTGCCGAAGGTGCGAAAGCCGTAGTAGCTCTCGCTGAAATCGGGCCGGCGGCGCTTGATCGCCTCCTTGAGCACCGAGGCCCAGATCTTGCCGCTGTCG
>NZ_JBKDTZ010000091.1:0-10685 GCF_046339755.1 Acidovorax sp. | reverse complement strand
GGGAGGTGCTGGGGAGTGATCTCAACGTGGTCACACTGTGACGAGATATCGCTGAATCGCAATGGCTCGCTGGTATGCTGCCTGCGTCAAATTTTGAAGGATGAAGTGAACATGGACGCCAACGAACGCCTCGTAGCTCTGACCCGCATGCAGGATGCATCGGATGCGTTTTATCGCAGCGCGGTGTCCATCGGCAACCATCCCTTCATCGAGTTCGCTGGGCTCATGAATGAGTACATCACGGCCTGCCGGGCTGCGCACAGGGACGGAATTGATTTCACGCAATGCAATGTGCACAACGGGCAGACGTTGCCATTGCACCCAGTGATGTCGGATTACATCAATGAGAAGCTGGAGTGCATCTTCACGGGGGCGAAGGTGCTCAGGGCTACCGAGGCAGCCTGAGGCCAAGCAGGGCTCAAGCCGCTATTGGGCTTCGCCTTCAGCCAGCAGTGCAAGGGCTTTGCGTTTGCCCAGGCCGAGCACTGCGCGAATTCGCTCCAACTGGGCCGCACGTGGATTGGCTTTGCCGGTCTCCCATTTTGAAAGGGAGAGCGGCGACGCCTGCAGTAGCTTGGCCATGTCCTTGGCGGTGACGCCCAGTTCAGCGCGTTTGGCGGTCAGTGCTTCTGGCTTGAAAACCCACTGTCGGCCCCCTCTGCGCGCTGCGCCGCGCTCTTCCTCGACAGGCGTTGCCGTTGCTTTGACCGCGCGCTGGGCGGCCTTGAGCTGCGACGTCAGCGTCTTCACCTCGCGCTTGAGCGCGGCGATCTCTGAACGATGAGACGTCAGCGCCTTGCGCATGCCCTGGAGCTCTGGTTTGAGCTCCTTGCGGGCCATGCGGACGACTTCGGAACGGAATGCATTGGAGAAGGTGGTCATGGGCGCATTGTGTGCGAGCCAATGCCAAGAAGCAGTAGCAGTGTTGCAGAAATGAAAAAGCCGCCAAGGCTATTGGCCTAGCGGCTCCCTGCTAGTAGCGAGCTTACTTACCCGCCTTGTCAGCTGGCCTGGCGCGACTACACTGCGCTGCAGGACTGGTATGCGGGCGCACCCCCGATGGCATGGTGAGCGATGCGAAGATCGCCGCGGCCGATGTGTGGGAAAACGCCCTGGCGGACGCGTGGTACGTTCTTTGCCTGCCGCCTGATTTACCGATGGACATCGAGTTGGTGGGGCCTGCCAGCCTGATGCCCCAATCGGGAGAACAAGGGCCCGACCGTCACGTGTGGCGCCGCGCCTGTGCCTGGGAGCTGGAAGAGCCGGCGCGCACTTTGCTGACAAAGGTGCGGCGAATTCCGTCGGCGGAGCACTGAAGCCGAACCCAAGAGTGCCTGGTCGACGCTAGATGTTCTGCTAAAGGGCGGTTGCAACCAGGGAGCATGCACAGCCGTGGCGCTGTCATCAATGTCGCTCTGAGCCGCGGCAGGTAACTGCCCGCTATGCGCCCAGCCAAGCGCTCGGCGACGCAGTCAGTGGCAGCTGGGCTGGCTTTGCCTGGTTGGTGCGGGCGGCCAGTGTGCATACCTGCGCGCTACGCCGAGGTGCGAAATGTCATGTCGCGAATTGTTGAATCGCGTCTGCCGCACTCGGCATTGTTGCAGGGTCTACTTCACGCTATGCCCAAACTGGCCAGGGCAGCTGCAAGCGCTGTTGTGTCGAATGGTCTGCGAAGCGGTACCGACCCAGGGACGGTGCTCTTGTCCACGGCTTCGCCAAGCAAGATCACCTTGAGATTGTGTCGTTGTTGAAGAGCCTGCATTGCCAGGGCGCAACCTTCACCACCTCGCATGTCTGCATCGACCAGCAGTACATCGACATGCCCCGCATCCAATTCCGACTGGATGCTCGCAGCAGTACTCGCGAAGGTCACCCTGTGCCCCAACGCGTTGAGCACCTCTGATGTGGTCGCTTGCTCCAGAGCATCCGCGCCAACCAAGACGATACGGGCTGATGGCTAGCTTGACGCGGGACGGGAGCTTTTCGGGCTTCTTGGATCCGAAAGGTGCTGAGCCTGCTTCGCAAGCGTCTGCCGGATGCGACTTGCCAGCTCCTCACGCGAGTACGGTTTGCTCAAGAGTTGCATGCCCTCGTCCAGGCGCCCTCCATGGACGATGGCGTTGCGTGTGTACCCCGAAGTGAACAGCACCGCAATTCCGGGTTGCCAGTCTCTCGCTTTGATGGCCAGTTCTGGACTCTTGAGCGCCCCGGGCATCACGACATCGGTAAAAAGCAGATCGACCTTGATGCCGCTCTGCAGGATGGCCAGCGCGCCCTCCGCATCGTTGGCCATCAGGACCTGGTAGCCCAGTTCCTTCAGAGTGTCCACCACCGTGCTCCGGACTTGCTCGTCGTCCTCGGCGACCAAAATGGTCTCGCTGCCGCCGGTGGCCGGGCGCTGCTCGCCGCGCACGATGTCTTCTGGCGCCCCCTGGGCCCGGGGAAGATAAAGCTTCACCGTGGTGCCGACATCAAGTTCGCTGTACACCTTGATATGGCCCCCAGACTGCTTTGCAAAGCCATAGACCATGGACAAGCCTAGGCCGGTGCCCTTGCCCTCCGGCTTGATGGTGAAAAATGGCTCGAAGGCGTGTGCCACTACTTCTGGAGGCATGCCCGTGCCTGTGTCCGTGATGGCAAGCATCACATAGTGGCCGGCATCGACTTCCGCATGCGCGCGAGCGTAGGCGTCATCAAGGGAGGAGTTGCTGACCTCTATCGTGAGGCTGCCGCCTTCCGGCATCGCGTCACGTGCGTTGACAGCAAGGTTGAGCACAGCATTCTCCAGCTGGGCCCAGTCAACGAATGCGGTCCACAAGCCAGCCTCTACGCTGGTTCGAACGCTGATGGTCTCGCCCAGTGCTCGTTGCAGCATGTCTTCCATCCCAAGTAGAAGACTGCCCACGTCGATAACCTTTGGTTCAAGCGCCTGCCGTCTGCCAAAGGCCAGCAGGTGGCTCGCCAGCTTCGCGCCGCGGCGTACGCCGGCAAGTGCACTCTCTACGCGGCGCTCCGCATTCGCGTTGCCCTTGATTTCCCGACCCAGCAGCTGCAGGTTGCCCCCGATGACCTGCAGCAGATTGTTGAAGTCGTGCGCGACACCACCGGTGAGCTTGCCGATGGTTTCCATCTTCTGTGAGTGGGCCAGGGCTTTCTCGGCGCGCTGAAGCGCTTGCGCGGCTTCGTGCTTCTCCGTAATGTCCCTTGTGATCTTCGCAAAGCCAACGAACGTGCCTTCGCCGTCGTGTATGGCATCGATGACCACATGGGCCATGAAATGCGAACCGTCCTTGCGCACTCTCCAGCCTTCTCTTTCGAAGCGTCCCTCTTTCCGCGCGGTGCTCAGTGCAAGGGCGGGCACACCAGCTGCCTGGTCTTCAGGCGTGTAGAAGCGGGAGAAGTGGGTCCCCACAACCTCGTCCCTGGTAAAGCCTTTAATGCGTTCAGCCCCCGCATTCCAGTTCGTGATCAATCCGTCCGGATTGAGCATGTAAATGGCGTAGTCCACCACACCCTGGACAAGCAGACGAAACTGCTGTTCGCTCTGGCGCAGAGCTTCTTCAGCAGCTTTCTTTTCTCCAACGTCGCGCGTCACCTTCGCAAAGCCGACCAGGCGCCCGTCGTCGGAGTAGATGGGATCGATCACCACGCTGGCCCAAAAACGCGATCCATCACGTCGGACACGCCATCCCTCAGCCTGGAAGGTTCCGGCTGAGCGCGCGGTGTTCAACGCCAGCGTTGGGATTCCCGCCTGCTGGTCCTGTGGGGTGTAAAAGCAGGAGAAGTGCCTGCCGATGATCTCGCGCGCGCTGTAGCCCTTGAAACGCTCGGCGCCAGCATTCCAACTCACGATGTTGCCGTTCAGGTCCAGCATGTAGATCGCATAGTCGTGAATGCTGCGGACCAGCAATTCGAATCGTTGCAGCTCCATCAGCCTGTCGTCATCCGGCGGATCCGGAGTTGTTGTTGGCATCTTTCAAGAACTTCAGTTGGGACAAAAGGAACGAATTTAATGCATGGGGAGCCAACTTCGCGGTCTTGATGGCCTGTACGCCAGGCTTCCACAGCAAGTGGAGGATTTGTCTTACAGAAGGACTGTTGGGTCGCATCGGATACTGGAGAGTTTTCGAACTTGCGGGCTGTCAATATTGCATAAAGGTTTGGGAATGAGGCAAAGCAACGAGGTATTCGTCTCTGCGCCAGTTCAGGCGGGGCAATCCGTCCGGTGGTTGAAGCTACTGGCCATATTGAGCATTGCTGTACCGTTATTCATCTACCTTGTGGTGGGGGTTGCGCAGTATTTTTCCGCCCGAGAAGATGCGGCGGTGAAGGTCGCACGATCGTTGCGTGTGGCGCATGAGCACGCATCCAAAGTGCTTGCTGCGTCCGAGGCGCTCGAAGCGAAGGTGCTCGTTCTCGTCACCGGCAGAAGCGAGATGGAGCTACGCCTTTCGGAACCCCAGTTGCACGAGGCTCTCCGCGCCTACACCGTGGATCAGCCGCATATCCAATCCATCCTGATCCTGGACGCAAAAGGTAAGTCGCTTGCAAGCAGCAGGTTGCAGCCGTTTCCGGTCACCGACTTTTCGGATGGGGAGTACTTTCGAATTCATCAGCAGGGATTCAGCGGTTCGTATGTGTCCAAGCCCATAGTGACGCGAACGTCCGGCGAGCGAGTGCTGAACCTGAGTATCCCCTTCAAGAATGAAGATGGGGGTTTCGGGGGCGTCATCAACATCGCACTCTTGGCCTCCTACTTCAGCGAGTACTACGCAGACTCGGTGGCTGATGAGCCAGGTTTGGCTGTCCTCATGTTCCATGAAGGAGGTGAGCTTTACACAAGATGGCCTTTTGATGAAAGAGCGAAAAATCTTGCGCCCGCGGGCCCAGTGATGACGAGGCTCAATCAAGGCGAGGAATCGGCCCATCTGCGCGGCATCTCGTCGATCACCGGCGAGGACAGCTTTCTTGCGTACCGGAAAGTTGGACGATACCCTCTGTACATAAGCACGCGCATGAGCCTGACAACCCTCAGAAAACAGGTGCTCAAAGATCTGGCCATCCTGTTCGCATTGGGCTCAGTGCCGGTCGCTGCGCTTTTCTTCACTGCCGCAATTGCTTTACGCAATGCACGCACGTCATTGCAGACGATGGAGAGCCTGGAAAGAGAAATCGAGACACGGCGCCGCGCCGAAGAGGCATTGCTGCAGGCTCAGAAACTGGAGGCGCTTGGCCGTTTGACAGGGGGGGTAGCGCACGATTTCAACAACGCACTGATGGTCATCAGCAACAACCTCCATCTGCTGACGCGCACAGCGCCTGGAATGGGTGCAAAGCACATCGAATCGATGACACGCGCGGTGAAGTCGGCAGCAAATCTGACACGCCAACTGCTCGCGTTCTCCAGGCGCCAGCCATTGGTTTCCGAGTATGTGGTGCTGCAGGACAGACTGCCTCCCATCAGCGATCTCATCCAGCCTGCTCTGGGCAGCCGCATTCGGCTGCAGATCTCGGTCGATGAGACCACGGCCCCCGTGATGCTGGACCTGGCCGAATTGGAGCTCTCGTTGTTGAATTTGGCGATTAACGCGCGAGATGCCATGCCTGACGGAGGGTCCCTCACCATCCACGCGCGCAATGCAACCGAGCGCGAGGCAGGCGCCGATACGCCAGCGATGGTGGTGATCGAAATCACGGACACAGGCACGGGCATCGCTCCAGAGGTGCTTGGCAAGGTTTTTGAGCCGTTCTTCACCACAAAGGCTGTGGGAGCGGGGACAGGCCTCGGCCTGAGCCAGGTTTATGGGATGTGCCAGCGGATGAATGGTCGCGCGGAACTCTCCAGCGAAGTGGGGGTGGGAACGCAGGTTCGTCTTTTCTTCCCCGCGAGCCATGTCCAGCGACAGGAAGGGATTCCACCCGACACCGTTTTGGCGCCTGTCCGCAAAACGCTTCTACTGGTGGAGGACAACGACGAGGTTGCGGCCTCGCTGGTGCCGATTTTGGAGGCCATCGGTTGTCAGGTCTCCCACGTCGATAGAGCAGACAAGGCCCGAGAGCTTCTTGACCGAGGCGAGCGGCCAGACATTGTGCTTTCCGATGTGGTGATGCCTGGGGAGATGAATGGAATTGCGTTGGCCCAATACGTCCGCACCCGCTGGCCGCGACAATCTCTCCTGTTGATGACAGGGTACGCGGAGCAGTTGGACCACATCAAGACGCTGGGGTTTCAGGTGTTGCCCAAGCCGTGCTCGCCCCGGATGCTGCATTCAGCCCTCCAGGCTATAGCAAGTGCTGCCTAGTGCTTGTCCGCAGCACATGTGCTCGGGCATGGATTGAGGCCCTGCGTTCGCTACGGAGGAGCTTGGTTCGAACACCAGAAAGATACACCGTTGATCGTCCCTGGCATAACAATGTCGGAGAAGATGAAATCTACTTTCGTGCCTGCTTCCAGCCAAGTCAGAGCAGCATCGGCGGTCTCTGCCATGATGACGAACAGCCCTCCAGCCTCAAGAGCGGCCGCAACGCTTTCTCGCACCAAGACGTCATCTTCTACAAAGAGCAGCCTGCCGCTGGTTGAGGCCTTGCTCAAAGGAACGGCTGATTCGAAAGGCAGGTATGCCAGCGCTTGAGTCGACGCCTTGGGGAGGAATATGTCCACCCGGGTTCTTCGCCCTCACGGCTTTCGAGCACAAGCGTGCCACCTGATTGCCGCGCGAAGTCGAAGGCCTGCGGCAATCCGAGGCGTGCATCTCAAAGCGCATAGCAGTGGCAGGAACTGCTGGTTACCTTGGAGTAGCCGACGATCATTGCTGGCGAGCTACCGCCCGGGGAGGAAGAACACCTCTCGCACTCGAAGTGAAGATTGCATCTGCCCTAAGTCTGCAGCATTCTCACGGTTGTAGGGCGACCGCAGAACCAACCGCCCTCTATTGGTACTGCTGCCCACTGAACGCGCACACCCAGGTTCTGGCGTGGTCCAGCGCCTCCTCTTCGGTGTCGAATGATTCGGTAGGCGAGACGAACTCCGTCTTGCCATCTGGCAGTTCTACAGAAGCTACAGACCACTTCGTTTGTCGAACGAGGAGCACCCAACAACTGTTGTACGCATCGCACCGAAGCCTGTGCTCAGTAGTGATGATTCTCATGCAATCGAAAATATCAGAAAGGGCGCGCCCTCGCTTGAACTGCTGCCAGATCGATATGATTTTCATTGTCATTTATTTCTTGACAATATTCTTGGAATCGGCCAGCCCATGGTGCTAGGATCTCACGTCTGATTCTCGGTAAGTCTCTGCAGAAACAGCCTTTGGAAGGTCCATGTGCCAGAGGATGTTTTGGCCGCTTCAGTGAGGTCAGCATGACAAAATTCGCGCTGTTTCGCCAACTAGGCCTGCGGACCCAACTCTCTTTGGTTTTCGCTGCTCTCGTCGTGTTCCTGACACTGGTTCTTTCGGCAGGATTGGGCGGCATGCTTCGATCGAGCGTGCAAAAGGACGCGAGCCAAGTGCTCCATACCGTGGCTGAAAATGCAAGTCGACAGCTGTCACAAGGCCTTTTTGAGCGTAGTCGCGTGGTGCAGGTGCTTTCCAAAGCGAGAGGCATCTGGGAGAAGGGCCTTGACTCGCCAGAGGTACGAGAGCTTCTTGCCCGCAATCAGGCAATTGACCCCTACAGTTTGTGGATCGGAGTCGCTGACGCTGAAGGGCACGTGAAGGCCGCAACCCAGGGTTTGCTGGAAGGCAATAGCGTTCGAGAGCGTCCATGGTTCATCGCTGGCCTTGCTGACCTTCACGTTGGCGACGTGCACCCTGCAAAGCTGTTGGAGAAGCTTTTGCCGCCCAATGCGTCCGGCGAGCCTCATCGCTTCGTCGATTTTGCCGCTCCGATCGAACTGGGCGGCACGACCGTGGGGGTGCTCGGGATGCACGGCAGTTGGGAATGGACGAGAGATGTGTTGGAAAGTCTTGCGCCCACGGTCACCCAAGCTTCGTCTATTGAATTGTTCGTGTTCGACCGCTCAGGTGCGCTGATCTACTCACCTGCGGCGTACAGAAGTGAGCTGGAGCGTGGAAAGCAACGACTGCCTGTACCGCCGTCCTTCACAGATGGATTGAAGAAGCCCGCAGCGGTGTCATCGTGGGTCGATGGAAAGAGTTACCTTACCTCGTCGGTACCTTTGCGGCCGCGAAACCAAGCGAGTGATCTTGGATGGACTATTGTTGCCAGGCAACCTGTGGACATCGCCTTCGCAGATGCCAATAGGGCCGTCAATGCCACGCTGATCTTCGGTGCGTTCGCGGCGCTGGCTGCCATTGTGCTGGCATGGTTCGCGGCAAGACGTCTTAGCGAAGACATCAAGACCTTGTGTGAAGCAGCGAGCGAGGTGGAAGCAGGAAAACTTGGCGCGATGATCCCGCTTGTCGACCGAAATCGCGATGTGAAGCAGCTGTCATTTGCGTTGCGAGGGATGACAGCGCGACTGCTCACGGCCAACACAGAAATGGAAAAGCAGGTCCTCGTTCGGACTGCTGAGCTGGAAGCGGCGAACCGGGCGTTGGACCTCCAGGCGCGTACAGATGCGCTGACAGGCTTGTTGAATAGACGCGGGTTTACTACACAGATCGAATTTGCAGTGGCCCTGGCGACCCGAAGTGGACGGCCGATGAGCCTCGTAACGGTGGACGTGGACTATTTCAAAAAAGTGAACGACACGTTTGGTCATGACGCGGGCGACGAAGTGCTGCGACGATTGGCTCAAGTACTCGAGCAGCGCGTAAGGGCCTGCGACATCATTGGCCGACTAGGCGGTGAGGAATTCGCGGTTATCTTGCCTGACACGGACAGCGTTGGCGCACGCACTCTCGCCCAAGCGATCGTTGACAGTGTGGCGGCACAAGAGATGCCACTCGTTGGGCGAATAACCGTAAGTGCGGGAGTGGCGAGCTTTCGTGCTCAGCACGATTCCTCCCGGGCGCTTCTGCGCAGGAGTGACGCCGCGCTCTATGAGGCCAAGGCACAAGGCCGCAATCAGGTGTGCGTGGAGGCCGTAGCGTGATTGGCGCATAACTATTCCGGGACGGATAGGGTTGGCGTCGAACATCCATGGAGAGCAAATGCCATTAGATTACCTTCGACAGATCTCGCACGAAGTGTTCCCTTTGACGATCAGCGATCCGCAGGAGATCGATAAGTTGCGTGTGTTGGCTGCTGCGCAGATGATCGAGGTGGACTTACCCGCCGTTGGATCAACGGGAGTGGCCGTAGTGCGCAAAATCACCGGATATGGACGGGCTGCAATCTCGGCGCCAGCGCCGCGCATTCAAGGTCTCACGAAGAAGTAAGCGTCCAGCGAGTGCCCGAAGGAACGCGTCGCAAAACTGCGTGGTTTCGCCAAACACATAGCGGTTGGCTCTTGCCTCGGCAAAGGCTCCTAGCTACGAACAGTTGTGCGCGCTAAAAGCTTTCCCACTCCTCGTCGCCGCCCTTGCCCGTCGTGCGCGCGCCTGCGGGCGCAGCCAGCCGGCTGGCCACCGGGGCCTTGCTCACCGGTGCCTTCACGGGCGTGCGCGCCGCCATGACCACTGGCTTGTGCGCCGCAGGCGCCGGTGTCGATGCGGGTGCCCGGTAGCTGTTCGTGGCACTGCTGCTGCCACCGTCGCCCGCCAGCCGGAACACCGCCACCGCGTTGACCAGCTCGCCCGCTTGGCTGTTCAGGCTGCTGGCCGCCGCCGCCATCTCTTCCACCAGCGCCGCGTTCTGCTGCGTGGCCTGGTCCATCTGCGTGACCGCTTCTCCCACCTGGCCCACGCCTGCACTTTGCTCGCTGCTGGCCGCGCTGATCTCGCCCATGATGTCCGTCACCCGCCGGATGGCCGCCACCACTTCGGTCATGGTGGCACCTGCCTTGTCCACCAGTTGCGTGCCTTGCTCCACCCGCTCCACGCTGGCGGTGATCAAGCCCTTGATTTCCTTGGCCGCTTCGGCGCTGCGCCCGGCCAGGCTGCGCACTTCGCTGGCCACCACGGCAAAGCCCCGGCCTTGCTCTCCGGCTCGGGCGGCTTCCACCGCGGCATTGAGCGCCAGGATGGTGGTCTGGAAGGCGATGCCGTCGATGACCGAGATGATGTCGGCGATCTTGCTGCTGCGGGCGTTGATGCCTTTCATGGTCTCGACCACTTCGGCCACCACGTCGCCGCCCTGCACGGCCACGGTGGAGGCGTTCAGGGCCAGTTGGTTGGCCTGGCGTGCGTTGTCGGCGTTCTGGCGCACGGTGGAGCCCAGTTCTTCCATGGAGGCGGCGGTCTCTTCCAGTGCCGAGGCCTGCTGCTCGGTGCGGGCACTCAGGTCGTTGTTGCCCGAGGCGATCTGCGCGCTGGCCGAGGCCACGCTTTCGGCGTTGCTGCGCACGGTGCTCACGGTGGTCACCAGGCTTTGCTGCATGCGCTGCAGGGCGCTGAGCAGGTGGCCGGTTTCATCCTGGGATTGCACGACGATGTCGCCGCTGAGGTCGCCTGCGGCAACGCGGTCGGCGGCCTGCACGGCCTGGGCCAGGGGGCGGGTGATGGAGCGGATGATGGTGATGGCCAGGTAGATCGCCAGGGCTCTGGCCAGTGCGCCGGCGATCAGCACGTCGCGTTGCAGGGCACCGGCAGCTTCTTCTGCATCCTTGCTAGCCTCGTCGG
>NZ_JBKDTZ010000090.1:0-22315 GCF_046339755.1 Acidovorax sp. | reverse complement strand
TCATCCGCAACGAGCGGCATATTGAGCCCTTGCTCGATCTGCAGCTCAAGTGCCGCCAGGCGCACTGCCAGGTAGAGCTGGTCCCGGGACCCCTCGCTCATTCCCGAGACTTCCACCTGCGCCCCGCCGTGCCGGATACCGTAGAGCCGAGGCGTCTGGTCGCCAGAGTCGACCAGCAGGCGCTCGAACGAGCCCAGCGTCAGTGCGCTGAACGTCGATGACGCCTTGGCCAGCATCGGACCCTGGCGGGTCTCGCGGAATTTCTCCATCGACCATTTAAGCGGGCGCGCGGTGGTGTGCAGCTTGAGGTATCGCTCGGCACGTTCGATGTCCGGCAAGGCCTGCTCGCCAGGCGGCGCGGCTCTCTCTGCCCCATCAAATACCGGGTGAGCTTTGGACTTGCGGCGTAAAACCAGTCCAAGTTTTCATCCGCACTCCCAGTAGGTCATTTTTGGATGGAAATCAACAGGCCGAGCTTAGACAAGCCGCACTACATGAACCCTTACACATTCACCACACTTTTCTCTTCCTTGCGCTTTTCGTACCGCCGCATCAGTGGCGTTACCGAGACCCCGTGCAACAACATCGACATCACGACCACAGCCAACGTGATGGCAAGCAACCGCTGCGCGATAACGGGTTCCAGGTCGTGCGTGATTGCGTACATCAGGTAGTACACCGAGCCGATGCCGCGGATGCCAAACCAGGCGATCAGACGGCGCTGCGAGCGCTGCATCCGCACGCCCACCAGCCCGGCGTAAACCGATAGCGGCCGAATCACGAACAGCAGCAGGGGCACAAACCACAGTACTTCGGCACCAAAGTCCACCACGGTGAGCAAAGCACCGACTACCAGCACCACTGCCACTTCGGCAAGTCGTTCAAGCTGGGCGTTGAAGCGCTCGACTGATTTCATCAGGTAGGTGGGCAATTCTTCGATAGGAGGCGTCTCGGTGGAGCGCTCGGGGGCCTGCCCATCGTCCTTGGCCCTTTGTTGCTTCTTGACAGTCTCAGCGTCTTCCACCAGCCACGGCGCCACCTCAGCCACCGGCTGTGCGGCCACGCGTCTCAGCGCCAGTCCCGCCGCAAACACGGCCAAAAAACCGTACGCGTGGCATAGCAAAGTCACACCGTAGGCCAGCGCGATGAGGCCGAGGACTATGAATTCGTCCGGCCCCAACGCCTCTCGCCTGCGGATGCGCGCGCCACTTACGGGTTTTCATCTCTTGAACTGCCCATGTAGGGCCATCAACCGCTGGGCCAGCTTTCAGGGTCAATGCGCATATTGCTAGGCGTGCAACTCCCAGCGCAGACGTGTTCATACCAAACGTGGTAACCGGACAGGTCAGGCAGCGCGTGGCCGGCGGCCTCGCGGACGGCGGCGCTGATGCTCATCGTGTCGAAGGTGCCTAGCTCTTCCCGTCCGTCCATGACGTGGGCGCGATAGTGGCAGGGTTCGAAATTGACGATGTGCAGGGACAGCAGTATAAAGTCATCGTAGCTGACTAGGTTACAGACTGGCACAGACAAGCGGATCTGTAGCAGTTCATACTTCCTGCCTTGATGCGGTAATGGCGCCGTTTCCGACAGGTTTCAACCCAAGGGAGCAGCTTTATGACAACAGCATCCGACGCGTTTGAACGCTGGCGCACTGCAGAGACCGAGGTGGAAGAAGCAACGCTTCTAGTGCTCGATGCCGTACGCCATGGCGATGCTTTCGACGTAATAGCGCAGCAAAAGGTAGTCCAGATCCTTCAGCGTGAGGCTGCCGAGCGCCTTCGCGAGTATCTTCGACTCGTGAAACTTGAAACTTCCCGTCTGCTGGCAGACCAAACACCTAAAGTGACGGGTCCGAAGGCGGGGGTGCGCTGACACGCTCCGCAAGTGCTTTGAGCACGAAGTGCCCCGCCCACGTCACAGCGTGCACCTCGGCGCATTGCACCCCATCCAATGAACTCTTGAACTCGGCAAGCACCCAGCCTGAGCCTGCCATCCCTCTTATCAGGGCCACCTCTTCAGCATTCGTGACCACACAGGGAAGTTCTGTCGTCGTCAAAGCCATCAAGTACCTTAGCACCATGTTTTTTACCCAATGCCTATGACTACATAGTAATAAAAAAACCGCCCGGTCGCGAGTCGGGGTTTTCTTGGGCAATGACTGGGCCTCTGCCGGGCGGCCAAACGTCGAAGCAGCTATGGGCTCTGCAGCAATGGAGGATGTATGGTGGGAAGTTTTTTGGGAGTGACTATCGTTACCGCTTCAGTTGAACAGTCTGACGGCATGTGGCACTCAAGAGCGCTGCTCTATGCTGACGATGGTGCCACCGAAGTCGAGATGTGGGGCTGGCCTTTGAAGCACGACTCGGAACAAGCGGCCAATGTCACAGCTATTGCGACTGCCAAGCGCCGCATTCATCGCGGCCAATGGCGCGACAACGAACCGTCAGATTTCGCGTCCCTATAGCAAGGTTCATAGGGCACAAAAAATGCACGCTTATCGGTTATTTTCCGCCGCTCGAATCTCCACTCGGCGCCGTGAGCCAAGCGTTCACCTTCTCAGTGAACGCAGTGACCAGCAGTCCCGGCCGCCCCATATGATCCGTATGTTCGGATGCCTGCAGGCACCCTTGAGCCTTTAATTCTGCCACCGCCAAAATGTGCAGTGGATCGTGCACAAACACGGGAAGCTGCCTTCTTACGATTTGCTCAAGAATCGAGTTTGATTCGATCATGCACAAGAGTGACTACTGATTCGACCTTGCCATGTCGGAATTTCACCCGACACGCTCCTCCCGTTCTCCGACATTCCCCGCCAGAAGCTTGCTTAGCATGGAGGCATGAGAGGTGCCTTCAATGCGTAGAGTCTTGGCAGTGGCGTTAATGGCAGTCGCAGGCTTCGGTTTGGCAGCGATGTATCGTACCTACTTGGTATCTGAACTGCGCAAGCCCGTGCTGGCAAGCCTGGGCAATCCAAAGTCCCCTGTTTTCAAAAACGAGCTGTACGTGGGAAATTGGACGACCGAAGGCATTTTGTGCGGTCAGGTAGAGGCGGGAGCACGCACCAAGGGCTTCCAGTGGTACGCCGTTGCTAACGGCAAGGTCTTCATCGAAAACGAGGATATACGAAGGCAACTGGATGACGCAGGCATCAGGCGGTGTACTGAAAGCGCCGCGGCCAATGATGTCCCTTGGTGGTGGTTGGAATGGTGAACGAAGTCCCGCGCGCATTGCAGTTCCTGAAACCACGCAAATTTCAATCTGAAAAGAGGAGCCGACGCTCCGAATGCTCCCCGCAGCCGTGGCACCGCATCCTGGCCCAGCCGAAGGGCAGCGACGGCTGAAACAGGAAGTGGGTCGGCTGCTCTCCTTGCGCGTGGTCGGCCACGGTTTCGGTGGTGCCGCAGGTTCACACCGTAGGTGCAGCGCGTCGCCCTCGCGCCCCAGGAGACATGCGCTTCGCGCTGGGTGTACATGTCAGCTCTTGAAGTGTAAGCGGCTGCCGAAGGCATCTCGACGGGTGGGGCCCAGGGTTGTGATGTCAGGCTCGCGGTGACCAGCGATGCGGCTGCAGCTCACCGATCCGACTGGCCGGGTGAGTGGGCAAGCGATCCAGCACGTCCGTCCTTCATCCCCGGGAACTTGCCGCGGTAGATGTGCAGATCCGAGCCGCAGATGGCCGTGGCCGTCACGCGCAGTAGGATGTCGTCATCGGTGACCATGATGGGATCGGGAACGGTTTCGACGCGTACATCCTTGGCGCCTTGATAGGTAAGAGCTCGCATGGTGTTCCGTATGTTCGATGACGAAGAGACGGGCGATATGCCATAAGCACCGTGAGCGTCCAGTTAACCCATCTTGATCGAGGGCATGCAGCTCATTTGGCCTGCAGGCGTGCTCCGATGTAGGCCACGCATTCAACGAGGTTGAGGCAGGCCAGCAGTAGGTACTTCTCGGCATCAGTTCTCACGCGCAGCAGGTCGTGCTCGCCCAGGTGGCCGTACACAAACGCGAGCAGGTACCGCTCCGGGTGGTCGATGCAAGACTTCGTGATCATCTGCTCGACTAGGTCTGGCGGCACGCTTTCGGTGAACCTCATCGTCGCCGTCAGCCGTTGCAAGCAGGCTTCCTGGACGTCATCAGAGATCGTTGGCAAGGCGTACCCGCAGTGCTTCATTGCCTGGAACGCAACCAGCAAGACGTGGATTGGCACCTCAAGCTGCAGCATGTCGACCCCGTAGCGGGGCAACACGAGGATTGAGGCGAGCAAGTTTGGCTGGCGGGCGTGGATGTCGTCGGCCAGTGCAACCTTCTGTTGCGCGCTCATGCGGTTGACCTCGATGGTCGCCCGGACCATCACGGCCTGCGTCAACAAGGTCATGGCGCCGCGTCCGACGCCGGTTGCCATCGGTGCGGCAGCAAGTCCTCGAGTTGGCTGCTGCGCTGCGTCGGCAGGCGCTGCAGCACGTCGCGCAGGTAGGCCCAGGGATCATGCCCGTTGAGCCGTGCCGACTGCACCAGGCTCATCACGATGGCCGTGCGCTGACCGGCGAGTTCACTGCCGGCGAAGAGCCATGCCCGGCGCCCCATGGCCCACGGCTTGATCTGCCGTTCCAGGTGGTTGTTGTCGATCGCGACCGCGCCGTCTTCGAGGTACTGCGTCAGCGGGCTCCAGTGGCCCAGTGTGTAGTCGATGGCGCCCGCTGCGCCGCCACCGTCCGCGACCAGCCGCCGTTCGAGTGCGAGCCACGTCTTGAGCTTGTTCCAGAGCGGCTTGGCGAGTTCCTGCCGCTGGGCCCTGCGCTCGCCCTCGCTCATGTCCTTGAGCTCCGCCTCGACCGCATAAATTCGCGCATAGCGCCGTATCGCCTCGTCTCCGATTGGGCTTGTGCCATCGCGAGCCAGTTCATCGAACTTCCGACGCGCATGGGCAACACATCCCGCGCTGAGACGGTCGGGATGGATGCGGGGATCGATCACGCTGTCGTAGCCGCCATAGCGGTCGGTGAGCAGCGTTCCCGACCATCGGCCCAGGCCGCGTTGCACGTCGCCCGCGACACCGCGCCACCGTTCCGGTCATGCTGTTCGAGCCGAAGAACGCCAGCCATCCAACGCAGCGTAGGGCCGTGCGCACTTGCCCAATCGACCAGGTGGTCTCCAACAATTCTCGACCCGTCCATCGTTTCACCTCACGAATTTACTGCTTACTGCTCACTTCCTCCCCAAACGTGGAGGGCTACTCGTAAGGCAGTCCGCTCAGAGTGCACACCCAAGAGCGGGCATGCGTCAGCGCCTCTTCTTCGGTTTCGAAGATTGCAGGGAGATCGACACGGACAATTCTCCCGTCGGTAAATTCAACCGACAACAC
Organism: Acidovorax sp.; assembly: GCF_046339755.1. GTDB lineage: Bacteria > Pseudomonadota > Gammaproteobacteria > Burkholderiales > Burkholderiaceae_C > Acidovorax. The sequence goes on along the minus strand of NZ_JBKDTZ010000090.1, from coordinate 16,950 downwards.
TGACCACTTTTCCTGTTGGCTCAAGGTGACCCAACAACTGTTGTGCTCATCGCATCGAAGTCGATGCTCGGTAGTAATAAAACTCATCTAGGCATTCCTCAAGTTGAGCACTCCAAGGATCACACCGAAGCCGCGTGAAAATGAGCTGAGGGCGATTTTGAGCAGCAAGAATCAGCTGAGTCCGCGGTAGGGTTTATTGTTTGCGGCATCGCATTTAAAGACGAGGTCCATGAGCGGCCACGGCACAGAGATTGAGTTCCAAAAACCTCATCGTTTGCACAGCATCAGCCAGTATCACCCGTGTTGCCGTAATCGAATGCATGCTTAATCTTCTCCCACAGGCCGCGGGGCTGCTTGTTCTGAGGGGGCTCATGAAGGCCGGGCTCGGACGGCGAAGACTTTTGTTCCAACGTGCCGACGTTGTCGGGCGTTGCAGCGCCGGGCTTTGGACTGCGGCCCGAAAAAGGAGTGGTAAAGGGCATGGCCATGGCGAACCTTTCATGGGTCTGTAGTTGCAACGTCAGGCTGCACGTGCTTCTCAAGCCATCGAACGATGCGCGCAGTGGCGTCGGCGCGGCATGTGGGTGCGCCAGTACTCAAAAATCCGTGTCCCTCGCCTGGGTAGAGCACCATCTCGGCCGGGGTGTCACTGGCTCGCGCCATGCGCACGAACAGCTCTTCAGATTGACACTTAGGACAGCGTTCATCGTCCTTGCCCTGTAAGAAGAGTGTGGGCGTACGCGACTTGTCGATGTACTGCATGGGCGACAGATCCCGGGCCTTCTGCGCGTCGAACCGGGGCGCGGTTGCCAGGAAATATGGGTCGGCGTAGTAGCCACCATCTGATGTGCCGTAGTGCGTTTCGATGTTTCCCACAGGCGCCATCACCACCGCAGCCCGGATGCGATCAGTATGACCCACAGCCCAGCTGGCCATGTAACCACCGTACGACTTTCCGGCGACCGCGATACGCGTGTCGCACAGCCCCTCACGCTGAAGCTTGTCTATTACTGCCAAGTGCTGCGGAAAGTCGAGCGATCCCCAACGGCCCGCGAGCCTGCGACAGAACTCGCGGCCGAAGGAGGAAGAGCCTACTGGGTTAAGCGCCAAGACGCGCCATCCGCGCGAGCACAGCACCTGCCAATAGATCGAGCTGTCGAAATCGAGTAGTGCGTAGCTTGCGGGCCCGCCATGGAAGTCAGACAGCAGAGGTCGCGCAATGGGGCCGTCTTCCGCGCAGAGCACCCACCCCTGAATGGTTTCCGTGCCTCCATTTCCGTCTGGTACGTCGAAACGCCGGGACTCTGCCTTGACCACCGTGCGCTCGGCCCACCAACCATTGAGACTGCTGAGCACGCGAGGGTTGCTGCCGTCTGCGTTTGCCAAACGCAACTCGCTCGGCAAGGATGGGTGGTCGGCAGCGTAGAGCATGGCCTGACTGGATGCCAAATCGAAGGCGCCGATCTGTGCACCTACGTCAAGCATCGGCTCGGGCACACCACCGTAGGCAGCGGAGCGCACGATGCGGTGACGCCCCTCGTGTGCATTGACAAATACGAGCGCGTCAGCGGCCACCCACCGAAGGGAGCCTGCGATCGCAACGTCGGCATCGCATATCGGGCGTGGACGGCGCTGCGCCAGTTCGACGACCCAGGGGCGTAACTCGGCATCGCCATCCACCACTGCGCCGCTGAAGGCCAGGGATGCTCCGCCCGGAGCCCAGGTTGGATCCATCACGAGGCTATAGCTGTCGGTGACCTGGTCGTGGTGCTTTCCCTGCGCGGAACAAACCCACAGGTCGCTGGCATGGGCGAAGCGGCCGCTGCGCGTGCGTGTGTAGGCCACACGCTCCGAATCCGGTGAGGGTGCGAAGGACAGCACATCGAAGTCGCCCCGCGTGAGTTGCACCACCTCGCCCGTGCAGATATCAAGCCTAAAAAGATGCACCTGCCGACCTAGAAGGTAACCCACGCCGTCGGCCTTGTACGGCAGCCGCCAGGCGACTTCGGGCGCGTTAGGCGCACGCTGCACAGGCACGTCTTCGACCGGATGGCCGTGGTCATCGGGATCGACGGTGATGGCGGTAGTAGCAATCACACTTTGCCCGTCCGCTGTGAAGCGAAAACGCTGGATGGCTCCTGGCAGCTTGGGCATCTGGCGCGCCTCGCCGCCTCGGCGCGGCAGCAGGTACAGGCAGTTGCCGTCGCTGCGGTCTGACAGGAAAGCCAGGGTCTGACCATCTGGTGACCAAGCGGGAGAGGCATCACGCCCCGGCCCGAAGGTCAACTGTGCAACGCCATCGCCGTCCAACGCGAATTCCCAGATGCAAGAGACATAGGCGTCCCGCTCCCGGTCGACCGAACGCACCACGCAGGCTGCGTGCTTTCCGTCTGGAGCGCACGCGATCTCGGTGATCTTCTTATGCAGATACAGGTCATCGGCCTCAAAAGCACGCAATGCCGCAGGGGCCCGCGTGGCGTCTTTGTCAGGAGCCGGCGCTTCAGGAACTGCGATTGGGGGGTTGTGTGTCATGGAATAAGAGTGTTGGTGTTGAGCGCGCGCACCGATGGCTAGTGCTAAATCGACCCTGATGGAGCGCTCGCGCCTTGCGGAGGGTCACCGAGACCTGGTTTGCGTAAACCGGTCTGGAAGACTGCGAATGCTGGTCGCCGTGCGGTTTATCGTTGTGGAATAGCATGACGCCGAGCAACGCCATCATGGCGAGAAGAGCTAAATAGGCTCTGGTTCGCCCGAACGCAGCGGCGGCTTTTTGGTCTGAACGAAGCATGGCGCCATGAGGTGTCCAGCCCTTAAGCTTAGGCCGAGCGCAGCGCGGTTTCGTAGGACAACAACGCTCTTAAAGCGCTCCTCCATGCAGGATTCGCTCGCGATGTTCCAGGTCGCTAAGCGCACGGACCCAACTACCAGAGCGTGCTGCTGCGACAAAGGTAAGTTTGACGCAGAGGGGAGGCGCAAGCTGTCGTTCAAAAAAGTAGTAACCGTAACTAACTGTCATTTGCTCGCTCTTAGGCAGGCAACCCACCTTTTGGTTGCGCCACAGTCCTACACATCATTGCGCTGGGGACCGTAACCTGTACCGTCCCACAACCCAGTGACGAAGGTACACAATGTCCAAAGATCCTACGCGTGCTGCCGAGGGCGCTGCCGCGCCTGTTCCATCAACTGCTGCAGCACCTGCCAGAAATACGGACAGCGCTCCTTCCGCTCTGGGACCAGCTGCTGACGTTCTCTCTGCGAAGGCGGGAGAGACCAACGACCTCGCCTCCGCGAAGCCATACAACGCCAATAAAGCGGGAGAGCATGGTTTCACCAACGGGGTGAGCCCTGCGCAAGGCGCTGCTGTGGAGCCGGCCTCGCGGCTGCCATCAGGTAGCACCGTGTCGGAAGCAAACAGCAGTGCCAAGACTGGGACGGTTGCCCCTGAAGGCGTCAATGCGACCATCGCACCGCTCGACCGCGTGCGCGTCGATTCCGCCGGCCAGGTTCTCACCACCAACCAGGGCGTCCCGATCGCCGACAACCAGAACTCGCTCAAATACGGCGAGCGCGGCCCGGTGCTGCTCGAGGACTTCATCCTGCGCGAGAAGATCACGCACTTCGACCACGAGCGCATCCCCGAGCGCATCGTGCACGCGCGCGGATCGGGCGCCCATGGCTTCTTCGAATGCTACGAGCCGCTGACCGAACTCACGCGCGCCGCGCCCTTCAAGGAAGCTGGCAAGATCACCCCCGTGTTCGTGCGCTTCTCCACCGTGCAGGGCGAGCGCGGCTCCAAGGACACGGCGCGCGACGTGCGTGGCTTCGCCGTTAAGTTCTACACCGACGAAGGCAACTGGGACCTGGTGGGCAACAACATGCCGGTGTTCTTCATCCAGGACGCGATGAAGTTCCCGGACCTGGTGCACGCCGTCAAGCCTGAGCCGCACCATGCGATGCCCCAGGCAGCCAGCGCGCACGACACCTTCTGGGATTTCGTCTCGCTGATGCCCGAGTCCACCCACATGCTGATGTGGGCCATGTCGGATCGCGGCATCCCGCGCAGCTACGCCACCATGCAGGGCTTTGGCGTGCACACCTTCCGCTTCGTGAATGCGGCGGGCGAGTCGGTGTTCGTCAAGTTCCACTGGAACCCCAAGGCGGGCACCCACTCGCTGGTGTGGGACGAGTCGGTCAAGATCTCTGGCGCGTACCCGGATTTCCACCGACGCGACCTGTGGGAGCTCATCGAGGCCGGCGCCTACCCCGAGTACGAACTCGGCGTGCAGATATTCACGGAAGAGCAAGCGGACAAGTTCAGCTTCGACATCCTGGATGCGACCAAGATCATCCCCGAAGAGTTGATTCCCGTGCGCCCCATCGGCCGCATGGTGCTCAACCGCAACCCCGACAACTTCTTTGCCGAGACCGAGCAGGTCGCGTTCTGCACAGCCCACGTGGTGCCGGGCATCGATTTCTCGAACGATCCGCTGCTGGCCGGACGCATTCACTCGTATGTGGACACACAGATCTCGCGCCTTGGCGGCCCTAACTTCCACGAGCTGCCCATCAATTCGCCCATCGCCCCCGTCCACAATAACCAGCGCGACGGTATGCACCGCCAGGCTATCCATCGCGGCAAGGTGGCGTATGAGCCTAACTCGCTGGGCGGCGGCTGCCCCTTCCAGGCCGGTGCGGCGCAAGGCTTTGTCTCGGTGCCCGCCCGCATCGAGGCCAAGGAGGCCCAGGGCAAGGTACGAGCCAAGCCCGAGAAGTTTGCCGACCACTACACCCAGGCCACGTTGTTCTTCAACAGCCAGACCCCAGTAGAGCAGGCTCACATCGCGGCTGCATTCCGCTTTGAATTGAGCAAGGTGACGGTGCCAGCGATCCGTGAGCGCATGGTTGCTTCCCTGCGCAATGTGTCCGATGACCTCGCGCAGCAGGTGGCAACGGGTCTTGGCATGGCAGCATTGCCTGAGGCGATGCCCCGGGCGCTGGCAAAAGCACCAAAGCCTGAGGTGTCCAAATCGCCCGCCTTGTCTCTTCTCGCTCGACCAGGTGACGGGAGCATCAAGGGACGTAAAGTTGCCATTCTTGTTGCTGATGGCATCGTTGGCAAAAGCGCGGTTGCGCTGCACGAAGCCCTTTTCGCTCAAGGCGCAGTGCCGCGCTTCGTTGCGCCACGCATTGGGCCGGTAAAGACCACAGACGGTGTAGAGATTAATGCCGATGCTTCACTGGAGAACGAGCCCGGATTCCTCTTCGATGCACTGGCTTTGCCTGATGGTAAAGCAGGCGTGCAGGCTCTGGCGGGGGATGGTCACACTGCGGAATTCATCAAGGATCAGCATCGCCACTGCAAGACCATCTTGGTGATGCCGGCCTCCGCAGCTCTGATGCTTCGGGCGCAGGTTCCAGCGACTCTCCCGTCTGGTGATCCAGATCCTGGGATGTTCTTTGGAGCATCGGCCACCGACTTCAACTCGTTCATCCAGGGCATAGCGCGACATCGGCACCCAGAGCGGGAAACTGATCCGCCAATGGTTTAACAGACCAGCCCACTCGGGCCCTTCCTTCCCTTTCACCGGAGATAACTGATGAATACAGTTCGAGTCGCAGCCGCCTTATGCGTGGCCATTTTGACCTTTGGCGCTCATGCCGAAGTTAGCAAGAAGGATCAAGAATTCTTTACCAAGGCTGGTGGTGGAGGCCTGTACGAGGCCGAGGCCGGAAAGCTTGCGCAGCAAAAGGGCGGATCTGAAGCAGTGAAGTCCTACGGCGCAATGTTGGTTAAAGACCATGGTGCAGCCAATGATGAGCTGAAAGCACTAGCGAAGTCAAAGGGAGCCGTGCTGCCTGAGGCCGTCCCCGCCGACAAGCAAAAAAGACTGGAGAAGATCGCGACCGCAAAGGACTTCGACAAGGAATTCGTGAAGGAGGTGGGCATTGATGACCACAAAATAGATATCGCCCTGTTTGAAAACACCAGCAAGCGTGCGGATGACGCAGACGTCAAGGCATTTGCCGCAAAGACACTCCCCACATTGAAGGCACACAAGGAACACGCTGAAGGTCTCAGGAAAGCGCATAAGCACTGACACTGAGCTTCGAACAACGATGCCTTCGCTGCCATGGAAGACGATCTACGTACAGGAACCTCGGCTGTGGCGGCTATTCAGCTTCTTGAGGTTGCGGTTGCGCGCCAGTCTCAAATGCTGCGATCGCTGGCAGCCGAGGTTGAACGCAACCACGCAACCATCGCGGCCTTGATTGCGCTTGGACAAGCGCTGGTCGAATCTCACCCCAGACCTTCTGCCGTGGCAAAAAGTTTTCTCGACCAGATCGACCTGGTTGGAAGTGTCGTTACGGATGGGCATGCAGAACGCTATCGGGACGATATTCAGAAGATCAACAGGTTCATACTGGATGTGGTGAACCGTAGTCACAGGCCTTGAACAACCCCCTCTCGGATCCGCTATGCTCCAGCGAACAATTTGCCGCGTCGGGACTTTTGCTCCATAAACCCCAGCGGCTCTCAGCGCTTCTGCGGCCTCGCCTTCAACCATTCCGCTGCTTGAGCTACGACGCTAGCTCTTTGCGGAATCATCGTAAACCGATGCAGCGTTCAAAGAACGCGTCCAGTTCTGTCGACTTATCAAAATCTGCATCAGCGCCGAGAGCGGGGCATTTGCGCCGCATGTCCAGCAGTCGCATGGTTTGAAAGACGAACACACTTTGCCTTGTGCGGCGGTGTCTCACGGCCTGCCTGGGGACTTACTACCTTAACTGCGCCACCTGGGTACGGCATCTCACACTATAGCTTTTCGATGCCGAGAACTCGAATCAATACCTCCTCCTGGGCGAAACGAACTTCAAGCTTTTCGCGGTATTCCGCCCACCATTGTCGATCCAAATTTTGGGTCATCACCTCGAAGACGACGATCTCATCTAGTTCGATCTGCTTGCGATCGTCTGTCCAAAGACCGGTCGCTGGCGCACGCGGATATGCGGTGAGCCCGCCGAATTGTTGGAGCAGTTCGTCGTACACAAGCTTGTAATAGCTCGTTTCGAACCGTGCGCCACCAATGTCGAAACTCGGGATGAAGACCTGGACGAGATTCATGCATCCATTGAGCGCTAGACATGGAATTGCCTGTGTAGGACTTGAACGTAACTGTCATATTCGCTGGAAATCGCAAGCATTGAGGTTTGCGTGCCGACCGTGTGGGCATAGGAGTGCTGAGGGCAGCGCGGTCGAATCAAGCAGATGACTGGGTTGGTGGATTACTAGGGCGCCGCCCCTCAGCTTTCACAATCTGCAAAAGCACCGCTGCCGGGTCGGTTTCGTGTGCGAAGGATCGCACTTCTGCAGTTTCCTCTTCACCAATGCCTGACTTTTCTGCCACCTTCACAACCAAGCGCATCAGCGCTGTCATTTCTCGCTCGGTGAGCAGGTTCATCTGCAAATCCAGATGGTGGCGCCGTTCGCTGTCCGCAGCGTCCATGTTCTGGCTGATGAGGATTAAAATGGAAAGGAAGATTGCCTCCAGCGAAACACCAAACAGAAGGAAGGTGTAGGGGAAGGGGTCGAAGTCGGTGAACCATTTGTTCAAGACTATCCAGCCGCCGAAAAATGCGAGGTTCACTACCAAAAACTGCCAAGTGCCACAGAGCTTGGTGAACTTCGAGATGGCCCTATACGCCCAGGGGGTCTCCCTACGACGCTTGTCTTCAGTGCAAAGGAGATTCTCGATGTTTTGCTTGGTGACTTGAGCGATGCGATCATTTACTTTGCTCATGGGCCTGTGAAACGAACGGGAGGTGCGGGTCGCTCATTTTCAATTGAGTAGCAGCGCAATTCGACCTCCGAGCCCGCGGCCTACATGATGCAGCGGCACGAGCTTACAAGGCGGCAGCAGCGTCAAATAACTTCCGAACGAGAGAAAGACGCTTGCGACCTTTGGGATGTTGACCAGATGGTGGCGGACCAGCCAGCATTCGCAAACCTCACGCTCTCAAGAGTGATCTTCGGGGTGAGCCCGAGCTTGACGTCCAGAGACGAGATCCTGAACTCCCGCTGCGCGTTGTCACTGACGTAGCGCTCCCCAGGCCCCAGCAACCAGTTCCAGTCAAACAGCACAAAGATGATTGGCTCCAAGGAACAATACGCTGGCCGCGATAAGCCACAGCCTCGTGCCTTTTACCACGCAGCGATGTACCCACGCCTATGCGGTTCCACAAGCTTCAGTGATGACTGGGCCATCGGCTGAACATAAGCGATGCTTTTGTTTTTGCGTTGTAGGACACTGATCCACTTCTTTTCGACAAAGAGGCCTGGGCAATCTCCTGCTACAGCGTGTGCATACTACGGTCAATGGGCAACGAGGCAGGCACCGTTGACTAGGCCTCGTCGGCCTCTGCCATAGGAGCTTCGGCCTGCGTCCAGCCGTTAGCTCAAGGAACGCCGATACTTATATCCACTGCCACGTTTAGTCCCGTATGAGACGTTCGAGGATCGCCCGCCATTCCCTACTGCAACGGGAGCCACATCACGACGATTCATCGTCGCCTTGGGGGCTGCGGACCTCGTGGACCTACGGACGCTGCGCGCCGAGACCTCGATAAGAAGCCGCCTGCGTCGTGGCCGTTGCCCGTGCAGCGAGCGTAGGACGGGTACCACCCACATTCGACGCGTCAGCCGACAGGCAAATCATGCAGTTCGCCACAGGATGAAAAGCCCGAACCACGAAGACCACGGCGGCCATGATCCCTCACCAGAAATTCAACAATACACGCCCCTATCTTCCCGGCGAGCATCGGTTGGTACGAAACTCCAGTATGCAGACCTCGCGTAGAACCGGCTGCATTCAACCGATTGAGGGCGGGCTCACAACTGGTTCATTCTGGATTGCGCCCATCACGCGCACAGCCTCCGGCCGCGGTGACGTGGCTGGCATCTTAGGAAGGTTCGCCGGCCGTTCCCCGCTGGCGGCGTGCATTCTGTCCAGCCTTCGCTGCAGGTAAATCGACCATGCAGACCAAGCTTCCTCATACCCTATGGGTAGTGCGGCACGGCCAAAGCGCGGGCAACGTAGCGCGCGATGCAGCTGAGTCAGCCGGTCTCGAGGTGATCGATCTGGCTTGGCGCGACATCGACGTACCCTTGTCTGACCTGGGCGAGCAGCAGTCTGTAGCACTCGGAGAGTGGTTTGGCCGCCAGCCTTCCACCGAACAACCTGAGGTGGTGTTGTGCTCGCCCTATCTGCGCGCGCTTCAGACCGCGCGACTCATAGTGGAGCACAGTGGTCTATCGGGCGTTGCTATCCGACTGGACGAGCGGCTGCGCGAGAAGGAATTCGGAATATTGGATCGCCTCACTAAATTTGGCATACAGCAGCAGCACCCGCAACTCAACGAACAGCGCATGCATGTTGGCAAGTTTTACTTCCGCCCGCCTGGCGGTGAGAGTTGGTGCGATGTGATCCTGCGCTTGCGTAGCCTGCAGGAGATGATCACCCGCGAATACGCAGGTAAGCGCGTGCTGGTGGTGGCGCATCAGGTTATCGTCAACTGCATGCGCTATCTCGTCGAACAAATGGACGAGCGCCAGATCTTGGACATCGACCGCCAAGGTGACGTACCCAACTGTGCGGTGACCACCTATCAAGTTAGCTCCCAGGACCGCCCTGCGCAGCCAATTGCCATGAAACTGGTGCAAGCCAATTTCCTAGCACCGCTGCGTGAAGCAGCTACGCCCATCACGGTGGCCGCCGACGTGCCCACCGCTCCCAAGCCGTGATCGGCCCCATGCCGCGCACTGCAAGTCGCGCCCGCGCGCTCACTGCGAAGCTTTTGGCACGCTGGCCGTTGCCGGCAACCGATGCGCAAACCGACAAGGAGGGCCGTGGCCATGTACTTGTAGTTGGAGGCTGCAGCGAGATGCCAGGGGCCGTGCTCCTCGCCGCCACAGCGGCCTTGCGGGCAGGCGCCGGCAAGCTGACTGTTGCCGTCCCTCAATGCGTGGCGCAGGGCTTGGCGCTTGCCATGCCGGAAGCCAGGGTCATCGCCATGGCCGAAATGCGCACCGGTGCAATGTCGTGCCGAGGCGTCGGCCAACTCGCAGGACTTGCACATCAAGTTGGTGCGATGGTCATAGGCCCCGGGATGGCGGATGAGGCGGGCACCTCGGAATTCGTGCGCAAACTACTGCCCCATTTTCGCAACTGCGTGGTGGTTCTCGACGCCTATGCAATGTCGGCCGTAGGACGCAAACCTTTCAATCAGCCGTTGGTGTTCACACCGCACTGCGGCGAAATGGCGCATCTAACGGGCGATTCCAAAGACGAAATTTTGGCGGACCAGCTCGCATATGCTCGATTGGCGGCGGCGCGGTGGGGCGCTTGTGTGGCGCTCAAGGGGGCAGACACGTATCTGGCCCAGGCTGATGGCTCTGCACTTTGCTGGAAGGGTCGTACACCCGGGCTAGCGGTTTCGGGATCAGGCGATACTCTGGCTGGAGTAGTCGCTGGGATTGCGGCTCGTGGTGTCCCAGCATTCCATGCGGCAGCCTGGGGGATCGTGTTGCACGCGCTGGCTGGCAAGGCGCTAACACGTCGCCATGGCACAGTGGGATTTTTGGCGCGCGAACTTTCCGAGGAAGTTCCACGGCTCATGCACACCCTGACACGCGCAGGCATCCCCTAGGGACGCTTTTCGGGTTTAAGGCATTGTCTGACTCTCAACCGTCGTGGAGCAGAAACAATAAAGGTAGCTTGAACTCCCCACATGAGATACCGGAGATTATTATGAATCTTGACAGTTTGAAGCCCCAAGCATCGAAGCCGTTTCCCGTCACTGGCCACTTTCGTGATGCCGCTGCCACAGCGCCGGCAGGTAGGGAAGATGACAGTCCCCCAGCAGTAGAGACAGACCCTGTTGAGCAGGAGTTGGTGGATGAGCAGAGGGAGCGCGACCGCAACGCATCTCTTGCGGTGGACCCCAACAGTCAAGACCGCCCTTCGTCGTAGCGCCACCGAACTTGGCGGCGCGCTCGCCACCGCTGGCGATAGATGGTATGCGTCCGGAAATCCGGTTGGATCTATCGCCATGATCGTGCATCGTCCCCGCGATGGAGGATCGTGGAGACGATAGATCGAATAGTTATGCCCAATTACGCTACGGCCTCCACGCACACCAACGCGCGGCGTTCGACAGCTGGTTTCTTGATCGCTTCGGCATCAAGCGCCTTGTCGAGGTTTCCGCCCCCACTTTGGCTGCCCCTCCACTCATGGTCGTTGGAACAGACCGAATCGCCACGGCGCACAAAAGACTGGCGCTTCAGGCTGAAAAAGTCCTGCCCATCAAGCTCTAGCAACCAACTCTTGAGGTACCAACACTGGTACAAACAATGCAGTGGCACAAGCATCGAGACGCAGACCCTGCTTTGACTCGGCGGCGTCAACTTGCACCGCGGGTGGGCAGAATAATCTGACTCGGCGAAAGACGTGAGTTAGCCGAGCCTTTTCGTAACTGCGGCGATTGACTGCCTCTTCTTCCAATAGTTCCGCCAAGGGTCCTCCTGCTGGAAGCTCAGGTACTCCCGCGCGGTTGCGATAGTCCACTGCGCCCCACCCTTAAGCTCCCTGAGCTGCTCCCACGCCACCGGCATCGAGACACCCATACCAGGTCGAGATCGCGCCGAGAACGCGCAAGCTGTTGTTTGCCCATGACCGTTGCGCAGGTAGTCGATGAAGATCTTGCCCACCCGGTTCTTGCCGCCCATTATGGCCACGAACTTGGACGGAATGACCTTGGCCATGTGCTTGACCACCGCGTGCGAGAACGCCTTCACCTCGTCGAATTCGAGCTTCGGGGTGATGGGCACCACGACGTGCAGGCCCTTGCCGCCGCTGGTCTTGAGCCAGCTCTCCAACCCCAGCTCGGTCAGCATCACGCGCGTGAGTTCAGCCGCTTCCTGCAGCATGGGCCAGGTCACGCCTTCGCCAGGGTCCAGGTCCAGAATGAACCGGTCCGGTTGGTTGATGCGTGCAATCTTGGAATTCCAGGTATGGAACTCCACGGCATTCATCTGCGCCGCGGAGATCAGGCCCTGCGCCGAATCGACTGCCAGTAGCGCTGCATGCTCGGGCCACAGGGCTGGGTCCAGGTCCTTGACGCCGGGCATCTTGCTTTCGGAGTGCTTCTGGAAGAACAACTCTCCGGTGATCCCAGTCGGAGCGCGCACCAATGACACTGGCCGGTTCTTCAGGTGCGGCAGCATGCGCTCGGCAATGCTCTCGTAGTAGCGCACCAAGTCGATCTTGCGCAGCCCAGTCGTGGGATCGATGACGCGCTCTGGATTGCTGATCTTCAGGCTGCTGGCCTTCGTCTTCCCTTTGGGCGTTGGGGTCGTCGTAGCGCCCGCGTTTGCTGGCGCCGCCTTGGCCCGCTCCCGAACGATCTCGCTGGCGGGCTTGTCCGTGCGAATCCCTCGGAACACCGCATGGCGGATGTGCTGGTCGGGGGTCCACTCGCCGAAAGCAACCTCCACCACCATGGTCGGCTTCACCCACCGTTCGCTGCCGGCACGGCGCTTGGACCAGCGGCCGGGCTTGACCTCGGTCGCGCTCACCGAAGGCGTTTTCACCTCCAGCTTCGACAGGCGGATGTGCAGCTCCCTTCCTGCGGCCGAATCCCAACCGGTGCCGACCGAGCCCGCATGGCGAAGCTGCCCGTCTTCGTGAAAGCCCAGCAAAAGGCTGCCCACCTCCCTGGTGGCGTTCGAACGTTCGGTGAACCCCAGCACCACGAATTCCTGGCGGTGCTGGCATTTGAGCTTGACCCAGGTGTCGGTACGGCCCGACACATAGGGCGCATCTGCGCGCTTGGCCATCACGCCTTCCAGGCCCATCTGGCAAGCCGCGCCCAACAGCTGCGCGGGCGGCACTTCGAACGACTGGCTGAATCGCACGGTGTCGCTTTCACGTTCGTCGAACAGCTCCTTGAGCACAGCCCTTCTCGCAGCCAGCGGCACTGCGCGCAGGTCCATGTCGCCGAGGAAGGGCACGTCGAACACAAAAAGCACAATGTCGCTCACCTGGGCGCTGTCGATGGCGTTCTGCGGGCGATTAAAGTCGGGGATGCCGGCATCGTTGAGCACGGCGATCTCGCCGTCCAGCCATGCACTGCTCAGACCAAGCTGGGCGACCGCGTCCGCGATTGGGCGCAATTTGTCAGTCCAGTCGTTGCCGTTGCGCGTGAAGATGCGCACGTCGTCGCCGTCGATGCGTGCCAATACCCGGTAGCCGTCGAACTTGGTCTCGATGACCCAATCCCCCTCCTGCACGGACGACACCAGCGTGGCGAGCTGGGGCGCGAGCGTGGCCGGCAGCTTCGCCTTGCGGGCTGCCTGCAGTGCGGTGTCTGTGTCTGCAACGCTTGTGCGCCGAGGCGCTGGGGCATGCCTGGGCTCCCGCTCCTCGATCAGACCGAGGGGCTTGTCCACCACGCTGTCAGGCAAAGCGGTGATCACGTCGTACTCGGTGCCCGGCCTTGCCCACGCATCTCCGCGCTTCTTGAACAGCATCCACTGGTCCTGCTTCTTCTCGCCGGGTTTGGAGATGCGCACCAGCTCCCACAGCCCGGCCAGCTTCTGGCCATGCAGCTTGAACATCACCTTGCCCTTGGTCAGACCCTCGCGCGGGTCGCCCACAGGCTCCCAGGTGCCGCGGTCCCACACGATCACCTTGCCCGCCCCGTACTCTCCCTTGGGAATGGAGCCTTCAAAGGTGCTGTAGTCGATCGGATGGTCCTCGACGTGTATGGCCATGGACTTGGCGGCCGGATCGTACGACGGTCCCTTGGGCACGGCCCAACTGACCATGACACCGTCAAGCTCCAGCCGGAAGTCGTAGTGCAAGCGCGAGGCCCAATGCTTCTGGATGACGAAGTGCAGCGCATCCAAGGGGGCGGCATCTTTGCCTTGCCTGGCTGGCTTGTGCACACCAGCAGGCTCTGCTGTCTTGCTGAAGTCACGCTTGGCGTTGTATTTGGCGAGGGGGGTGTTCGGCGCCGGTGCCGGCGCGGCCTTTGCCATCTTCGCCGGCACCGGGCTGGCTGCCGCTACGGTCTTGCGGCGAGCGGGAGCCTTCTTCTGTACCGCCAGTTCAGCCCACACGGGCGCGTGGTCGCTGGCGCCTTCCCGACCACGTTCCTCGCGGTCCACACCGGCGTCCACTACCTTGAGCAGTGGCCCTGTCAGGATGTGGTCGATGCGTAGACCGGCATTGCGCTCCCAGCGCTTGCGGCGGTAATCCCAGAAGGTGAAAGGCACGCTTTTCTTGTGCACCTGTGCGATGGCATCGATCCAGCCCTGGTCCAGGATCGAAGCGTATGCCGCGCGTGGCTCCGGCTGAAGCAGCGCATTGTCACGCCAGGTGTCGGGCTTGTAGATGTCGGCATCGGTCGGCACGACGTTCCAGTCGCCCAGCAGCACTACAGGGTAGCCAGAATCCCACAGCTCCTGCGTGCGCAGGCGCAGGCGCTCGAACCAGCGCAGTTTGTAGTCGAACTTGGGGCCGGGCTGCGGATTGCCGTTGGGGAGGTACAGGCAGGCAAAGAGCACGCCGTTGATGGCGGCTTCCACGTAGCGTGCCTCCTTGTCCGCCGCGTCGCCGGGTAGTGTGGTGATCACCGGCAAGGGCTCGTGCTCGCGGCACAGCAAGGCTACGCCGTTCCAGGCACGTTGGCCCACCACCACGGCGCTATAACCGGCTGCCTCGACGGCTGCTGAGGGGAACTGCGCCGTAGGGCATTTGAGCTCCTGCAGAGCCACCACGTCGGGCTGCGTGCGGCGCAGCCAATCCACAAGCAGGTCTAAGCGCTTGTTGACGTGGTTGATGTTCCAGGTCGCAACGCGCACCGGATGCTCACTGGCTGCCCTTCAGATGCGCCTGCACTGCTTTGGCGTCGTTGCCCACGGCTTTCACGGCGGCCTTGAGTTCGTCGGCGGTCACGCCGAACTTCTCGGCCCAGTCGCGCACCTCGTAGTCCTCGCTCAGGCTGACGCGGGTGCGGTCCTGGCCGCCGGTCTTGGTCTTGTCATCGGACATGGTCGTCTCCTTGGGTTTGGTGATCTGTGGCCGTCAGGCGGCTTTTCTTTGAGGGGCGGATTTCGCTGGGGTCTTCCTGGCAGCCGCCTTCTTCGCGGGAGCCTTCTTGGCAGGTGCTTTCGCCTCGTCCTTGGCGCCGCCCTTCAGGCTGCGCTTGAGCAGTGCAGTGAGGTCGATCACCTCGCCACCAGACTGAGGCGCTTCTTCCTCGGGCTCCACCACGGTCTTGCCTTCTCCGGCCTTGGCCTTCTTCTCGACGAGCTTCATCACCTGGATGCGGAACTCGTCCTTGAAGTCGTCGGGATTCCATTTGCCGGACATCTCGGCAACGAGCTGCTTAGCCATCTTGAGTTCCGCGGCACTCACGCTCTTTGCCCCCGCAGGCGGCAGCTCCAGCGAGTCGAGGCCCTTGACCTCGTCGCCCCAGCGCAGCAGGTTGAGCACCAGCGCTGGCCCGGACGGCACCAGCGCGGCCAAGTGCTGCTTTGTAGCGATAACGACTTTGGCCAGGCCGATCTTGCCGGTGGCGATCAGCGTCTCACGCAGCAGCGCGTAGACCTTGTCGCTCTTATTGACCGGCGCTACGAAGTACGGCCGCTCCAGGAAGATGAAGGGCATCTCGTTGGCGTCGATGAAGCGCTCAATCTCGATGGTCTGCGTGGTCTTCGGGAACACCGCTTCAACTTCTTCGGGGCTGATGATGACGTACTTGCCGTCCTCATACTCCACGCCCTTGACGATGTTGTCCTTGTCTATTTCCTTGCCGGTGCGCTTGTTGATGCGCTTGTAACCCACCGGATCCATGGTGCGCTTGTCCAGCCAGTCGAAATCCACGCCTTCGCTGGTAGCGGCTGTGTGCAGGCCCACAGGAATGTGTACCAAGCCGAAAGTAATGGCACCCTTCCAGAGGGTGCGGCTTCCAGTTGCCATGCTGATCTTCTCCACGCGCGGGGATCCCGGGTTTTGAAAGTGTGCGATGCAGCGCAAAGCCCACTTGTAGGCGTTTGCTCACGTACACAGTAGGCGCTCGCACCCTACCCGGCTTATTGGCCCGACCTACGCTGCGGCGATGAACTCTGCGCTGCGCCATATCGCCGTCTGCGTTGACGAGCCCACGGAAGGAAATTTCGTGTGGGTTCTGAACGAGCGTGGCAGCCATGGCGAGTGGATGGAACTGGAGCGTGCCAAGTCGAGCAGCCGACGCTCAAGGACGCCATGGCGCAGGGCTTGTGGCAGCTGCAATTCACAGGCCCGATTGACACTGGACGCTGGACATCCGCTCACTCCTCAGTCAAAGTAATTACGAAACGGCAAAAACGGATAAACAATGAACAAGTTGTCAATTTCTACCCGCTTGATGATGGCATTTGCAGCGATGGTGCTCTTGCTGGTCTCGCTGGGGGCGACCAGCCTTATACGCTCCTCCGCCCAACGCTCGAAACTAAATGACGTTGTTGAAACTCGCGTGCCGATCACCAAGGCACTGGGCGTACTGGCCAACAGCGTAAACACCCAAGCCATTCAATTTCGCAATTTGGTCATCTTCAGTTCGGAACCGATTAGTAAGGCAGCGTACGACCAAATCACCTCCGCGCGGGCAGCGACTGCCGAGCAGTACAAGCTGCTTGACAGACTGGTTTCCTCCCCCAAAGGAAAGGAGCTGCTTGCCAGCATGCTCAAGGCGCGTTCCGAATTCTTTGCTCGCGGAGATGAGTTTTTGGGCTTGGTGCAGAAGGGCCAGAAGGAGGAGGCAATCAAACTGCTTGAAGAAAAACTGCGCCCCATCCAGCTCGAATACCAGAAGACGCTGCGCGACCAGGTTGAGTTCCAGGCTCAACTC